>NZ_FXUB01000001.1:357938-715877 GCF_900182835.1 Desulfurobacterium pacificum
ATTTTACAAAATTTTTACATCTTTTTAAAAATCCCCACCTCTTTATGTTATCATTTCCACCACTAACAACAGTCCTCAGGGAGGAAAAATGCTTCAGTTTGACATCCTAATAGTAGGCGCAGGTGGAGCCGGTCTATACGCAGCCTTAGAAACGAGTAAAAGGAAAGGTTTAAAAGTAGCCGTTCTATCAAAAGTATTTCCAACCCGTTCCCATACAGGAGCAGCTCAGGGCGGTGTAAACGCAGCTTTGGGCAACGTTGCCCCCGATAGCCCAGAAAAGCACTCTTACGACACAATAAAGGGAAGTGACTTTTTAGCCGACCAAGACGCAGTAGAGCTAATGTGCGAAATGGCACCTAAAATAATAAGAGAAATGGAACATATGGGACTTCCATTCTCAAGACTTGAAAACGGAAAAATAGCCCAGAGACCATTTGGCGGCGCTTCATTTCCAAGGACCTGCTACGCAGCGGACAAAACCGGACACGTAATGCTTCAAACTCTCTACGAACAATGTTTGAAAAACGAAGTAACGTTTTTAAACGAATGGTTTGCCCTATCCCTCGTTCACAACGGCGAAAAAATAGCCGGCGTAGTAGCAATAGATTTGAGAACCGGAGAAATCCACGGCATAAAAGCAAAAGCAGTAATTTTAGCCACAGGCGGTCACGCAAGAATTTACTGGAAAAGAACGTCAAACGCTTTAGGTAACACAGGCGACGGTCCAGCAATGGCTTTAAGGGCAGGCGTGCCGTTGAAAGACATGGAATTCGTTCAGTTCCACCCAACAGGACTCAGAAGAACAGGAATACTCGTGACAGAAGGTGCAAGGGGCGAAGGTGGATACCTCATAAATAAAAACGGCGAAAGGTTCATGGAAAAATACGCGCCTGAAAAGATGGAGCTCGCACCGAGAGACTTGGTTTCAAGGGCAATAGAAACTGAAATAATGGAAGGTAGAGGTTTCAAAGACGATGAAGGCAACGAATTCGTTTACCTTGACCTGAGGCATTTAGGAAGGAAAAAAATACTTGAAAGACTTCCTCAGATTAGAGAATTAGCAATAGACTTTGAAGGCGTTGACCCCATAAACGAGCCAATACCTATAAGACCAACAGCCCACTACTCTATGGGTGGAATAGATACAGACATTTACGGAAGAACAGAGATAAAAGGACTTTACGCAGCAGGCGAATGCGGTTGCGTCTCCGTTCACGGTGCAAACAGACTCGGTGGTAACTCTCTACTTGATATAGTAGTCTTTGGAAAGATAGCTGGAGAGGACGCAGTAAATTACGTAAGCGAAACATCTTTTGCTGAATTTGATGAGAGTGCAGTTAAAGTTGAAGAAGAGAAAATCAGAGCGCTCTTTAACAACGAAGGCACAGAAAAGTTAGTAGAACTGAGAAACGAGTTAAGCGACATAATGACATACGGCGCTGGAATATTTAGAGAAGAGAAAAAGATGAAAGAGGCTCTTGAAAAGGTCAGAGAGATAAAAGAAAGAGCAAAGAAAATCAAAGTTTACGATACCGAAATGGTCTTTAACACAAACTTGCAGCAGACTCTTGAATTCTTAAATATGGTGGAAGTTGCAGAAACAATCGTTTTAGGTGCTTTAGAGAGAAAAGAGAGCCGCGGAGCACATGCAAGAACAGACTATCCGAACAGAGACGATGAAAACTTCCTGAAGCATTCAATCATCAGGAGAAAAGAGGACGGCGAACTTGAGATAAGCTGGAAGCCTGTGAGAATAACCAAGTTCCAGCCAGAAGAGAGGAAATACTAACGGAGGAAGGAATGGAAAAGAGGAACGTTACCTTCAGAATAAAGAGGTTCAATCCTCAAAAGGATGAAAAGCCATATTATCAGGAATTCACAATAGAAGTTCCCAAAGGAATGACAATATTAGAAGCCCTGCAGTATATAAAAGACAACGTAGACCCAACCCTTTCTTTCAGAGCGTTCTGCCGAAGCGCCATATGCGGTTCCTGTTCGGTTAAAATCAACGGATACCCCAAGCTTGCCTGTAAAACGCAGGTATTCAACGAACTTGACATTTATAAAACAGATACGCTAACGATAGAACCTTTAGACAACATGACGGTAATTAGAGACTTAATCGTTGACTGGGATTCCGCTCTTGAAAGAATGGAAAGAATGAAACCTTACCTGATACCAGACCCTGAAATCGTCCCTGAAACCCTTGAAGAAGAAAGTAAAGTTTATCCTAAAGAGCTTAAAAAATTTGATAAACAAACAGATTGCATCCTCTGCACCACCTGCTTCTCCGTCTGCGGTATAGCAAAGCTTGACAAAAACTACGGTGGTCCTTTCCCCCTTGCACGCGTTTACAGGTTTGCCGTTGACCCAAGAGATGCTCTCAAAAAAGAAAGGGCAAAAATCGGCTACGCTTACGATATGTGGAACTGCGTTCGCTGTAACAAGTGTGCAGACGTCTGCCCCAAACACGTCGCACCTGTTGACGCAATAATGAAACTGAGAGGACTCTCTATTGAAGCAGGACTGAAAGATAATCCAGGCGCAAGACACGTTTACGCCTTCTATAAGTCCCTGCTTGAATCCGGAATGCTCAACGAGGTTATGCTTCCTCTAAGGGCAAAAGGTATCAAAGGAATCCTTGAGAACCTGCCTATCGGTATTCAGATGATTCTTAAAGGAAAAGCTCATTCACCATTTATGAAACCGATTAAGGACCATGAAACGCTCCGCAAAGTTATGAAAGCAGCTATGGAGGTTGAATAGCTATGGGGAAATACGCCTTTTATCCAGGATGCGCAGCAAAAGGAGCTTCAAAAGAACTATACGAATCAACAACGGCAGTTATAGAAGCTTTAGGATTGGACATGATAGAGCTACCAGAATTTAGCTGTTGTGGAGCTGGCGTTTTAGAGGAAGTAAAGGACGTTCTTGACATAGCCGTAAATGCAAGAAACTTAGCCTACGCAGAAAAAGCCGGTAGAGATATAGTAACAGTATGCAGCACCTGCCTATTAGTTTTAAGAAATGCAAAGTATCACCTGGACAACGATGACGACCTGAGAGAAGAGGTCAACGAAATCCTAAAAGAAGCAGGTTTAGAATACAAAGGAACGGTTGACGTTAAACACTTTCACTGGGTTTTGTTAGAAGAGTTCGGCGTTGAAGGATTAAAGAAAAAGGTAAAAAGACCTCTTGAAGGACTAAAAGTATATCCATACTACGGATGCCATACGGTAAGACCAAAAGATATATTAGGTTTTGAACCTTCGGAAAACCCATCTTCCTTAGAAGACATAATAAAAGCCTTAGGCGCAGAAGTAGCCAACGCACCAAGAAGGCTGGAATGTTGCGGATTTCATGGGTTCTGGCCTGCACCGGAAATTTCCATGAAACTAACCGGTCTAAACCTGAAAGATGCGAAAGATAACAATGCTGATGTAATGGTAACGCCATGCCCCCTGTGCCACATGAACTTAGATGCAAACCAGTCAAGAGCGTTGAAGGCTATTGGCGAAAACTTCCAAATGCCTGTTTTACACCTGCCTCAGTTAGTTGGATTGGCTTTAGGCATAGAACCTCAAAAGTTAGGAATTCACAGACACATCGTTCCAGTCAGGATATAGTTTTAGCCCCTTTCGGGGCTTTTCCTTTTTAAAATCAAAAAACCGTCCCCCAACGGCAAGAGCGTCACACTGAAATCTGGATATTCTTTAATTTGATTAAGAAACAGTTTTAGCAGGTTAACCGTTCTGCTATAACGCTTCTCATCGTAGCTCTTACCGCACACGTAACCCCGAAAAAGAACGTTATCAAATACCGCCATACCCCTCTCACTTAAAAGTGCCTGGATTTTAAAATTAAAGAACGGATACTCGGACTTAACAGAATCAACAAAAATAAAGTCAAACTTTTCACCTTCTGCAAGTAAATCCTCAATTAACTCAAAAGCATCAGAATGAATTACTGTAACGTTTTTTAAACCAGCTTTTTTAAAAAACTCTTTTGCAACTTTCAACCTTTTTAAGTTGGAATCAACCGTTAAAATTTCAGCATCAGGAAATGCTTTCGCCATAACGATTGTGCTGTAACCTATTCCTGTTCCTATCTCAAGAATCTTTTCAGGTTTAACCAACTTAATAAGTAATTCAAGAAGCGCAGCCGCAGATGGAAGAAGAATCGGCACCTTTTCCTCTACAGCGAACTTCTCAATATCCTCCAAAACCTCATCTCTGCTGTTGTAAACATTAACAAAAGACTCAACATCTACAGGTACAATTTCACTCAGATTTTTCCACCTATTGAACTCCATCTGCAACACCCAAACTCTCAGTTTTTAGCAAATTGTATAACGAGTAATAGCATGAAAAATACAGCAAAAGAGTTTTGACTTTCAGTTTTTATTTACTAACTTTTTTAGTATATCTTTAAACTCTGGAGGCATTAATGATAATAAGCATTTCTGGAGGCAAAGGCGGAACAGGAAAATCCACCCTCTCCACCAACCTCTCAATCCTCCTTCAACAATTCACCCTGGTCGACTTAGACGTAGAAGCTCCAAACGACCACATCCTTTTAAACGTTAAACTAACTAACGGAATTCCTGTCAAACTATTCAAACCAAAATTCAACCATAGCTACTGCACAAGCTGTGGCATCTGCGCATCTGTATGCAACGACAACGCAATAATCTTAAACAAAGAAAGAAAACCAATACTACTCAAAGACCTTTGTGGTGGATGCACAGCTTGCAAACTGGCATGCCCTTCAGAGAAAGCAATAGAAGAAGAACACGAAATTATCGGTTACATATACGAAAACGAAACTTCTTACGGATTTAAACTGATAACGGGCACTTTACTTGAAGGAAAAGAAAAAACCTACAAAGTCCTGTTAGAAACAAAGAGAAGAGCCACAAAAGAAGAAAAAGTCATTTTAGATACAGCAGCCGGTGCCGGAAACTCAATATTCAAAGCTCTGGAAGGTTCTGACATCGTAATTGCAGTCACAGAACCAACCCCTTTTGGAGCAAGAGATTTAGAAAAAATCCTCCACGTCACATCCTACCTTAAATTAAAAACTGTAATCGTCATAAACAAAAGCGGGTTGGGAAATGAAAAAGAAATTATCAACTTATCCGAAAAGTATAACTACCCAATAATCGGCAGAATCCCCTACAGCGAAAACATAATCAAATGCTATTTTGACAGAACACCGATAGTCAAAACCCAATTACCAGAAGCAAAAATCTTCGAAGAAATCAAAGAAAAAATCATGGAGGAATTAAAATGCAACTAACCGTTGCCAGCGGCAAAGGAGGCGTGGGCAAGTCATCAATAACCGCTTCTCTATCTTTCCTCTTATCAAAAAGCGTTAAACTTGTTTCCTTGGATGCAGACGCTGACACTCCAAACCTTGAAATACTCCTAAAAGTGAAAAGCTGGGAAGGGAAAAAACCTTTTGAAGGAGAAAGAATCGCAGTAATAAATCCTTCCAAGTGTATCGGTTGCGGTATATGTGCAGAACACTGTCCTTATGAATGTATATATCCCGAAAGTAACTATTACAAAATAAGCGAAATATTGTGTGAAGGTTGCAACGTCTGCTCCATGGTTTGTCCGGAAAAAGAAACAATAAGCTTCAAACCAACAATCCCAGGCTTTGTAAAGTGGGGAAAAACAATCTACGGATTCCCATTAGTAACTGCCGAACTCCTACCTGGAAGACCAAATTCAGGAAAACTGGTGTTTGAAGCCAAAAAAATAGCGAAGAATTTTGACCACGATTTACTCTTAATAGATGCAGCAGCAGGAATAGGATGTTCAGTAATAGCCAGCATCAACGGAAGTGACTACACGATAGTTGTAGTCGAACCGACAGAAATCTCCTTCTCTGACGCCAAAAGACTTCTAAAAATAACAGACCACTTCAAAGTAAAAACCCTTGCCGTCATAAACAAATTCAACGTAAACGAAGAATACTCAAAAAGATTAGAAGAGTTTTTCACTGAAAGGAATATCAGGGTAATAGGAAAAATCCCCTACGACAAATCGGTAGTAGAAGCACTCGTAAAAGGGGAACCAGCCATTAAAACGTTTCCTGATTCCCCATTTTCAAAAGCAGTAAAAAAAGTAGCAGAAAATCTAAAGGAGATTCTTTAAAGTTTTAAGATTTTCATTTACCTCAACGGTTACACCAGCCTGTTCCAGCGCAGACCCGGCATTAGGACCTGCAGGCTTTTTTAATACCACTTTATCAACGCCAAGACTTAAAACGAACTGAGAAGCTTTAACGCCAGCTCCACCCGATGCAGAAGCACCCGGATTATCGTAGAAAGAAACTCTTCCATCTTCAATGACCGCAAAGAAAGGCGCCCTGCCAAACTCCTGAGAAATTTCAGCGTCCTCGCTCTTACTCAAAACCGGAACCAGCACTTTCATTTCAACCTCCGGCAACTACAAAAGTTTGGAAGAATTGTATAATTTAAAGTAACTTCTATCACCTAAAAGGTGCAGAGTGATTAAATCCTTTTTAGACAAGGAAACCAGAGAACTTTTTGTAAAAGGAAAATGCAAATCTCTTCCTGCTAAAATACAACGAGTAGCAAGAAGAAAGTTATTCCAACTTGACAAAGCTAAAGTTCTTAATGATTTAAAAGCACCACCAGGAAACAAATTGGAAGCTTTAAAGGGAAATCTAAAAGGATTCTACAGTATAAGGATAAACAGGCAATACAGGATTATATTTAAATTCGCAAATGGTAACGCTTACGATATTGCAATAGTGGACTACCACAAATAACCTAATAAGAGGCTAAATCTATGGTTATTAAACTAAGCAAACTGGAAAAAACAATAAAAAAAGCAGAAGCTTTTCCACCAGTTGATATTTTGGAACTTGAAGCTCCTCCCACCCATCCGGGTGAAATTCTAAGAGAAGAATTTTTAAAACCTCTTAATCTAACTCCTCAGGAATTAGCAAAAGAATTGAAGATTCCAATAGAAACTATTGATGAACTGATAAAAGAAAAACGCCCCATGTCGCCAGAAATAGCTATAAAACTTTCTAAAAGATTTGGAACAACACCTCAATTCTGGATGGGATTTCAAGTGGATTACGACTTGTGGAAAGCAGCAAAAGAAATGAAAATAGCAAATGTTGGATAACCTGAAAGGAGGTCAGCCATGAAAATAGCCGTTCCGATAGAGGAAGTAAACGGCCTTGAAAGCAGAATCTGTGAACACTTCGGTAGAGCACCTTACTTTGCGATAGTAACTGTTGAAGGTGAAGAAGCGAAGATAGACGTTTACGAAAATCCCGCCCTACAGGACCACCGCCCCGGACTGCTACCAGAAATGTTACGTTCCTTAGGAGTTGAAAAGCTTATAGCAAGAGGAGTAGGAAGGAGAGCTGAAATCCTGTTTAATGAATTGGGGATAGAAGTAATAAAAGGCGTATCCGGAACGTTAGGCGAAGCGTTAGAAAGGTTTTTAGAAGGAACGCTAACAGGAAACCCAGACTACGAACCGGAAGATAGGCACGGAGAGTGTGAACATCACGACCACTAACTCCAGTGCTTCCCGGACTCCACATCAACCGATAGGGGAACGCTCAAACGGACAACAGATTCCATTACCTCTTTTACCTTTTCTCTAACCTCCTTCTCCGCCTCCTGCGGCGCTTCAACAACAATTTCATCGTGAACCTGAAGAATCATAAAAGCGTCAAACTCTTCTAAAGGTTTAAGAAGCTCTATCATCGCCAGCTTCATAATATCAGCAGCCGTCCCCTGAATGGTAGCGTTAACCGCTGCCCTCTCACCAAAGTTTCTGATGTTTTTGTTCGGTGATTTAAGCTCCGGCAGAGGTCTCTTTCTGCCAAAAAGGGTTTTTACGTAACCTTTCTTATGAGCTTCTTCTATCGTTGAATCTATGTATTCCTTGACTTTCGGAAACTTCTTAAAGTATGTATCTATATACGCTGCAGCCTCTTCAACGGGAATTCCCAATCTTTCTGCAAGCCCGTGTGGACTCATTCCGTAGATGATTCCAAAGTTAACGGTCTTCGCCACCCTTCTCAAACGCTCATCTACCTGACCGAAAAGGTGGTAAGCCGTTTCTGAATGAACATCTTTACCTTCTCTGTAAGCGTTTATCAACTTTTCATCGCCGCTCAAGTGTGCAAGAATTCTCAGTTCAATCTGAGAGTAATCAGCCCAGACGAGAGTTTTACCTTCAGGCGCTTCTACGGCGTAGCGTATCTTTTTCGAAATTTCGTCAGAAACGGGAAGGTTCTGCAGGTTCGGTTCGGCAGAAGAAAGCCTCCCTGTAGCTGTTCCAGTTTGAATGAAGGTAGTATGAACCCTTCCCTTTTCATCAATATGCTTGAGAATTCCCTTCACGAAGGTGCTGTTAAGCTTTGAAAGTTTCCTGTATTCAAGGAGAAGCTTTGCTATTTCATGACCTTCAAGAGCTAAAGTCGTTAGAGTTTCAACGTCTGTTGAATAACCGGTTTTCGTCTTTTTAAGAGGTTTGAGTTTTAACTTCTCAAACAGAATTCTCGCAAGCTGTTTCGTGGAATTGACGTTAAACTCTTCACCTGCTATGGAATGTATCTCTTTTTTTATCTCTCTACACTTCTCATCAAGTTCTTTCCCAAAGCGTTCAAGGTATTTCCTGTTAAAAGGAACGCCTGCTTTTTCCATTCTGTATAAAACGTAAATGAGCGGATGTTCTATCTCCTCGTAGAGAGAATAAAGGTTCTGCCTTTTAAGGTCTGAAACGACTTTTCTTCCAAATTCAATAACGTGAGGAGCGTAAGGAGGAAGTTCCTTAATTCCCACCGTTCCAGTGTGCATTTCAATAAGCGTTTTAGCCGAATAGCTTTTCAAAAGTGGATTGAGAAGGTAGTAGGCAATAGAAAGGTCAATCACTTTATCTTTTAAATTTTCAAGCCCCGTTTTATGCAGGAAAGATTTAAAATCAAATGTAAATACTCTCTTGCTGAGAGCGGTAAACTTTTCTAATTCATGAGGTTCTATTTCCGTGTAACCATCTTTAACTGCAACGGTTAACGGGCTTTCGTGAATTAAAGCTACATCCGGCATAGAAAAAAGGTCGTTGGCACTCAACCTTTCTAAAAGTTCTTCTTTAGTGATTTTTTCAAACCTTTTAGCACTTTCTTCTTCAAACTTAACGTCAGGGAAGAGCTTTTTTACTTCCTCAACAACGCTTTTCATTTCAAGTTCTTTAAACAGCTTCTTTAAACATTCAGCGTCAGGTTTCCTCACTTTAAGGTCTTCAAGTTTCACATCAATGGGAACGTTTGTGTCTATAACAGCCAACTTCTTACTCAGAAAAGCCTGCTCTTTATACTCTTCTAAAAGTTTTCTTCTCTTAGGTGTAAGTTTCTTAAGACTTTCGTATATGTCTTCAAGGCTTCCGAACTGCTGTATCAGTTTTAGAGCAGTCTTTTCGCCAATTCCCGGAACGCCTGGGATGTTATCTATGGAATCACCTGAAAGTCCGAAAACGTCGGGAAGTTTATCAGGCTCTATTCCATACTTTCCTTTAAACGTTTTAAGGTCGTAAATCTCTTTCTTGCCCGTTCTGTTTGAAATGGCAACGATGGAAACGTGCTCATTTATGAGCTGCCTCATATCTTTGTCAGGCGTAATGATAACGACTTCGTAACCTTCCTGTGAAAGCCTTTTTGAAAGAGTGCCTAAAACGTCGTCGGCTTCGTAACCTTCCTTTTCAATGACAGGAATGCCTAAACATTTAAGAAACTTTTTTATGTAAGGCAGCTGTATTTTAAAGCTGTCAGGCGTCGGTTTTCTATTCGCTTTGTAATCTTTAGATATTTCGTTTCTAAACGTTTTTTTACCGACATCAAAGGCAACGGCAACGTATTCAGGCTTGTTAAAATCTTTGTAGAGTTTTAAAAACATTCTTATAAAACCGAAAACGGCGTTTGTGGGTAAACCTTTACTCGTTGAAAGTCCCTGTATTGCGTAAAAGGCTCTGTATGCAAGGCTCGTTCCGTCAAAAAGGTAAACCTTTTTACTCATCAATTTCACTCCTTATAAGGTCAAAGGCTTTTGTGATGTCTCCTGCTCCCATTGAGAGGAACACGTCGCCCTGTTTGAGGTTGGCGGAAATTCTTTTGCAGGCTTTCTCAAGACTTCCAAGATAAACGGCACCGCACTCTTTAGCAAGTTTCTCGGCATCTATCCCTTCTATCTCTTTTTCGCCTGCGGGGTATATATCGCAGATGAAGAGGTCAGGAATGGCTTTTAAAACCCTGACAAACTCTTTCCAGAGAATTTTAGTCCTTGAATACCTGTGAGGCTGGAAAAGAACGACTATCTTGCGGTTCGGGAAAGCCTTTCTAACAGCGCTGTAAGTAGCCTTTATTTCTGAAGGATGGTGGGCGTAATCGTCAATAAAGGTAATACCCTTAACCGTTCCTTTCAGTTCCATTCTGCGACTGGCGTTTCTGAACTGTTCAAGGTATTCTGCAACTTCAGAGAAAGGAATACCAGCCTCAAGGCAAACCGCTACCGTTGCTATTGCGTTTAAAACGTTATGTTCTCCCGGAACGTTAAGCTTTACGTTACCAAGCTTATCGCCTCTGTAGTAAATCTCAAAGAAACTGCCCAGACCCTTATAGACAACTGACGGTGCGTAAAAGTCCCAGTTTTCTGAAAAACCGTAGGTTGACTTCCTTTTATAAACTTTTTCAAGGATGTTCCTTACGTTCGGACATTCACCGCACAGGAAAACTTTGCCGTAAAAAGCCACCCTGTTTGCAAATTCAACAAAAGCAGATTTAAGGTTTTCAAGACTGCCGTAAAAGTCTAAGTGGTCTCTATCTATGTTCGTTATAACAGAGAGGGTGGGGGAAAGCTTCAAAAACGTTCCATCGCTCTCATCAGCTTCTGCTATGAGCCAGTCGCCGTCTCCCGATTGAGCGTTTATTCCGCCTAAAAGAGAAAGCCTTCCGCCTACTAAAATTGTAGGGTTAAGACCGGCACTGTAGAAAACCGTTGATATCATTGAACTTGTAGTGGTTTTGCCGTGAGTTCCCGCTACTGCAATGCCTTCTTTGAAGCGCATAACGTCGGAAAGGATGTCGGAGCGGGGGAGGGTGGGGATTTTTCTCCTTTTAGCTTCTACAATCTCAACGTTATCGCTCTTAACGGCTGAAGAGTAAATAACGATATCTGCACCTTTAACGTTTTCAGGGGAATGTCCTATAAAAACTTTTATTCCTTTCTCTCTCAGTTTCTGCGTCATTACCGATTCTTTTATATCAGAACCGGAAACCTCATAACCTCTATCTTTAAGAATCAGAGCAATTCCTGACATTCCTATTCCGCCTATACCTACAACGTGAACCTTCAACCGTTTTTCCATTGTATCTCCGTAAACCTATATTAATAGCTGGTAGAATTGTAGAACAAAATTAAGCTACAAAAGCAGGAAAACAATGGAAGGAATAGTTACAGAAAGAGCAGGACAGAAAATCACCGTTTTAATTCCAGAGGAAAGTAAAGAATACCGCGGAATACCTTTAGGAAAGGTCAGGAAGAAAGAGAAAATCTTCGCAGGCGACTACGTGGAAGGCAGAGTCGTTGATTCACAAACGTTTGCCATAGAAAAGGTAAAAGAGAGGAAAAACTTACTTATAAGACCTCCCATTGCCAATGTTGATAGAGTAGTAATAGTTTCAACAATCCAGAACCCTCCGTTCCAGAACTATTTACTTGATAACCTATTAGTAGTTTACGACTTTTTAGGGCTTGAGACTTTAATAGTGTTCAATAAAGTAGATGCGTTAGATGAAACGGGAAAAGAAGAACTTAAAAAGTGGGAAGACATATACAGAAACGCAGGTCATAAGATTTTCCGCACAAGTGCTCAAACGGGCGAAGGAATAGAAGAGTTAAAAAACGAACTATCAGAGGGAATAACTATATTTGCAGGGGCTTCCGGCGTAGGGAAAAGTTCTCTTATATCAAAAATTACAGGCGTAGAGCTAAAAGTTGGGGAAGTAAGCAGTAAAACGGAAAGAGGTAAACACACCACAAGAGAAGTAAGGCTTATACCCTTTAGAAACGGGTTTATAGGGGATGCGCCGGGATTTTCACGAGTGGAAGCTTTAAACTTTATGGAAAAGGAAGAAGTGAGAAACCACTTTCCCGAGTTCTTAAGATACGAATGTAAATTTTCCGACTGTATGCATTTAAACGAAGACGGATGTCAGGTAAGAGAAGCCCTTAAAAAAGGCGAAATATCCTGCGAACGGTTTAAAAGTTACTTAAAGATGATTCACGAATACGTTGACTGGCTAAACGAAGTTTGCTCTTAAAGGAAGATAAGGATGAAAGTAACGACTAAAACGTTTTTAGAAAAGAAACGAAAAGGTGAGAAAATAACCGTTTTAACCGCATACGATTACCTGACGGCAAAAATCGTTGACAGCGCGGGAGTTGATGCAATACTGGTGGGCGACTCTTTGGGAATGGTAGTTTTGGGATATCCATCAACAGTGCCGGTCACATTAGAGGAGATGATTCACCACACAAAAGCTGTAGTTAGAGGAAGAAAGCGCGCAATGGTGATAATGGACATGCCGTTTTTAAGCTACCAAACGGGAATAAGAGATGCCATCTTAAACGCCGGCAGAGCTTTGAAAGAAACGTTGTGCGACGCTGTAAAAATAGAAGGCGGTGTAGAACAATCTGAAACTATAAAAGCGCTGGTTGATGCTGGAATTCCCGTCATGGGACATATCGGCTTACAACCGCAGAAGATAAACGTTTACGGCAGTTACGATGTAAGAGGGAAAGGAGAAGAAAGGAAAAAATTGATTGAAGATGCCAAAGCAGTTGAAGAAGCTGGAGCCTTTGCTATTGTTTTAGAAAAAATACCTTCTGAACTTGCAAAAGAAATTACGGAAATGCTTTCAATCCCGACCATAGGTATAGGAGCAGGAAAGCACTGTGATGGACAGGTTCTGGTAACTCACGACCTTTTAGGACTCTTTGAAGATTTTAAACCGAAATTTGTAAAGAGATACGCAGAATTAGGAAAAACTGCAAGAGAAGCCGTAAAAACATTTATAGAAGAAGTAAAAGAAGGAAAGTTCCCCTCAAAAGAACACGAGTTTTAATAGAACATGAAAAGCTTCAAGGTTACGGAAGAACTAAATAAAGAAAGGTTAGATGTTGTTCTATCTGAAAAAGCGGAAATTTCCCGCTCAAGAGCCAAATCTTTAATAGAAGAAGGTCTGGTTTCAGTAAACGATAAAGCAGTAACGAAACCCTCTCACAAGGTTAAAGTCGGCGACATCGTCACCTATGAAATTCCAGAACCAGAGCCTTTAGAAGCAAAACCTGAAGACATACCTATAGATATAGTGTATGAAGATAAAGACGTTCTGGTCATTAACAAACCTGCAGGACTTGTTGTTCACCCAGCCCCAGGACACGAAAGCGGAACTTTAGTTAACGCTGTTCTCTACCACTGCAAAGATTTACAGGGGATAAACGGCTGCCTGCGACCCGGCATCGTTCACAGGTTAGACAAAGATACGGCAGGACTCTTAGTAGTGGCAAAAAACGATGAAGCTCAACAATCACTTATAGAACAGTTTAAAAACAGAACGGTAGGAAGGTTCTACCGCGCCCTAATTTTAGGAATACCAAAAGAGAAGAAAAAGCGAATCGTTCTACCCATTGGAAGAGACAAGTTTGACAGGAAAAAATTCTCTCCAAACACTTCATCACCAAAAGAAGCCATAACTAACTATGAAGTGATAGCAGAGTTTCCTGAACGCAACGTAGCCGAAATTAGATGCAAACTTGAAACCGGAAGAACTCATCAAATTAGAGTTCACATGTCTCACCTGGGATATCCTTTGTTGGGCGATAAAACCTATGGTTTCAAACCTTCAAGAATAAAGGACGAAAAACTCAAAAAACTTATAGAAGAAGCGAACATGCACATGCTCTGCGCTTACTACCTTGCTTTTGACCATCCAAGAACCGGCAAGAGAATGGAATTTGAGATAGACCTTCCTGAAGGTTATAGAAGCGTTTTAAACTACCTTAAAGGTAACTCTTAGCAAAGTTTATTACATTATCGCTTATTTTGAAAACAACCGGTGTTTTTTCAAGAACGGCAAAAAATAAATCGTTTAGATTTTCAAATATGTATTCATGAGCTATGAGATTCCTTATATCTCTTAACTCTAAAAACTCATCTGCACTGTCCACAAGACCTAACTTTTCAAGGTAATTGGCAACATCTATAAGCGTTCTCTTTTCTTCTCTTAAATAGTTGAGCAAGGAACGAATGAAACGTGAAGTTAAGATATCAACGCTTCTGGCAAAGCGTGACGTCAGCGCTTCAAACTCCACTAACTCTTCTGAAGAATAGGAATCTTTCAAACCTATTTTTCTACATCGGTTATACGATTCTTCAAGAACTGAAAGGCTTTTTTCTAAAAGAGATATATTGTCAAGAAGAATTTCTTTTAAATCTTTCACAGTTTCACCCCTTCTTTGAGGGCGAGGGTTTTGAAGGGGGGATTTTCTTCTCTGGTAAAGGAAACTATATCTAATTTTTGTTCACCAAATTGTTTGTAAAACGCAGTCCTGATTTTAACCTTTTCCATCAAAGAAAGTCTCCTGTTACCAACAACTAAAATATCTATATCACCACCCTTCTTTTTATCATCCACTCTTGAACCGAAAAGATAAACTTCTGCATCAGGAAGGAATCTCTTAATTTCTTCCTTCAAAAATTCGGCAATCTCTTTTCCTAACCGCATTTTGAACTCCAATAAAAGGATTATACTAAAGAACAAAATTTACAATTCGCGACACACTTGTTGACAAAATTCGTCACAAAAGCACTATAAACACTTGAAAGATAACGAAAATTTTTGGCACAACTATTGCTATAATTAAAGTTAGAAAACAAAAACTTTACTTAGACAGGAGGTCTAAAATGAGAAAGGCGTTTACACTTGTAGAACTATTAATCGTAATTGCAATCATCGCGATTCTGGCAGCGATTGCTATCCCACAGTATACAAAGTATGTTAAAAAAGCAGCAGCAGCAAATGCACAATCTGCATTATCAGCTTGTCTCTCTGAAGCAATGGCGGAATTTGCCGACAATGGAAGCTTAAATTATACCTGCAACTTGCAAGATTCAACTCCTTCAAGCATAACGATAAAACTTAATACAGATGGAAATCTATCAGGTTTTATTACTTCAAACGGAACAAATAGCACCGAATCAACTTCTGTTGATATCACAATTAAAGGGCATACTGTAACTTGCACAGCAAACACAAATACAAACACAATTACATGTAGTGAATAAATGTAGTTAAGGGAGGGTTTCCCTCCCTCTTTCTTTATCTTACAAACAGGAGAAAGGTTTGAAAGTAAAGGCTTTCTCTTTGATAGAACTTCTCATTACCATAACTATTCTTTCCATTCTCACTGCGATAGCCATACCTTCCTATATGAAATACAGACAAAAAGCTATAGTTTCCAGAATTCAAGGTGACTTAGTAGCATGCGCTGGAGAATTAATGGCAGAATACGCAAACAACGGAACAACAACAAAAACATGTAAAGTTTATAAAAGTAGCGATAATTGTACCTTAGTAATAGATAAATTAAACGATAAAATTAAAATAGAGAATTCTTACTGTGATTTCAATATAAATAGTAAAGTTGTCCGCTGTGAAATCCACACAAATTACGGAAACGTCAACGGTTATATAGACTGCTATTACAAAGAATAAACTAATTCAATTAATCCTCTTTCCTTCCCGCAAACCTATACCCATAACTTCCCAACTTAAGCAAATTCACCACAAACATAACCTGATAATCTATAGAGCCGTCGTAGTTTTTAACCCATCTGTAAGAAATTCTTCCGTTCCAGCATCCTCTGTTGATATTTATTGCATAATCTCTTTCTCTATCCATAGAATACTTAACATCATACCGTTGCTGGAAAGAAAAACTTACATATTTACCAATCGGAATATTCGTCCCCCACCTTACATACTTAACCTGTGGCTCTTCTTTTTGATAATAAAAATCCACCCAACCTCTTCCCCCTTCCAAACCATATCCATCTACTTCCAAAGGAAATCCCAAATAAGTATTTGCAATCTTTAAACTCCCATCATCGGAAGAAAGCTTCAAATCCTGCTGAAGCGTCAAATTAGAAACAGGAGTAAGGCTCAACTGAACTCTCCAGTCTTTCCAGTTATCTTCACCTTTAAAATCATACCCACCGCTAACATTTAACCTTCCAAGTTGCCTTCCAGAAGCGTAAAGGTAAGTTTCCGCACCCCAAAACGCTTCTCTCCTACTTTCAACCTTATCGTTCAGGTCGAAAATCACGTTATTCCCCAAACCCATAACATCAACAACCCTAAAACCAAACTTAGGAGTAACCGAAAAATCCCCCACCCTTCCCACCTTCTCAGCAACGTTAAAACTATTCAAATTCTCAAACTTAAAAATCCTACTTGTCCCGCCAATCTCATAATCACTAACCAAATAACTAACCTGCGTAGAACTCTTAAACTTTCTAAACGCCTTAACGTACCTCAAGCCAGGTTCAAGACTAACTCTATAACTGCTCCCCCCAGCTTTCCTGTAAAAGTAAGTAGCATCTCCGCTAAAGTTAAACGTAAACGGAAATCGGGAAACAGGAACATCCATAAGATAAAACTGCAAATCCGGCAACTTCTGATAAACCCTATCGGTAGAACCATCAAGATAATCAAGGTAAACAAGGTTAGCATTAATTACAGCGTGCTCCCACAACTTCGAAAGGTTGGCGTCAGATTTCGTATAAACCTGCGTCTTTTCCTCTACGTCAAAGGTAGTAGTGGCTTTATAATAACTTCTACTATTTACCATTTCAGCGTGAGCAGTCCCGTAAACGTAATCGGAAGGTCTATAAGAATGGTTAAAAGTAAATTTCCAGCTCTTTTCCGAAGGCAAATCCAATTTATTCACCCAAATATCACCGCTGGAATAAGGAGAAAGAACGTATCTAAACTCTGCTGATTTCCCATTTCCACCTTTAAAACGCTTTTCATAAGCAAGTGTCAAATCAGCGCTTCTTCCTAACACTAAATAAAATGGCTGCCTGTAATAAAATCCCCCCTCACTCACATACCCTATCCTTGGCGTCAAAAATCCGCTCTTTCTCCCTCTCACAACAGGACCGGTCAAAACAGGCGTGACCAAAACAGGAATCTCTTTTATCCTGAAAGTAACCCACCTACCTGCAAAACTCTCTCCCAATAGAACTCTAAACTTCTTTGCTCCAATAGACCAATCAGGACAAACCTGCCCCGTGCAAGGCGTATACTCTCCATCATAAGCAATCCACTCTTTCTCAGATAACCTTTCTATCCTATCCGCCCTTATATAATCTGTTGGAGAAAGTTTCCCACTAACCCTTTCAAGAACCGCCCTTTTACTCTTCAAATCGTAAATCAGCGACTTACACTTTAAATCAACATCTCCCTCCACAACTTCTACGTTACCCCATACCCTCAAAATCCCGCTTACTCTATCGTAACTTGCATTATCACCTTTAACCACAACATCCTTAAACCTTACAACAACCTTTCCGTGTGCTTCCACTTTCTTATTAATATTTCCGCAGAGCTTTTCAGCAGAAAGCCTTACAGGAACTTCCTGAGCATTCGCCGACGCCAAATAAAAACAAAAAATCAAGAGAATAATCGATAATTCCCTTCTCAAAACTTTCCCCTTTACCGAAAACTCACTAAAATTTTAAACGATTTAACCTCCATTTGTCCTCAAAAGCCATATAATTATTTTTAGTAAAACCTCATTTACAGGAGAAAACCATGAAGCTCACAGAACTCTTAAGAAAAATAAACCTCCTCCACGCTGGTATAGTCTCTTTCACTTTAGATAAACTTGACGAATTCATAAAAGAGTTAGAAGAAAAAGGGAAACTGACAGAAGCAGAAGGAAAGGAGCTAATTCAAAAGCTAAAGAAAATAGCAGAAAAACAGAAAGAAGAATTCAAAAAGGAAATTGAAGAAACGTTTAAAGAATTAAAACCTGCCACAAAAGAAGAAATAGAAGAACTCAAAAAAGAGATTGAAAAGCTAAAGGAAGAAATTGAAGAATTAAAAGAGGAAAAGTTCTAACCAATGATAAAAAGGCTCTACCAGATAACAGGAACGCTCTTTTTCTGCTTCTATGAAAAAATCCCCCTCTCTTTCCTCCTCTTCCCTCTCTTCCTCCCTTACAGGAAACTCCTCCGCCACCCACCGCCCCAAAGGCTCAGAACAGCATGCGAAAACTTAGGTGCAACCTTTATAAAATTAGGACAGATACTCTCAACAAGAGTTGACCTACTTCCGCCCGAATACATAAAAGAACTCCAAAAACTGCAAGATAGCGTCCCCCCTGTCCCTTTGAAAACTCTACTACCAAAAGATTTCTACAAAAACTTCACAGAGATAGAAGAAACTCCCATAGGTTCAGGTTCCGTCGCTCAAGTCCACAGAGCAAAACTCAAAACAGGCGAAGAAGTTGCAGTAAAAATAATCAAGCCAGATGCAGAAAAAACAATCAAAACCGACATGAAAATCCTCAAAACCACACTCTCTCTCCTCTCCTTCCTACCAATAGTCAGAGAACTAAAACTCAAACAGGTTGCAGAAGAGTTAGAAACCATCCTGTTAGACGAGTTAGACCTTTCAAGAGAAGCTTCCTATCTTGAAATGTTCAAAAACTTTTCAAAAGAAGAAAAATATCTCTACGTCCCAAAAGTTATCTGGAGACTTACAAACGAAAAAATCTTAGTTACAGAATTCATAAACGGAATAAAACTAACAGAATTCATAGAAAAGTACGGAACAGACAAAGAATTAGCCGAAAACTTCGTCAAATTGGTAAATAAAATGGTTTTTGAGTTTAACGTCTTTCACGGAGACCTTCACCCCGGAAATATCTTCATAACAAAAGATAAGAAATTCGCCCTCGTAGATTTCGGAATAGTAGGAAGGTTAACCCCAGACACTGCTTCCCACTTCTTTCTTTTCTCCTTAGGCGTAATGGAAAAAGACCCGGATATAATTGTAGAAGCCCTTGAAAGAATTAACGTTCTTCCACCAAATATTAACGTTCCCCTTCTAAAAAGAGAAATTCTCAAATTTTTAGATAAGTACTACAACCGCCCCCTATCATCAATAGACGCAGAAAAAATCTTTTACGAAGAACTCTCAGCAGCAAGAAAGTTCAAAATAGTTCTACCGGAAGAATTGGTAATACTCATGAAAACCATAGCACACACCGAATCAATAGCAAGATTAATATACCCTGACTTCAGACTCCCTCCACTACTTAAACCCTACCTCAAAAAACTACTACCCAAATTTGCCGTAAAAGAAATCAAAAGAAGAACCATAAAAACAGCTCTTTTTATTGACAAAACGTTAAACAGCCTATTAGAACGAAAAACAGAAAAAGGAACAAACCAGAATTCTCTGATACTTCCCGCTCTACTGATAAGCTACGGCATAGTATTAGCCATTAAGCCTATTATGTTCCTACCCTTTATTCTCATCTCTACTGCTACCTACAAACTCTTTAAAAGCAGTTAAAACTTCCTCAGCCACATCCTCAACAGACTTACCTGAAGTATCAACAATTAAATCCGCCTCTTCGTAAAACTTCTTCCTCCTCTCAAACAAGGCTTTCACTTTCTCCTTTCCCAAAGAGGCAAGCGGTCTCTCTCTATCTCCCTCTATCCTTTTCCATAAAACGTCAAAAGGCGTATCAAGGTAAATCAACAACGCTTTCTCCTTCAACAAGGACAGATTATCCCCCCACGTAGGCGTTCCTCCACCTAACGAAATAACAAGGTTACCTTCCCTATTCAAAACACTTTCCAATACTTCTCTTTCCACCCTTCTAAACTTTTCCTCTCCACCACTTTCAAAAATTTCCCTTATTTTCTTACCTGTAACTCTCTCAATCTCTTCATCAAGGTCTAAAAACTTCCACCCTAACTCTTTTGCAACTACTTTACCAACGCTACTTTTTCCACATCCCATAAACCCAGCTAAAGCAATTTTCATTTCGCAGGCACCTCAAAAAACGGAACATAACCACTCTTTGGAAGTTGACCTACAAAATATCTACCAAACTTAGTTTCAATAAATACTTTACCTCCTTCTACCATTAGCTTTCCACTACAAACAGCCGACTTATCAATCGGTTTTTCCAAAACCTTTTTAACCAAAATTTCATTCATAATCTCATTCCTCTTCTCTAAAACAGCCAACCTATCATAGTTTTTAGGTAAAACAACAAGAACTAATACAACCAACAACAGAACTGAAAAAACAACCCTAAAAACCGCATTGGCAAAAGCCCCTTCCTTGTAAGGCTTAATAGTAACTACTTTTTCATCTATCCAATCTACAAGGTCCAACAAAGAAACACCGTGAGAATGTAAATCTTCAAAAGTAATAGGCTTCTGAGCCAACTGCACAGCCTTTAAAAATTTTGGCACAGAATTTCCCACTTTTTCAACAACAAATTCTCTTGGCAACGAGTTCAACCTTTTTAAATTCTGCGCTGAAACAAATTTCTTCAAATCATCAATAGTAACAAAAGAGTTCCAGCTACAAACAACATCCTTAGAAACCTTAAAATAAGGATGCCTTTTATTTAACCACCAATCTTCAACCAAAATCTTTAAATAAACATCTGCAGGTAACTTATCTTCCCCATTAAAATACACTTTTCCATCTTTCACGCAGAACTTAACTTCTTTGAAAGGATGAAGAAAAGATAGGATTAAACAACCTTCTCCTTTCTCATTTAACAAATCAATCAACTCAACCACATCATCCGGTTTAAAAAGCTTTCCTGTTAACTGCACATTAGAACCCCAAAAAGTAGATTTAAAGCCGCCACAAATAAAGGTAAAACCACAAATGGCTTCATTTCGGCATTTATAAAACTAACTGTTCCTGGCACTTTTAAAATATCTTCTCTAAAGTAACCATAATTTATTGGAATGAATTTCAAAATTAACATTCCAAGAATAAGTCCCAAAACTACACTTATTAAATGGGGCAAAAGAACTGAAAAAAAAGAAACTCTTGAAGGATAAAGATGCATAGGAATAGGTATTCCTTTCGCTATAAGAGGAATATTTCTTATCTTATCTGCAAGACGCCCTGCATTAACAGAAGTATCAAGCATAGCAGAACGCGTCAAAAACAAATTATACTCAACAATAGAAGCCCTTTTTTCCCTTAAAGCTTCAGAAAAAAGCTTCCTTGCTTTTTCAAGCTTTCCTTCCATAAAAGAAATAACCCCCAAATCATTCAACAATACCACTTTTTCTTCAGAATTTGACACTTTTTTCAAAAGGTTTCTCAATCTAAAAGCAACGGTATAGTTTCCCCAAGATATTCTATTCGTGAGCTTCTCTATCTCTGCACGTATTGGGAAACCCCCAAAAGCTTCTTCAACCAAATAATCAGGAGCATACCAATCTCTATCAACTTTAACAGTAAACTCCTCTGCTGGTGAATTTATTAAGCGCTCTAAAAATCCCTCTCCAACTACACAACACCCCAAAACTGCTAACAATCCAAAATAAAAATAAACAAAATTCCACTTCTTAAAAGAAAAAAGAAAGACTCCAGAACACGCAAATAGAAACAGAAGCAACAAGAATTTTTCCTCAAGGATTAAAAAAAACACCAAAAGAAGAAAGGCAACAACAAAAACCTGTACCCAATAGCCAAACTTTTTAACCTGCTGAAAGAAAAACAACACCGAAAAGAAAGCAAGAATCACTAAACCACAAAGGGAATATACCTTTAAAGGCTGGATAACTTTTAAAATTCTTACAAAAAGAGAAAGCTCGGTAGAAGGTAATTTTTCTATTTCCCTACCTGTTAAATAATTTAACTCTGGAACATAAATAACAGGCAATTCTCCTTTCTTTTTTAAGATGCAAGAAACATCTTCATTTATTACAACACTACTTTTATTAGCTTTTAGGTCCCGTTCAAGCTTATAAACAAGTTCATCTAACGAAGATGAGAAAGCTGACCTCAAAAAGAAAAAATTAAATGTTATTAGTAACAGCACTAAGAAAAGAACCCCTCTCCTCATACCTTTCAATTCCTTTTATCCCCCAAGTTTTATAACCGATAACCTTTTTCCCCAACTTCAAAGCATGACCTATTTCACTCAACGTTCCGTAACTACCACCAACGGCAATTATAACTTTTGAAGAAGCAACAACCAACACGTTCCTCGCTTGATACATACCGGTAGGAATTTGAACATCTATGTAAGGATTAGCGTTAAACTCATAACCTGGTAATATCCCAACCGTTAATCCCCCTCCCATCTTCGCACCTTTAGCAGCAGCTTCCATAACCCCATAAAGACCCCCACAAACTAAAACGTATCCTCTCTTCGCTATCAATTTTCCAACTTCAAAAGCCACATTATAAAGCTCACTACCTGGTTCAACGTTCCCATCACCTATAACTGCTACGTTCCTCACTTAGCCTTACCCCTCAGGTAGTCAACAAGTGGTTCCTTTATCTCAACAAGCCCTAACTCCGTAATCTCCATTAAATGAATCTTAGTATCATGACCACACAATCTACAACCATCAATTCTGAACAGCCTCAAGATATCCCCTAACTCTTTCTTAAACGCTTTTGCCCTTGAAGGAGAAAGAAGAATCTCTTTAGAAAGTACCATAGTGCAGTCAACTATATGACCTACTGCGTAGCCTCCAGCAGCCTCAGCCGAAAGCTCATCATGCCCACTTCTTTTCTGAGAAACGAAAATTGCTGTCTGATACCACTTCTTCATAAAGTTAAAGAAAGCTCTAACAATGGAACGAGCAAGCATCTCCTTAGCCTCGTAAAGTCCAGTAATAGAATCAATTACAGTTCTATGACAACGATAGGTTCTATAAACGTAAGCAAGAGTATCAAGCATCGTAGGAACATCATCTCTCAAACGAGCATTACTTGCAGCATCTATCAGTATGATATTGTTCTCTATTTCTTCAAAATTTACTCCCATAGCCGTTGCTCTTTCCCTTAAACCTGCTGCAACGAACGAAGCAGGACTTTCCACTGTTACAAAACATACCTTCTGCCCCAAAGAAGCCTGTTTTATAGTAAACTGCTCAGCAATCAAACTCTTACCTGTATCTGGCATGCCCGTCAAGTTAACAACAGCGTATTCAGGAATTCCACCAAGAGACTTCCTAACAGGCTTACCGTCTTCCCACTCTACTTTAAAAAACAAATCATCAAGCCCTTTAACTCCCGTAGGCACGCCTCTTAGTTCAGGCGCTTTCTTAACAGCTTCCCCTAAAACGTAAACGTAGTCTTTCATTACCTGCGGTTGCCTGTCGGAAAACTGATAATCCGCCATATCTATCCCCTCTAATTAGATTTCACTAATTTACAACCCCACTCCAACAGTTCCCTCGTTCTTTCAACACTCGGAGTTTCAGCGTAAACCCTGAATACCGGTTCTGTACCAGAAGGTCTAAACAGTATCCAGGAATCATCTTTAAATATAATCTTTAAACCATCAATCGTTATTACCCTGTCAACAACCAAATCGTTCCACTTTTCAGGAGGATTCTTTTTTAACTTTTCTAAGTTCTCTCTTTCTTCTTCAGTAACAGGCAGGTCTCTCCTCAGGTAGTAAGCTTCTCCGAACTCTTTAAAGAGTGCCTTAACCATTTCAGAAACGCTTTTACCTTCTGCAAGCATCTTCTCAACTATCAAAAGTCCCATTAAAAGACCATCTCTTTCTGGCAAGTAGTCCATAAAAGCATAACCACCACTTTCCTCTCCACCAAACATAACCTTTTCTTTTAAAGCAACTTCAGAAATATTCTTAAATCCAACAGGTACCTCTTTCAACTCAATACCTTCAGCTCTACAAACCCTATCAACTAAATAACCTGTTGAAACAGTTTTTACCACAATTCCATTTCTTACCCCTTTGTTCCTTATAACATGCTGAAGCAAAAGAGTGTAAACAATTTGAGAATTAACAAAACTTCCTTTTTCATCAACTATACCAACTCTATCCCCATCTCCATCGTGAGCAATACCTACATCCGCTCTTTTAGCCCTAACAACCTCTTTTAAAGCTAAAATATTTTTTTCAACTATAGGCTCAGGATGCTTACCGCCAAACAGCGGGTCTCTATAGGAATGAATAGAAACAACCCTTGTTTTTGTTCCTTCAACAGCTCTTGAAAGTAGTCCTTGCTGAGCACCAAACATGGGGTCATGAACTATCTCTACAGCTTTCTCTTTAAAAAGGGATAACTCCAATTGCTGTCTAACTCCTTCAACGTAAGGAGTGACAATATCTTCAACTTCAAAATCCCCACTTCCCTTCACTTCATCCAAAAACTTTTCCGCCTCTTCTAACTTACTTTCTATTCCCCTTGTAAACTCTGTAGTCGCAGCCCCACCGAAAGATTCTTTTACTTTATAGCCGTTATACTTACCGTGGTTATGAGAAGCAGTAATAACTATCCCATTATCAAAACCAGCATATTTAGTAGCGTGAGAAACTGCAGGAGTAGGTGAAAAAGTCTTGGATAGAACAACCTCAAATCCCATGTCTGCAAAAATCCCCGCCACAAACCTCCCATACTCTTCAGACAGAAACCTTAAATCGTAACCAACAACAACCCTTTCAGCGCCCAACTCTTTCAGGTAAAGCGCATGCGCAACGGCAACCTTTTTCAGATTATCAAACGTAAAATCCTTTGATATAACGCCCCTCCAGCCGTCAGTTCCAAACTTTATCATTCTACTTCCTCCGCTTTTCAAATGGCATAAAGCTAAATTTTTTAATAGATTATAGCTTACAATCAGCAGACGGAGGAAAGATGGAATCCATAACTATCCTTTACGATAACAAAGCAGTAGAAGGCTTTACAGCAGATTGGGGATTCAGCGCCTTAATTGAAACAGACGAAGAAACTCTCCTCTTCGATACAGGCGCAAAACCCGAAATTCTCAAAGAAAATGGAGAAAAAGCTGGCGTTGACTGGCAATCAATAGACTTTATCTTCATTTCCCACAACCATTGGGACCACACCGGCGGTCTCCCGTTCATCTTACAGGTAACAAACCAGCCTGAGCTTGTTATTCCAGAAACAGACTTAGAATACTTTGAAGAGTTAGCCGGAGAAAAAGCCATTTGCGTTCCCGTAAACGCTCCAACATACATAAGCGAAAAGTTCATATCAACAGGAATAATGGCAACCGGCATGGAAAACCCGGCTGCCGAACACTCCCTGATTTTCCAATCTTCCAAAGGCTTCATTCTCATAACAGGATGCTCACATCCCGGAATAGTTGAAATAGCAAAAAGAGCAACAACCATCTGCGGAGAAAAACTCCTGCTAACCATAGGCGGTTTCCACCTCTACAAAAAAGACGCAGCAGAAATAGAAGAAATAGCGCAACAACTTAAAAATTTCACAGAATACGTAGCGCCCTGCCACTGCACAGGCGATTTAGGAATAGAAATATTTAAAACTCTCTGGAAAGAACGTTTCATAGAAGCCAAAGCCGGCGTAGAAATTCCCCTACAGGAGGCATAAATGTTTGACGCTTTAGCAGAAAAGATTCAATCAACGATAGAAAAATTAGGAAGAAAAGGCAAGATAGATAAAGAAACATTAGAAAAAGGATTAAGAGAAATAAAGTTAGCTCTCCTTGAAGCAGACGTTAACTATAAAGTTGTCGCAAAGTTTATAAACGACATAAAAGAAAAAGCTTTAGGTGCAGACGTAACCAAAGGCGTTACCGCAGCACAGCAATTAGTAAAAATCGTTTACGACGAATTAGTTCAAGCATTAGGTGGAGAAGAGGCAAAACTAAACCTAAAAAACAAGCCGGCAGTTATCTTGCTGATAGGTCTTCAAGGTTCAGGAAAAACCACAACAGCTGCCAAATTAGCTAAATATCTAAAGAAGCAGGGCAAAAAAGTTCTCCTCACATCGGCAGACGTTTACCGTCCTGCAGCAATGCTTCAGCTTAAAAAGTTAGGTGACCAGATAGGCGTTCCCGTATTCTTAGAAGAAAACGAAAAAGATGCAGTAAAAATAGCTAAAGACGCCCTGAACAAAGCAAAAAGTGAAGATTACGACGTTCTAATCATTGATACCGCAGGAAGACTTCACATAGATGAAGAACTCTTAGAGGAAGCAAGAAAAATTAAGGAAGCTACAAATCCCGATGAAACGCTCTTTGTAATTGACTCAATGACCGGTCAAGAATCGGTAAACATAGCCAAAGCCTTTGACGAAGCCGTAGGAATGACCGGAATTATTCTTACAAAGATGGATTCCGACGCAAGAGGTGGCGTAGCTTTATCTGTCAAAGGCGTTACCGGTAAACCTATAAAGTTTGCAGGCGTCGGAGAAAAAATAGACGATTTCCAACCTTTCTATCCAGATAGAGTCGCTTCAAGAATCTTAGGCATGGGAGACGTCGTAACGCTCGTAGAAAAAGCGCAGGAAGTTATAGACGAAAAAGAAGCTCTATCAATGCAAGAAAAACTCCTCTCCGGCGAGTTCACCCTTGAAGATTTCCGCAAACAACTAAAAATGATTCAAAAGTTAGGACCTTTACATCAAATAATGAGAATGATTCCAGGACTCGGCAGCCAGAAGATACTGAAACAGTTAGAACAGGCAATAGACGACAAAAAGCTCAAAAGGATAGAAGCAATCATAGATTCAATGACTCCTGAAGAGAGAAGAAACCACGCAATAATCAATGCAAGCAGAAAGAGAAGAATAGCAAGAGGAAGCGGAACAAGCGTCAAAGAAGTGGACGCCCTGTTAAAGCAGTTCGTTCAGGCAAAAATGGCTATGAAACAGATGAGAAAGATGCAGAAGAAGATGGCTAAAAAGGGTGGAGGCGGAAAGTTTCCATTTCCCTTCTTTTAAACCTTGATTAAATCCAAATTTGGAATAAAATTCTCCCACAAAACTTGATATTAGGAGGAAAGCGTTGGTAAAGATAAGACTCAAAAAGATGGGAAGAAAGAAACTTCCAGTTTATAAAATCGTGGTAATGGAAGCTATGTCAAAAAGAGATGGAAAGGCTGTAGATATCTTAGGAACTTACAACCCTAAATCCAAAGAACTTCAGGTTGATGTAGAGAAAGTTAAAGAATGGCTCTCTAAAGGTGCTCAACCTACAGAAAGAGTTGCTTCTCTTCTCAAGAAGGTAGTTCAATAAGGAGGTGGAAAATGTCTGCTCTCAAAGAAATGGTAGAGTGTGTAGCTAAAAGATTAGTTGACAATCCTGATGCTGTATCTGTAACAGAAACGGAAGGTGAAAGAACTATTGTTATTGAACTCAAAGTTGATGCAAAAGACTTAGGAAAAGTTATTGGAAGACAGGGAAGAACCGCAAAAGCATTGAGAACCCTTCTTTCTGCCGCTGCAACAAAAATGGGCAAAAGAGCTGTTCTTGAAATAATTGAGTAGCGGGCTTTCCCGCTACTCTTATTTAACTAACTTTTCAAAAATTAGGTCCGCTGTCATATCCGGTGTTACATCAAGATGTCTTATATCAAAATTAACAAGCACTTTTTGCGTACTATAGGTTTGTGCTTTCAAATTTAAAAGCATCGCTTCCAATCTTCTAACAATAGCTTCTGCCTGTTCTTTTCCGCCAGCGAAAAAAACCATACCCAAAGAAGCATCGGACAGCTTAAACAACAAATCACCAGGTCTAATTCTCCTGTCAAGATAAATAGCTATTTGATTCATTATCTGTTTTTCTTCTCTTTCTGGAATAGGCTCAACTAAAGAAAGGTTCACGCCAACAGCTAACAAATGGTCCTCGGGCGAATACTTTATCCTATCTATTAACCTGTTTATCTTTTGTTTAACAAACTTAGCTTTAGGTAAAAGCGTCTCCCTATCCACAAGCTCTCTGTACTCGTTTAACTCTTTTTCTAACAGTTCAATAGCATACTCAACCTGTTCAAGCTCGTGTAAACTCTCCTTAAAAAGCCTAAAAACTTCTTTTATTTTCTTTATTCCCGTATTTTCCAACCTTCCCTCCCCTTATAGCAGTTAACCAAATATAGAATCCTTATCAGGAACTTTTGCCCAGTCTTCTAAAAATCTCTCAATACCAACATCGGTAAGAGGATGCTTCGCAAGTTGCTTCACAACTTTAAACGGAATAGTAGCGATATCTGCCCCTAAAAGCGCAGACTGAAGTACATGTTGAGGATGTCTAACGCTTGCAACAATAATTTCAGTGTCAAAACCATAGTTGTCATAAATCTGAACAATCTGAGCAATCAATTCCATACCATCGTGACCGATATCGTCAAGCCTTCCCACAAAAGGAGAAACATAAGTAGCACCAGCCTTTGCTGCAAGCAACGCTTGCAACGGAGAAAACACAAGAGTCACATTTGTCTTTATACCTTCTTCAGAAAGAATCTTAACAGCTTTTATGCCCTCAACAGTCATAGGTATCTTAATAACAACGTTATCTCCCAACTTCGCCAACTGTTTTGCTTCATCCACCATTCCTTGTGTATCAAGACTAACTACTTCAAGGCTAACAGGACCAGGAACCGTCTCCACAATCTCCTTAGCAACTTCCATAAAAGGTCTTCCCGTTTTTGAAATAAGCGTCGGATTGGTTGTCACTCCATCTACCATTCCCATTTCCATTGCTGCTTTTATCTCGTTTATATCAGCAGTATCAATAAAGAATTTCATCTACAAACCTCCTCCACAAGATTTTTTATCAAATGCACCAATTTCCCATCGAAAGAAAAACCTAAAATTTGAAAATCCTCCACGCTAACAGCAGCTAACAGCGTAGATATCAAGAGAAGTATAACAAATATCTCTCCCAATTTTCCCGTCTTCATCAACTTCAAAGTTAAACGGGGATAGTAAGAAAACTTATAAGGAATCCCCAAAGGATTAAGCACGTCCAAAAGAAGATGTGAAATATAACCTACTGTAAAAGACAACAGATAGACGGAAACGCCATAAAACCCTTTCATTCTAAGGAAAAACACCAATAGCAACAAACATAAAGGAATAACAGGATGGTGAGTTATCCCTCTATGACTATTTAAAAGATTCCTCTTATAAGGAGGGGGTAATCCTTTACCTACATCAATGTCAGGAAATATACTTCCTACAGCTGCTGGCAAAACAGGTAACTTTAAAAGCGTAGCTACCAATATTCCAGCCAATATATGCGTTCCAGCTGTCATCCTACAAGTTCTGCTATAAAAGGATTGTTCTTCAACTCTTCTGAAATAGTCGTTTTTTCGCCATGCCCAGGAAATAAAACAGTATCACCTTCAAGAACATTGAGAACTTTCAAAATAGATTTCTTTAAGTCATTATAATTGCTCATAGGCAAGTCATACCTTCCTATACTTCCCTTGAAAATCAAATCCCCTACCAAAGCAAACTTTTTACCACTATCAAAAACAACAATACTACCCGGAGAGTGACCCGGCGTATGAAGCACCTGAAAAATAACGTTTCCCAACGCGAATTTACTCCCTTCAGACAAAGTCTCATCGGGAGGAGGAGAATATTCAGCTCCCGCCATTCTTCCTATTTCACTCTCTATCCAAAAGTTTAAATATTTAGCCGCCTCCTCATGCATTATCAGTTTAGCTTCCGGAAACTCAAGCTTAGCCCAAACGTTCGCTGCCGTATGGTCTGGATGCTCGTGAGTATTCAAGATATACTTAACAACCAGCTCGTTTCTATCAATCTCATCCCTCAACTCCTCAACAGCTTCCCTGCTTCCTGGGTCTACTACCATAGCTTCTTTAGATTCTTCATCCCAAACAAGATAGGTATTTACCAAAAAACTCCCTGACGGATAAATAGTTATCTTCATAACACTACTCCTTCAAAGATATGAATTCTCCAATTTCTTCAAGGTCTACATATTCATTTGCAGCCTGAATAATCTCTTTCGCCGTTATTGATTTAAAAGAAACAACCTCTACCTTAATACCTTTGGCTTTCAAATAATTAATTAAATCAACAAAATCCCCATCTCCACTCATTATAACAACCACATCTGCCTTTCCATTTTCCGTTATAGCAATAGCATCAATAGCAATACCCATATCCCAATCAGCCTTATATTCCACCCTATCCCAGTTATAAAACTTCTTAGGCTCTTTAAGTTTTATTTCATAACCTATACTTTTCAAAACGTAAATAAAACTGTCCTGATTAACTCTATCCAAATCAACTAAATAAGCTATAGCCCTTACTAACTTCCTTCCTCTAACACCTACTTCTAAAAGTTTCCTGAAGTCAACTTTTTTCTTCAAAGCATTTTTTGAACCATAGTAAATGTTCTGCATATCAACAAATACAGCAACTCTCAGGTGAGAAAATACACTATCCCTTTCTATCAGGTCTTCCGCCTTCACTCTTAACTCCTCCAGAATTGATGTCACAGGCGTAACTATTCCAAACGGCAAGTGGTGGTTGACATTCCGGCTCTTTTCTCAAAACTTCAAGAAACCTCTCAAGGTTAGACTCCGGAATCAATTTCATTCCAATACCGTAATGAGAAAGCGCAAATATTACACCTTTACCTAAAGGAAGAGTATTGACAGCGATACAATCAACTCCTCTATCAGCCAAGGCTTCAACTAACTCTATACACTTTCCAGCTTTAAAGTCCTTAGCCGGATTCTCTATCCTCCCCAAAATCTTAAAGCCATCAGCGTCTCTCTTCAATATCAACAACTCTGGACACTCACCGAACTTTCCACACACCTTATCCCCTTCAACAGGAACCGCGTAAATAGATGAAGTCTTTTCCTCCGGTTCAAAATGAATAATTATTTTTTCTATAAATGGAATATCTCTCTTTATCTCCGCTTCAATTTCATGGACTATACTATGAGCTTTTTCAAGGCTATCGGTGGAAATCCCTACTTCAACTTCTATAAACCTATAACTTCCTGAACTTCTTCCTGTAATACTTTTAACCGAAGAAACCATAGGATGAGAGAGTATTATTTCTTTTATCTTGTCAAGCGTCTCTTTATCAACAGAAGCATCAAGCAAAACTTTTAAGGCTTCTACCAATATCTCATATCCTGAGTGGAATATGAACAGAACGATAATTAACACCGCTACTTTCTCAACTATAGGATAGCCAAAATAGTTACCTAAAACACCTGCAAGAACAACAATAGAAGACAACATATCGGTTTTCACGTGTTCCGAATCTGCAATCAGGCTTGGAGAGTTTAACTCCTCTCCTTTTCTCCTCTCAAAGCGGGAAAAGAGAAAAGTAGAAACAATTGTTATCAGAATTGCCCCAACAGCAACAGGTAAATTTTTAATATGAAGAGTTTCATTTTTAAACAGAACATCTCTTGCTATCTCATAACCTGCAAAGAATATGGCAAACGCACTGGCAAGAGAAATAATGTTCTCAACCTTATACAGACCATAAGGAAATTCTTTCAATTTCATATTGGAAATAACAATTCCAGCGTAAACAGAAAGAGCAGCAGCAAGGTCAGCAACAGAGTGAATACCATCAGCTATAAGCGAAGCTGAACCTGACAAGAATCCTGCAACAATCTTTAATACAGAAAGAAAAAGGTTTAACAGAACTGAATAAAGAGCAATCTTCTTTTTCTCTGTAACCAATTCCATACTAAAACTCCATATCTTCCATATTCATAAGGTCTTCAAGTTTTTGTTTAGTTTCTGACGCTTGCTCTCTATACTTAGCCCACTCTTCAACTGCGCTAATATCGTTTCCAGACCTTTTCATCTTAGCAAGGTCTATCTTAACAAGCGCCGGTACAGGTATCATCTTTCCCATTACCAACGCTTCTCCAACGTTCAACGAAGGTAGCTGTTCTACCAAGTCGCTGCTCAAAGACTCCGATGCCTGTTGAACGTGCCTTTGGTCTCCAGGTTCTATAAGTCTTAAAATAATCATATTGTTTGCCTGAGAAAGAGCGTTAGAATCAAGAGCTTTCGGTCTTTGAGTTACAAGGCACAAACCCAATCCAAACTTCCTTCCCTCTCTTGCTATTCTGGATATCCAGTACCTTGAACGCGTGTTAATAGTGGACGAAGCCAAAATGTGAGCTTCTTCAAGAACGGTAAACAGAGGAAAAGGTAACCCGCTACCATAACGAACGTAAGACTTTCTATTCTCAAGAACATTCCTTAAAACGTGGCTTACCACGATGTCAGCTATTTTTTCATCAACGTGAGACAAGTCAACAACGTTTAACTTTCCAAACTCAATCTGGTCAACTATAGGCGTAGCAAGAGGGTCAAAAAGTTCACCGTAAAACTCTTTCATATCCTCCACTTTATTAATAACCCCAGTAATAGACTTCCAATCATCTTTAAAGGCTTCATCACTTCTATACTTTTGAAGTTCCAGTTCAAGCCTTGCCCAGAATTCTTCCGCCGGAGTTTTAAAATCTTCTGTGATTTCCTTAACAACTTCTTTAAACGCTTTCCTTAAATACCTGTCCTGTATATAAGCACTATCATCAACGTTCGCAAATATCCTAAACTCCTGATAACTGAGTCTCAAAGGATTTAAAACCAGGTCTATTCTTTTAAGCTTTTCCCCATCTCCAAAGTCTACATATTCTCCGTGCATATCAAAAACAAGAATCGTTCCACTCTTTGAAAGGAGTCCTTCCAAAATCACAGAAACAGTATTGGACTTACCACCACCTGTAACAGCAAGTATGGCAAGATGCCTGCTAACTATACTATCTACATCAATATAAACACTAACATCAGGTCTCGTTAAAAGATGACCTATCTTAATTTTTTTCTCATCTCCTTCACCAAAGACCTTTTTAAGAATTTCAGCCGATGCCCTATAAACTTTCGTGCCAGGTTCAGGAGGAATCCTCGGTACAAACATACCTCTAGTAGGATCCCCTAAAATAGATATCGTCCCCTTAAAGAAAGAATCTTGTGAAGTAAGTTTCTTTATGCTTTCAACTTCTTCAGGCTGGAATATACCTTCTATATGTTTATTAATTCTTCTAACGCTTCTTACAAATCCTAAAACTCTATACCCCTCATAGTTAATCTCCACATAATCACCCAAAGAAACCTTTTGAGAAGCAACAAACTCCACTTCTCTCGTTCCCGGCTCTCCAACGCAAACACCCAAAACGTCGGACACAGCAACCTCCAGAAAAAAAGAAAAAAATTACCACTAAGTATAGAATACAAAATCTGTTTTACCACTATTAGAATTTAGAAAACGTTCAAAGGAGAAAAACTTAGACCTAAAGTGAAACTGTATAGTTAATTATGCAAAAATCCCCCTCCTTCACCAACGGGCACCTTTCCAACCCCTGATACTCCAACTTAAAATCCAAATCACACAAGCTATTTATAAAAGACTCAAAAAGTTTTGGAAAAGGACACAAAGTTCCTTCCAACTCTGCTTCCCCTATCCCTTTAGGACAGAACCGACAGGAAGAAGAAAGAATTTTTACCTTTACCTTTCCATCGCTGCCTTCAACGCTGAGCTTTCCTATTCCTAATTCTTCATTCAATCTGTTTAAAACTTTCTCCACTCTTTCCTCAACAGAACAATCCCCTTCTACACCACTATCCACAGCTTTCAAATAATTAACCAAGTACTTCCCCGCCCTTTCTGCTGAAAAATCCACGATAGCCTGGTTAAGCACTCCAAACTCGTTAAGCCCAGCAATAAAAGAAGCGATAAAAACGTTTTCCGCCCTTAAATTTCTACTTTTAACCTTTTCTTCAAAACCCATACTTCCCTCCCCAAATTGCGATATTTATTATTATCCTAAATTACACTAACAGTAGTCAAGAATAACAATTTTTTATTTGTTCTTAATTAACCCCTCAATAATCCCCATAACCTCTTCAAAAGTTTTACCTGTAGTATCAACAACTACCGCCCCCTCAGGAACTACAAGCGGTGCAAATTCCCTTCTTTTATCCGATTCATCCCTATCTAAAACTTCTCTTAACACCTCCTCATAAGAAGCACTTTCTCCTTTCCTCAAAAGTTCCAAGTATCTTCTTTTTGCCCTCTCTTCTGGAGATGCAGTTAGATAGATTTTTAGCTCCGCCTCAGGAAATATATAACTTCCAGCATCTCTACCATCTATAACCACTCTCCTACCTTTTGCTACTTTTCTCAAAATCCTCACTACAATCTCTCTAACTTCTCTAAACTTAGCAACTTTTGAAGCCAACTTTCCCGCTTCAAGAGTCCTTATCTTCTCACTATAATCTTCTCCGTCAACCAAAACCCTTCCACTATCCGTTAACTCAACGCTCAAATCACTTGCACACTCAACAACTGCCTTTTCATCATTAAGGTCAACTCCCCTTTCGCTACAAACCACACCAATGGCTCTATACACAGCTCCAGAATCAAGATGCAAATACCCATAACGCTTAGCAATCTCTTTAGCAACACTACTCTTTCCAGCACCAGCAGGACCATCTATAGTAATAATCTCAGGCATCAACTCCTACTACCTCCCAACAACCTCTCTCTCAACTCTTTATAAAGCCTATTTAAACTGTCAGAAATATCAACGCGATAGTTAACCTTTCTATCTATGGACAACACGCTTTCAGGCAAAGAATGCAGTTGCTCTATCGTGTATTCTCTAACCTCATTCAAAGAAGGTAAGCTCTCAACAACTCTTCCATCTTTCATAAACTGTTTTAACAGCGGCTTTCCGTCAAACTGCTCTCCCCACAGAGAAACAACGTCGTAACCTTCCAAACGGAAGACCTGTTTTCTGCCCGGATACATTTTCTTTCCGCTACTCGTTTTCATAACAGGCTGTCCATCAAATTCAACAAGCTTGTAAACAAAATCTATATAAGGCGCATCAGCTGACGTTCCTACCTTCGTTCCAACTCCAAACCCATCAACAGGCGCACCAGAGGAGATAATTTCTTTAATCCTGTATTCATCAAGACCACCGCTAACGATAATTTTGACGTAATCCATTCCAGCTTCGTCTAAAAGCCTCCGCGCTATTTTCGCAAGCTCTTCCACATTACCACTATCAAGCCTTATACCTTTTAACCTGAAACCTCTCTTTAAAAGCTCCTCCCCAACTTCTATCGCTTTCTTAACGCCTTCAACTGTATCGTAGGTATCGACCAAAAGTACCGTATTATTGGGGAAAACCTTAGCGTAAGCTCTAAAAGCTTCTTCTTCACTTTCAAAAGACATAATGAAAGAATGAGCAACCGTTCCAACAACTGGAACGCCGTAAATTTTTCCTGCAAGAACGTTAGAAGTCGCATCAAATCCCGCCAAATAACAGCTTCTCGCGACTTTCAAACCTGCATCAATACCGTGAGTTCTCCTTAAAGAAAAATCCGCCAAAACCCTCCCCTCAGCAACAGAATAAACACGCGCTGCTTTAGAAGCTATCAGCGAAGAAATATGAATCTGGTTCATCACAAACGTTTCAAGGAGCTGCGCTTCCGCTATCGGCGCTTCCACCCTTAAAACCGGTTCATACTGAAAGAACGGCGTTCCTTCATCCATAGCATAGACATCACCAGAAAAAGAAAATTCCTTTAAGTAATCCAAAAACCAGTCAGGAAAAATCTTCAAAGAGAATAGGTAATCAATGTCATCTTTTGAGAAATGAAACTCTTCCAAAGCCTTCAGAACTTCCTCTAAACCTGCAAAAACCAAATAATTACGCTTTTCAGGAAGCTCTCTTACAAACAGCTCAAACGCAGCCCTTTCTTTCTTCCCGTTCTCAAGGTAAGCACACATCATCGTCAGTTGATAAAGGTCTGTAAAAAGCGGAGAAACCATAACTACCTACTCCTTTCAACTCCCACTTTTTCACAATACTCACTTACAGGACACTGAGAACACTTAGGAGACGTAGGATGACATATATGCTGACCCAAAGAAACGAGTAAATCGTTAATCTCTATCCAGTACTCTTTCGGAAGTTTTTCTCTCAGAGCCATCTCTGTTTCTTCCGGCGTTTTAGTCTTAACGTAACCGAACCTATTCATTATCCTGTGAACGTGCGTATCAACGCAAATACCAGGTTTTCCGTAACCCAAAGTAACAACTAAGTTCGCCGTTTTCCTACCAACGCCAGGAAGTTTCAAAAGCTCATCAATATCAGACGGAACTTCTCCTCCATATTTCTCAACTATTATTCTTGCAACTTCTCTAATAGTCCTCGCTTTTCTTCTGTAAAACCCTACAGGATATATCAGCTTCTCTATTTCTCCTTCAGATAACTCCATCAACTTCTCAGGTGTATCAGCAATTCTAAAAAGCCTCTCAGAAGCTTTTGCCGTTACCTCATCTTTCGTTCTCAAGCTCAATATCGTAGCTATCAGTATCTTAAAAGGATTGTTCTCCGTTTGAGACATTAAAGTTACTATAGGAACATTCCACTTCTTTTTCTCTTTTCTCAGTATCTCAACCACTTTACTAATTGTGCTGTTATCCATTCTCTCCGAATTCCCTCCTGACGAAAGAATCAAGTTTAGTTAATCTCTCTATCAAGTCCTTAAAATCCTCTATTTTCAACATATTAGCACCGTCAGAAAGTGCCTTTTCAGGTTGTGGATGTATTTCAAAGAACAAACCATCAACGCCAACGGCAACGGCAGCGCGCGCAAGGTAAGGAACGAACTCTCTATCACCACCACTCACTTTCCCCAAACCACCAGGCTTTTGAACAGAATGAGTGGCATCAAAAATTACTTTTGCACCTGTTTTTTTCATAATAGGAATAGACCTAAAATCAACTACAAGGTTGTTATATCCAAAAGTGGTTCCCCTCTCCGTCAGCCAGATTTCAGAAGCATTACTCTTTTCAAGTTTATTCACAACGTTACCCATATCCCAAGGTGCCATAAATTGTCCCTTCTTCACGTTCACCGTTTTTCCGGTTCTCGCTGCAGCTACTAAAAGGTCTGTCTGCCTACACAGAAAAGCCGGTATCTGTATTACGTCAACAACCTCAGCTACAGGTTTTGCCTGCCACGACTCATGAATATCTGTAGTTACTTCCAAACCAAACTTACTCTTAACTTCTGAAAGCATTGCAAGACCTTTATCTATACCTGGACCTCTGTAAGAATCAATAGAACTCCTGTTAGCCTTATCAAAAGAAGCCTTAAAAACCCATCGATGTTCAGGGAAAGCATCTTTAAGAGATTTAACTTCAGAAGCAATTTCAAACAAAATATCCCTATCCTCAATAACGCAAGGACCAGCTATAACTATCATCTCAAACCTCTAAATCAGTTTCCTTTAGAAGCGTAAGATTCCACCGCTTTCTTCAACTTTTCCACTTCTTCCTTTGTCAGTTCTCTATATCTTCCCTTCGGCAAGTCACCCAACTTTAAAGGTCCTACAGCAACCCTTTTAAGCTTTAAAACGCCGTGGTCAAAACGGTCAAAAAATCTCCTAACAACTCTGTTCTTTCCCTGGTCTATCGTTATCTGCACGTAAGTATTTCTACCCGTTTTTGAAGGATGAAGCAACTTTACATCAAGAGGCTTTATAAAAAACTTTTTACCTTTATCATCAACGAGCAAAGCCCCCTTTCTCATCCTATCAACCTCGGCAGGCGTTACGCGCCCCTTTACTTTTGCAATGTAAGTTTTAGGAACGTGATAACGAGGATGCATAAGTTTCTCCGCCAACTCTCCATCGTTCGTCATTAAAAGTAAACCTTCTGTGTTGTAATCAAGTCTTCCAACAGGGAAAAGCCTTACAGGATACTTCCTGAAATAATCTGCAACGATAGGTCTCTTATCACCTGGTGCCCTCTCCATAGCCGTTAAAACGCCCTGCGGTTTATTAAACATGATATAAACAAACTTTTTCGGAAGCCTTACCCTCTCTCCATCAACTTCTATCCTATCTTTCTTCGGGTCTACCTCAACCGCCGGAGACGTTACCTCCTCTCCGTTTACAGTTACCCTTCCCTGCTTTATTATCTCCTCAACCTTTCGCCTTGCCCCAAATCCTGCATAAGCTAAAAATTTATTCAAACGCATCCTTTCCTCCTTAATAACTTAATTAGAAGCATAATGCTCTAAATATTGAAACTAAATTTAAAAACTATTTTAATTCGGTCAACATGGCTTAATTTTTTGATAATATTAGGATAAACACTTAGAGGTAAGCAATGAAAGAGATACTTACCAAGATAGACCTGGCTGTATTAAAAGCTACAACAACTCCAGGAACAGTATTAGAAGCTGCAGAAGCAGTTAAATATTATAACTTTGCCACCGTTTGCGTTTTTCCAAAACACGTTGAAGTAGCAAGAACAATACTTCCACCAGAAAAAATCTCTGCCGTCGTTGGATTCCCTCTCTCACCTACACCGCTAACAATCAAACTAAAAGAAGCAGTCTATTCCATAGAAAAAGGAGCAGGAGAATTAGACGTAGTTGTAAATATCAGCGCTGTTAAATGTGGTGACTGGAACAAAGTTGAAGAAGAACTCAGAGAAATAAGAAAAGAGATACCACTCGCCGTTTTAAAGCTTATATTTGAATGCTGTTACCTCACTGAAGAAGAAAAAATAACCCTGTGCAGATTAGCGGTAGAAAACGGTTGGGACTATTTAAAAACATCAACAGGTTACGGAAGTTACGGCGCCACCTTTGAGGACGTTGAACTTTTGGTAAAGTGTGCAAACGGAAGAGCTAAAGTCAAAGCAGCAGGAGGGATAAGAACTTTAGAGGACGTTAAGAAATTCATTTCTTTAGGAGCAGAAAGAATAGGAACGAGCAATGGAAAAGAAATCGCAAAACAAGTGCTGCATAGTGGGAAAATTTGAATCCCTCCACAGGGGGCACCAATTCTTGATTGAAAAAGCGAAAAAACTCTGCAATCAAGTAAACGTTATATCAATAAACAAATTTTTACAAAATCCCCTCTTCACCCCCGAAGAAAGAAACAAAATCGCAGAAAATTTAGGAGTAAAACTAACAAACCTTAAATTTGAAGAGATAAAAGACAAAACCCCTGAAGAATTCTTTCAGATACTGAGAAATTTAGGTTGTTCAAGACTTTTAGCAGGTAAAGACTGGAAGTTTGGCAAAAACAGGAGCGGTAATATTGAAACCGCCAAAAAGTTAGGCAAAAAGTACAACATAGAAGTTTTAGAAGTTCCCCTCATAACCAATAGCGGCGAAAAAATAGGAACGTCAACCATCAAAGCACTACTTAAAGAAGGTAAATTGGAAGAAGCCAATAAACTCTTAGGATTTCCCTACTTCTGCTTTGGCAGAACGGTAAAAGGAGACGGTAGAGGTAAAGAGTTGGGATTCCCAACCATTAACGTTAAACCAGAAAAAAGACTTCTCATACCTTACGGAGTTTACGCGGTAAACTTAAAAGTAAACGGCAAATACTACAGAGGAATAGCCAACTACGGTGTAAAACCAACTTTTGGAGAAAACGAGCCAATAATAGAAATCCACATTCCGAACGAAAAACTCCCTCCCCTCCCACTCCACACCCCAGCAACGGTAGAATTCCTGAAATTTTTCCGCAGAGAAAAACAGTTCAACAACGTTGAAGAACTAAAAAAACAGATTAAATTTGATTTAGAAAATCTAAAACAATTTTGGAGGAATGGTCTTGGAAGAGACACAGAAATTTAAATCAGGATACGTCGCTATTTTAGGAAGACCGAACGTAGGAAAATCCACCCTTCTCAACAGCCTATTAGGAACAAAAGTGGCAATCGTCACAGACAAACCTCAAACAACAAGACACAGAATCATCGGCGTCAAGCACTTAAAAGACGCCCAAATCGTATTCCTTGACACGCCAGGTATTCACAAAGAAAAATTTGAACTCAACCGCTACATGAACGAAATAGCTTTCAGCGTAATACCGGACGCCGACGTAATCCTGTTCTTAATTGACGCAAGAGCAGGACTAACAGAAGCCGACAGGAAAATACTTCAAAAAATAGGAGAAGAGAAAAGGAAAGATTCAAAAGTCTTAGTCCTGATTAACAAAATAGACGGCGTTCCCAAAGAAGAACTCCTGCCTCTAATAGAAGAGATAAGCAAAGAATTTCCTTTCGTCTCCGACATAGTCCCCATCTCAGCAACGAGAGGAACAAACTTAGACAGACTCCTTGACCTGATAGTTTCCTACCTACCTGAAGGTCCCAAGTACTACGAAGAACACATGGTAACAGATATGCCTTTAGAACAGTTCGTTGCAGAGATAATCAGAGAAAAAATAATGCTACTCACCAGAGACGAAATCCCCCACGCAACAACCGTTCAGGTAGTAAACATACAGCCAGGAGATAAAAACCCGAACATGCTTGTAATAGATGCAGATATAATCGTAGAAAGAGACTCACAAAAGGCAATAATCATCGGTAAAGGCGGACAGAAACTCAAAAAAATAGGAAAGTTAGCAAGAGAAGAATTAGAACAACTCTTAGGTAAAAGAGTTTACTTGAGGCTTTGGGTCAAAGTTAAAGAAGACTGGAGACAGAGGGCAGACCAACTAAGAAGCTTAGGATACTCCTACTAAAGAGAAAACAATGGCTTTCAAGAAAATCCTCATTTTCCAGACAGCATTTTTGGGGGACTTAATTCTCACGTCCCCCCTCATCAAAAGCGTTAAAAAAAGTTTTCCTGAAACTGAAGTTTCATTAGTCGTAAGAAAAGGATTCAAAAGCGTATTCGCCCAAAGCCCTTACCTATCAGAAATAATAGAGTTTGATAAAAAAGGCATCTTCAGGTTTTCCTCTTTCCTTAAGAGTAAAAACTTTGACTTGGTTATCTCTCCACACCGCTCCCACAGAACTTCTTTAATTCTTTTTTTGAGTGGCATTAGAAGAAGAATAGGATTTGACAAAAGCGGCTTCGCCTTCCTTTACACAGATAGAGTTAAACATAAAATGGAAAAGAGAGTACACGAGATAGACAGAAACCTAAACCTTTTAACTCCTCTCAAAAACTATTCCTTAATAGTAGATAATGAACCAGAACTCCCCATATCTGATGAAGAAGCCGAAAAAACCGCTAAAAAATTTAAGTTAGAAAAACCATTCATCGTTTTAGCACCGGGTTCTGTTTGGAAAACGAAAGCTTGGCTATCAGAAAACTTCGCAAAGGTAGGAGACTACTTCTACAAACAAGGTTTCCAAGTGGTAATCGTAGGCTCCAATAAAGACGCCCCTTACTGCCAAGTCACAGAAGAAAATATGAAAGGCAAAGCCAAAAACTTATGCGGAAAAACAACTTTAAGAGAATTTTTTTCAATAATAAAGAGAGCTTCTTTAGTAATTTCCAACGACTCATCTCCCGTTCACGCAGCTGTCTCTTTCAATACACCCGTTGTAGAAATATACGGTGCAACCGTTCCAGATTTCGGATTTTTTCCCTACAGAAACGGCATTTACGTAGAACCGCCCATTGAACTACCCTGCCGCCCATGTGGAATTCACGGCAGAAAGGAATGTCCAGAAAAGCACTTCAAATGTATGAAGTCAATAACCCCAGAAATGGTAATAACTACTGCAGAAAGTTTGATTTAACACCAAACAGCACTATAATTAAAACCGTTAACAGTACTTTAAACAGCATTCTGGAGGGAAAAGTGATAGTCTCCGCAAACGACCTTAAAAGAAAAGGCATTTCTTACGTGGGCAAACTCTTAAAGGAGTTTGAAAGCGTTTTCATCTCCGTTAGAGGTAAGAAAAAATACGTAATACTTCCCATAGAAGAATATGAAAGATTAAAAGAACTGGAACTTGAAAACGCCATTAGAGAAGCTGAAGAAGACCTGAAAAAAGGTAACTACGTGATAGAAAGTGCTGAAGAACACTTTAAAAGGTTAGGAATTTGAAACCTTACAGATTGATATTTACAGAATCTTACCTTAAAAGGGAAAAGAAATTTATTAAGAAACATCCAGAGCTTCTAGAAAGATACAAAAAAGTTTTACGTCTATTAGAACTAAACCCAAATCATCCTTCACTTAGACTCCACAAACTAAAAGGCAAACTGTCAGGTAAGTACTCAGTTTCTATTACTATGAGTTATCGTATTATTCTGACATTCGCCGTAACGGAAAAAGGCATAGTTCTAATAGACATCGGAAGCCATGAAATTTACGAGAAATAATTATACAATCTGTGATATATTTCTCTCATCCAATTTTCTGCGGGAGGCGGTTAAATGAACATAAGAGTTACTCCTTTAGACATCCAGCCCGTTTCCACTTCCGAAATTGAAATAGTGGAAAGAAAAGGGTTGGGGCATCCAGACACAATCTGTGACGCTTTGGCTGAAAAGCTATCAGCAGAACTCTGTAAACTTTACTACGAAAACTTCGGTTTTGTTCTCCACCACAACGTTGATAAAAACCTTTTAGTTGGTGGAAGCGCTACTCCTAAATTTGGCGGCGGAGAAGTAACAGAACCGATAGAAATCTACCTTTCAGGTAGGGCAATCAAAGAATACAAAGGTAAGAAAATCCCCGTTGACGAAATCGCCATAGAAAGCGCTAAAGAATGGTTAAAAGAGAATATCCACGCTATTGACCCAGAGAACCACGTAAGAATTTACCCTCACATACGTCCAGGCTCCGTTGACCTTGTAGATATCTACATGAGACAATTAAGAGACGGCGTCCCTCTTTCAAACGATACCTCTTTCGGCGTAGGATACGCTCCATTTGATGACCTTGAAAACGTAGTTTTCCAGATAGAGAAGAAACTCAACAGTAAAGAAATAAAGAAACTACATCCAGAAATCGGTGAAGACATCAAGGTAATGGGCGTAAGGATAGGTGAAAAAATCACTATAACAATAGCCTGCGCCTTTGTAGACAGATTTGTAAAAGACATCAACGATTACGTAGAAAAGAGAGAAAACGTTAGAAAATTAGCATACGAAGTGGCAAAAGAGTTCACAAATAGAGAAGTTGAAATCCACATAAACACAGGCGACGACGTAGAAAACGCAAACGTCTATATAACTGTCACAGGAACTTCTGCAGAAGCTGGAGACGACGGAGAAGTAGGTAGAGGGAACAGAGTTAACGGTCTTATCACTCCTTACAGACCTATGAGTCTTGAAGCAGCAGCAGGTAAAAACCCAATCACTCACGTAGGAAAGCTCTACAACATCACATCCAACGATATAGCAAAAGCTGTGGTAAACGAGATTCCAGAAATAGAAGAAGCCTACGTTTACATGGTAAGCCAGATAGGAAAACCAGTTAACCAACCTTTAGCCGTTGACGTTAAAGTAAGAACTCCAGAAAACTCAGCTAAATTCCAGACAAAGATAGAAGAAATCGTCAACGAATGCCTCGCCGATATGAAAAACATATGGAAAAGACTTATGAATGGAGAGATAACCGTTTATTAATATCTATTCCCCCTTCGGGGGGAATTCATCTTCCATAATCACCTTTCTGCCATTAAAAGTTTCCAAAACAAATTTATCTCCTTCTTTCCTATACCTTTCAGGCATTAAAGGAACTTTCCCCAACCCTCCCGGCACGTCAACAGCGTAGTAGGGAATGGCAAGAGGGGAAATTCTTCTAAAAAGCGTTCTGATTATTTCTATTCCCTTTGATATAGGAGTTGAAAAGTGAAGCACCCCTTTAACAGGGTCGCATCTAAACAGGTAGTACGGTCTAACCCTTATACTCTGAAGTTTCCTGAACAAGTTTTCTAAAATATCAGCTGAATCGTTAATCCCTTTCAAAAGAACCGTTTGGTTGTTAATTGGAATACCACACTTCTGCAATTCTCTAACTGCAGAAGTAGAAAGCTCTGTAATTTCATCAGGATGGTTGTAGTGGACGTTAACCCACACCTTAGAAGTTTCCTTCAAAACTTCACAAATATCGCTTTTTAACACCCATTCCGGGTCTGTAACAGGTGAACGAGTACCGATGCGGACGATTTCAACGTGGGGGATTTTTTCAAGAGAAGAAATTAAATACTCTAAACGTTCCAACTCAAGGTAAAAAGGGTCACCACCAGAGATAAGAACATCTCTAACGGTTTCATTAGCCGAAACGTAACGTAAAACGTTTTCAATTTCTTCCTCCGTAATAAAGAAACGCGGTTTTAACCAGTTTCTTTTCCTCATACAGAACCTGCACAAAACAGGACAGTAGTTCGTTACAACAACTAAAACTCTATCAGGATACCTATGAGTTAAGTAAGACGTCTTTTTATGTTCTTCTTCTCTTAAAGGGTCATCTTCTCCAAAAGACTGCAAAACCGGGTCAATCTCTTCAAGTGAAGGAAAAAGCATTTTCCTAACAGCTTTACTTCTTAAAGCCAAATCAAGGTAATAATCGGTTGTAGAAAAGGGATAAATAGGCGTCACCTGTCTAAACGCTTCTTTCTCCTCTCCTGAAAGGAAAGGAAAAATCCTACTCAAACTTCCAGCCACAGGCATCAAGCTCCTGATATATTGAATCTCTCTGACCGAAACGAACAAATTTCAACGTCTTTGAATCCATTTTTAGATATATAGCTCTATACTCACCGTAAGGAGATGTAACCCGCAACCTGTAAATATCGTGTTTTGTATCTCTCTTTAAAAGCCTTGAAGTTGAATTAATTCTGGAAAGAGCAGAGATAAAACTATCAAAAAGGAAAGGTTTAACAGAAACTTCTTTAACCATATCTTTCCTAAACCTTTTTGAAAAAAGAACTTTATACTCCTCCTTCCCTGCAGCAAGAGAAGACAAGGCGTTTAAAGCAACTTCTATAAAAAGCTCAACTCTACTCTTCGGTAACTCCTGTGCCTTCAGATTTTCTATTTCCCTCTCTTTCTTAGCAACTTCTCCTTTCAGTGAAGCTATCTCCTGTTTCAAATTCTCAATACTTCTTTTATAGTCCTCAATTTTCTCTATTTCTCTCTTAAACTCTTCAAATTTCTTTTCCCTCTCTTTCAGCTTAGAAATGGTACTTCTCAACTCAGCTATTTCGGCGAAAAGCTCCTTTATCTTTCTATCCTTTCCTCTTAACTTTTCGTTAAGGTTTTTTATCTGTAAAGCAAGGTTTTCCTTCTTCTTAACAACGTTCCTTTTCTGCTGAACCCTCTGTTGAAGCGCCTTCGCCTCAGCCTGTAGAAAGTATTCTTCTATATCCTTAAATCCTTTTTTCATGACCAACCCCTTGATGAAATTCAAGTAGATTTACGGTTAAAGCAAAATTAAAATTTATAACTACCTATCCCATCAGTAAATCCCTATCTATCAAACGTTGAAATAGCTCCTACTTTAAGCTATATTTCAGACTGGAATTTAAGTTGTAGGAGTTGCTACTTGAAGCTAAATAAAATATTAGTAAATATAATCATCGTCACCGTACTAACCTGTAGCTACTCAGAAGCTACAAGTTTACTGCTACACCAGATAAAAGCAGAAGAAACCGTATCAATAAAGCAACACACCAAAGAGACACAGAAGAAAATAATATCCCTACAAAAGCAAATTCAACAGGTTACCGATTCTTCTGAAAGAGTAACGTTTCAAACTGAAAAAAACTGCGAGATTTATAACTTTTTAACGTTAAAATCCGCCCCCCCTCGCGCCTCCCCAAACTGCTAAACGCTCAAAACTCCAAACCGCTCAAAACCACAAACCAATCGGGGAGGTAACAAAGATGATAAATACAATACTTACGAAAATCATAGGCAGCAAGAACGAAAGAGAAATAAAAAAACTAAAGCCTTTAGTTGAAAAGATAAACGCCCTTGAACCGGAATTTGAAAAGAAAAGCAAGGAAGAATTACAGGCTTTAACTGCAAAGTGGAAAGAGGAGCTTGCAAAGATAGAAAAGGACGAAGACAAGTTTAAGTACATGGACAAAATCCTCCCAGAAGCTTTTGCAGCCGTCAGAGAAGCAGCAAAAAGAACGTTAGGAATGAGGCACTACGACGTCCAGCTCATAGGCGGTATCGTTCTCCATCAAGGCAAAATCGCAGAAATGAAAACAGGTGAGGGTAAAACGCTTGTCGCAACGCTCCCTGTTTACTTAAACGCTCTCGCAGGGAAAGGCGTTCACGTTGTAACGGTAAACGACTACTTGGCAAAAAGAGACGCCGAATGGATGGGACCAGTCTACAACTACCTTGGAATTACCGTCGGATACCTCCAAAACCAGATGGAAAACCCTCAACGAAAAGAGATGTACGCGAGAGACGTAACCTACGGAACAAACTCTGAGTTTGGTTTTGATTATTTAAGAGACAACATGGCGTTTTCAAAAGAGGAAAAAGTTCAAAGAGAACTCTTTTACGCAATAGTTGACGAAGCAGACTCAATCCTCATAGACGAAGCGAGAACTCCACTAATCATTTCAGGACCTTCAGAAGAAAATGTTGACGTTTACTACATAGCAGATACGTTAGTCCAAACGCTCAAAAAAGACGTTGACTTTAAAGTTGATGAAAAGACAAAAACAGCCACACTTACAGACGAAGGCATCAAAAAGCTTGAAAAGATGATAGCCGAAATGTCGGGAACGAAAGACTTTAACCTCTACGACCCCAACTTCTCCGACCTTCTGCACGCAATAATCCAGTCAATCAGGGCACACCACTTATTCAAAAAAGACGTTGACTACGTAGTCCAGTACGACCCGAAAGAGAGAAAGAAAAAAGTCATAATCGTTGACGAGTTCACAGGAAGGATAATGCCCGGAAGGCGCTGGAGTGACGGTCTCCACCAGGCAGTAGAAGCAAAGGAAGGACTTGACGTAGAAGCAGAAAACCAAACCCTTGCGACAATTACGCTCCAGAACTACTTCCGCCTCTACAAGAAGCTCGCAGGAATGACAGGAACAGCAGAAACAGAAGCTGCAGAGCTCAAAGAGATTTACGGACTTGACGTTGTGGTAATTCCAACGAACAAACCGGTAATTAGAAAAGACCACCCAGATTTAATATTCAAAACGATGAAGGCAAAGTACAACGCCGTTGTTAAAGAGATAGAGAAAAACTACAAAATCGGAAGACCTGTCTTAGTTGGAACAAACTCTATTGAAGCTTCAGAATACCTGTCAAAACTGCTGAAAAGGAAAGGAATTCCCCACCAGGTCCTCAACGCAAAACATCACGAAAAGGAAGCAGAAATAGTAGCTCAGGCTGGAAGGTTGGGTGCAGTAACAATCGCCACAAACATGGCAGGAAGGGGAACGGACATCCTTTTAGGTGGGAACCCCGAATTTATGGCTAAGAAGGAATTGGAGAAAAAAGGAATAACGCCTGAAAAGGTCGGCGAAGAAAAGTATCAGGAAATCTACAGAGAAACTCTTGAAAAGTACAAAAAGCTTACAGAGGAAGAGAAAAAGAAAGTTATTGAACTTGGCGGTTTGTACATAATCGGAACAGAAAGAAACGAATCAAGACGTATAGACAACCAGCTCAGAGGTAGGGCTGGAAGGCAAGGAGACCCGGGAGAGTCAAGATTTTTCCTCTCTCTTGAAGACAACCTGCTTAGACTCTTTGGTTCTGACAAGGTAAAGAAAATGATGGAAATGATGAACATACCTGAAGACGAACCAATAGAACACAAGATGGTTTCCAAAGCCCTTGAAACTGCACAGAGGAGAGTGGAAGAACAGAACTTCCAGATAAGAAAGAGACTCCTTGAGTACGATGAGGTTTACAACATTCAGAGAAAAGTAATATACGAACAGAGAAACAAAATACTTGAAGGAGAGAACTTTAAGGAAGAAATTCTTACCTTCTTTGAAAACGTTGCATGGGAAATGGTTGATACTTTCGCTCCAGAGAATATTCTGCCCGATGAGTGGGATCTGAAGAAACTAAAAGAGATATTAAAGCAGCGGTTCGGCTTTGAATTTGAAATTCCTGATACCTACGAAAAGCTAATGGAAATGGAAGTTGAAGGTGCTTTCAGCGATAGAGAGAAATTAGCCAAAATAATCTACAACAGGTTAGTTAAAGAACACCAGAAGATGGAGGAACTCTTAGGCGAAGAACAGATGAGAGAAATTGAAAGGATGGTTCTACTCCAAAGCCTTGACCACTACTGGAGACAGCACCTTAAAGCCTTAGACCACATTAAAGAAAGTATAGGCTGGAGAGGGTACGGACAGAGAGACCCTGTTGTTGAATTTAAGAAAGAAGCTTTCAGGTTATTTGAAGAGCTGATATCAAACATTGAAAACGGAACAGTTGACGGACTCTTCAACTATTACAGATTCCTCCAGAGTCAACTTCAGCAGGAACAGTTAGCTGCGAGGGGAGAATAGTTCTCCCTTCGCTTTACAACTCAAACTGTTCGCCTAAATAAACCTTTCTGACTATTTCCTGATTTGCAACTTCTTCAGGAGTTCCAGAAGCTATCACTTTACCGTGACCAATTATGTAAGCTCTGTCTATTATCCTTAAAGTTTCTCTAACGTTGTGGTCCGTAATGAGAATACCGATGTTCATCTCTTTTAGCTCTTTTATAAGCCCCTGAATCTCGTAAACTGCTATGGGGTCAATACCTGCAAAAGGTTCATCAAGGAGGAGAAACTTTGGGTCTATACTCAAAGCTCTTGCTATTTCCAGCCTTCTCCTCTCTCCTCCCGAAAGTGAGTTGGCTTTCTGTTTTCTCAAATCGGCTATACCAAAGCGTTCAAGCAGAAAATCTGTTTTCTCCTTAATCTCCTTTTCGGACAAGCCGTGCATTTCCAAAACCGCTTTAATATTTTCTTCTACTGTAAGTTTTCTAAAGATAGAAGGTTCTTGTGGAAGGTAGGATATACCTTTCTGCGCCCTCACGTACGTAGGTTCATCTGTAAGGTCAACTTCACCTAAAAGTACTCTGCCACCATCAGGTTTCACTATTCCAACGATGCAATAGAAGGTAGTTGTCTTTCCAGCACCGTTAGGACCTAAAAGTCCTACAACTTCTCCCTCTTTCACTTCAACGGTTACTCCGTCAACGACCTTTCTTTTGTTGTATATTTTGGTTATCTTTTCCGCTCTTAGAAGATTCAAGTCCAATGGCTTGCTCACTTTTCTCTCCTGGATAGATGACTGTTTTTACTCTCTGCTTAATACCTTCAACAATTACTCTGCCATCTTTATAGGCAATTATCTTGTCACCTACTATAACGTTCTTGCCCTGTTTAAGTTTAGCGTTACCTAATAAAACAGCTTTTTCCTGTGCAGGATAGTAATAGAGAGTATTGCACCAACCTTCCCCCCTTGGGTCAACTATGTGAACGTTTCCTATGACTTCTATTTTCTCTATATACTTCCCTGTCTTGTCAAAGAAGACCAAAAGCTTATCTCCCGTCATTACAGTTTTTCCCCTTTGGGCAACAACGTGCCCGATGTAAGTGGCAACCTTTTTCTGGTCATCATAGGTAAGTTTCCTTGCTTCTATAACTAAAGGAAGGTTTTGCTGAGGAGAAGGTTGAGAAGCTGCAGCGTAAAGGGGAATAAGGAATAAAGCAACCAAGATAGCTATTTTTTTCATCTTTTCACCTCTCTAAAAACCGATTTAACGTTGTTAGATATTGTAATTTTTTTCTCTCTCAGGTTAAGAGTGCAAATTTTACCAGTAATGGAGTTTGCTCCTTTGAGGAGGATTTTGCAGCCACAATCGGTTTTAAATAAAGCAGAATCAACGTAATAGACTCCACAGGGACTTTCTGCAGTAAGGTTGTCGGTTTGAAGAAGTACATGCTTGAGTTCTATCCTTTTTTCTTTCCTGAAGTAAAGAGCAGAAGGCGATTTAATCGTTATGGGAGGTTGGTGTTTGAGGAGAATGAGAAGGCGGGGATTTTTAAGGAAAATAACGTTATCTCCTTTAAACTCGGCTTCTGGAGCCGTAAGTTCCCACTCTATTTTTTCTTTTGATTCCAACCTAAACTGTTTTATTACCTGCTTCCTATGAGTTTCAACCTTTATCTTTTCAGGAGGAGATTCTCTACCCGCTATAAAAACAATTAGAGGAATAAAAGCTACAACTGCTATAACAATGGCAATCCTATAAAGGTTCTTCCTCACTACTGTTTCCCGTTTAGAGAAAGAATGTAATCAATAAACTCTCTCACAGCTCCTCTACCACCTTCTCTTTTAGAAACGAAATTTACAACCTCTTTCACTTCTTCAACAGCATCAATAGGAGCAGCTGAAAATCCCACACTTTTAAGAATAGGAATATCAGGGATATCATCCCCCATAGCAGCCACTTCTTCAAACGAAATTTTCATCTCATTACACAATTTCTCCAACACTTCCAACTTATTGGAAACTCCCTGAAAAACTTTACTGACTCCCAACTCTTCACACCTTTTCTCAACCGCTTTTGACCGCCTGCCAGAAATAATCGCCACTTCTACGTTAGAAGATAATGCCCTTTTTATAGCATAACCATCTTTAACGTTAAAACCTTTATACTCATTCCCAAAGTTATCGTAAAAAACAGTTCCGTCGGTCAAAACACCATCAACGTCCAAAACAATAAGCTTTATCAAGATGAACCTCCCAAACGTCAGGTTTATTATAGCGCCTTGAAATAGAAAAAGCCGCCTTTAAGGCGGCTTCAAAAGAAGTTAAACCAAAACGATTTTCACAAATTACGGAAGTTGCGGAACAGTTCTCGCTTCAAGAGGTACTTCACCTGTAAGAGATTCAAGAAAAGCTTTTATTTTCTCAACATCACTATCTGAAAGCGTCTTTCCTAACTCTTGCTGCGCCATTCTCTTTATAGCTTCTCCAAGCGTTTTGGCAGAACCATCGTGGAAGTAAGGAGCAGTTACCGCTACGTTGAGAAGCTGAGGTGTTCTGAACTTATACTTATCCGCTGGATTTTTCGTTACTCTGTATCTTCCTGTATCGTCGTTAGACTTGAACCTATGGAACATTCCATCGGAAAGAACCGGACCGTTATGGCAGGCTATACAACCGTACTTAACAAAAAGTTTCATACCTTCTTTTTGAACAGGAGTAAGGGCATTGTCATCCCCCAAGAGATACCTCTGGAAAGGAGAATTTGGAGTGTTTAACGTCCTTTCAAAAGCAGCTATGGCTTTAACAACGTTTTCAAACGTTACAGGGTCTTTTTCGTTTGGAAAAGCTTCTTTGAAGAGTTTGACGTAGGTGGGGATTTTTTTAAGCCTTTCTACAACCAACTCCGGAGTTGAATTCATCTCAACGTGAGCCTGAAGTGGACCTTTAGCCTGCTCTTCTAACGTAGGCGCTCTACCGTCCCAGAACTGAACTCTCAGAAAGCCGGAGTTAAGAGTTGTAGGAGCGTTTCTGCCACCTGTTCTCCAATGGTCACCGCGGGAAGATTTGAGGTTATCATCGCCTCCTATAGCCAAGTTGTGACACGTGTTACAGGAAATCAAATTACTTCTTGAAAGCCTTGGGTCGTAATAGAGCATCTTACCTAACTTTACCTTAACAGGAGTTAAAGAGTTATCCTTAGGAATCGGAGGTAAAGCAGGTAAAGGCGTAAAGAATTTCCTGAAATCTTGAGTTCCTTTAGTAATAGCTGCAGTTCTCACCGGTTTAGAAAAGAGTTCTCTTGCTGCTATTCCAAAAGCAAGTTGTGAAGGCATTCTTCCTTCTTTTACTTTCTTTTTGGCAGCAGAAAGTAACTCTTTAGGTGTTCTGAACTTAGCAAGAAGTTGTTCCTTTGAAGGAGCAATCTTACCGTGACAGTTGGAACAGGTAGTTTCCCAAACACCTGCAGAAGCAAAAGTTGCTCCCATTAAGGTTAAAGTCATAGCTACTAAAAACTTCCTCATACTCCCTCCTTCCTATCAGTATTTGGATAAAAATATAGGTAATTGCAAATAATTTTCAACTAAACGGGGTATTTGTTAAAATAACAACGCACAAAAAGCCGGCGAGAAGATATGAAAGAGAACAAATTCCTATCAAGAAGGAACTTTCTTAAACTTTTAACAGCAGGAAGTATTGTTGGTATACCTTTAGAGGCTGAAGCGTCCAGATATCCAATAATAAAAAGAATTAGATACTCCTCCACAATAGAGAGAACTCGCATCGTTTTTGACTGCTCAGGAAAAGTTGAGAAAAATTGGATAAAAACACATCTCAAAGGAAACGTACTCTGGATTACGGTCAAGAATACAAGAACCAACTATATGAAGAGAAAACTTAGAAGTAATTTAGTAAAAGAGGTAAAAGTCTATCCAATAAACAGGCACCTGAGCAGAATAAAAATAGTTATGAAAGAACCTCACAAGTTTAAGATATTCGCTTTAAAAGCACACTGCGGAAGACCTTTCAGGTTAGTCGTAGATGTACTTCCTGACTTTTTGACTACCTCCTGCCCCATTAGACATTATCAGAAAAGAATAGTAGTTATTGACCCAGGGCATGGAGGCAAAGACCCTGGAGCTATTTGGCCCATACACTCTTCACACCCGATAATAAAGGAAAAGAACATAACCCTTGCTATCTCTTTAAGAGTAAGAAGAATTTTGAGACAGTATCCAAACATAAAAGTAGTAATGACACGAACGAGAGACGTTTACGTACCTCTTCTAAAAAGAGCCGAAATAGCTGCTAAAGCCTGCGCAGATGCTTTTGTAAGTATCCATGCAGATTCCATGCCTAACTTTCCCAACTGGAGTGGAGTTACCGTATTCAAAGCATCACCAAAATTATTTGCACAGGCAAAATTAATGGCAAGAGAAGTGGCGAAAAAAGTAAGGCTATGTAACGACGTAATGTGCTGGAGTATAAGTCCCTTACTTCTCAATATGTCAACTACAGTAACTTTTGTAGAGAGCAGCAGATTAGCAGAAGCAATAGTAAAAAGTTTGAAAGCTCACGTTAACGATGACCTCATAAACGGCATCAAAGATATGCAAAGAAATATTGTAGTTTTGAAAACTCCCGGTAGACCTGCAGTACTCATAGAAACAGGCTTTATAACCAACCGACTTGATAGGAAAAGGCTGGTACAGGGTTGGTATCAAGAAGAAATAGCAAGAGGGATAGCAAAGGGAATCGTAAACTACTTCCACTCTATGGATAAGGTAGCTTATGAGTCGTTTCCTGAAGTAGAGTACGTTCTGGAGGAAAGCTAATGAAATTTTCTTTCAAAGGAAAAAGCTTAAAAGGGACTCTAAGAGTTCCTTCCGATAAATCAATATCCCACAGAGCAGTAATGTTAGGTTCTCTAAACAAAGGGAAAACAATTATCAAAAATTTTCTGCGTTCGGAAGACTGCCTAAACACGCTTAAAGCATTTAAAGAATTAGGAGTTAACATAAAGGATAACAACCAAACTGTTGAAATAGCAGGAAAAGGTAAATACGCGTTAAAAGAACCTTTTAATGTAATAGATTTGGGTAATTCCGGCACATCAATAAGGTTAATATCTGGAATTCTATCGGGTCAACCTTTCTATTCGGTACTTACAGGAGACCAGTATTTACGCAGAAGACCTATGGATAGGATAGCAATTCCTCTGCGACAGATGGGAGCAGAGATATATGGAAGGGAAAGCGGGAAATATCCCCCTCTAACCATTATAGGTAAAGAAAAACTTAAAGGTATAGATTATAAAAGTCCTAAAGCATCAGCACAGGTAAAGTCGTGTATCTTACTAGCAGGGCTCTTTACCGATGAACCTGTGTCCGTTACCGAACCTGCCAAGAGTAGAGACCACACAGAGAGAATGTTAAGAGCTTACGGAGTAGAGGTATTGGTTGAAGGCTTAAAAGTTTCTTTAGGAAATCACAGAGAATTAAACGCTCCAGAAATAGAAATAAACGTTCCAGCCGATATATCTTCAGCAGCCTTTTTTATGGTAGGAGCAGCTATAACCCCTAACTCCGAAGTCATTCTTAGAGATGTAATCCTTAACGAGACGAGGAAAGGCATATTAGATGTGATGGAAAGAATGAACGTTAACTTTAGCGTTGAAAACGTAAAAGTTTCTTCTGGCGAACCCATCGGAGATATAGTAGTTCAATATTCTCCTGAATTAAAGAGCACCATAATAGAAGGTGAAGAGATTCCAAGACTTATAGATGAGATACCTATAATAGCACTACTTGCTTCTCAAGCAGAAGGAGAAACTGTAATAAGAGATGCTTCAGAACTTCGCGTCAAAGAAAGCGACAGGATTAGCTCAACCGTTGAGAACTTAAAAAATATTGGAGTAGAAGCAGAAGAATTTCCCGATGGAATGGCAATAAGAGGAAAGAGTAAAATCAAAGGTGGAAAAGTGAAATCTTACGGCGACCACAGGATTGCCATGACTTTCATAATAGCTTCACTAATATCTGAAGGCGAGATAGAAATAGATGACATTGAATGTATATCAACGTCCTATCCAGACTTTTTAAAAGACCTAAATAGTTTATTAAGTGACTAGAGAAAACGCCTTCAGACAATTATAAGAATCAGCAGGATTCCTGAAGGGAACAACCGAAATATCGGGAAGTAGTTTCTTCAAAGAGTGTAAATTTGTCTTTACGCTTTCATCAAACTCACCTATCATGTTAAGGACAATACCTCTTACCTTTACACCTTCAACTTGACAGGCTTTAACTGTAAGCAAAGTGTGGTTCAAGACTCCTAACTTATTTAAGGCAACTATAATAACTTCCATATTTAGTGTTTTGGCTAAATCTAAAAAGGTAAAACTCCAAGTAATGGGAACCAATATTCCACCAGCGCCTTCAAAGAAAACGATATCATACTTTTCAGAAATTTCCCTTGCTTTACCTACTATTTTATCTACAGATATTTTGACTCCTTCAATGTCTGCTGCAACGGCAGGGGCAAGGGGATTTTTAAAGGCGTATATAGGTAACAAATCCTGCCCTGAAGCTTCTGAAAGCTTTTTGGCGTCTTCACAATCTGGATCACAGCCCGTTTCAACAATTTTATAAGCTACTGCATTGATGTTTTTCTCTCTAAGGAACGAAACCAACGATGAAGTTACAAACGTTTTACCAACTCCTGTATCGGTTCCTGTAACTAAAAACATCACTCCCCTAAATACGCAGACTTAACTTTAGAAGTATCAGAAATAATTTTTTTTAGGTCATCTTCTTCTTTAGCAAGCTCCTTTTCCATTTCCTGAACAAAACGGAACAGCCTTTGCGCATCTTTTAAAGATAAAGTTTTAATAAATTCCTCTTGATTAATTTTTTTAATTAAGTCTAAAGCCTCAGAATATTTCTTTTGAGAAATCAGAACTGCCAACTTATCAAGGTTCAAACTCTGTTCTTTATCCCTTCCCATCCTTCCTTCAAAGTAGTCAGTATACCAATTAAATCATTTAGCAGTCGCTTATCGTTTTTACCATTGGCAATTACTAAACTATCAAGAATAAAATCGTACAACTTCCTTAAATTCTCAGCTATTTCTCCACCCTTTTCCATATCAAGAGAGTTATTCAAAACCCTTATAATCCTGTCAGCCTTAACTATGGCATCAACCTTAGCCTGAACGTCACCTTCTTCAATTGCCTCAATAGCTTCTTTTAAAAGCAAAATCACCTTTTCATAGAGCAAAATCACATGCTCTACTGGGGATGCCGTTTCTACCTGCATTTTCAAATAAGGATTAACATTCATCAATTACCCCGCTGAAACATCATTAGTTGTTGGAAGTAAAGAAGGAGTTCCAAAGACTGACGTTAATTTAGCTCTAATCTCCGCCATCTGCTCCTGTAACAATTGAACTTGTATCAACTGCTGACGGAAATTCTCAATTTGGTCATTTACCAGTTTTTTCATCTCTTCTATTTGGTCATCAAGAGCTTCTTTCTGATTCTCAAGAGATTTTTCCATGGAACCTATAGGACCAGTAGGGTCTTTAAGCAATATCAAATAATCATAAAGTTCACTTTTTAAATCCGAAATAACGTTCTCCATTTCTGACGGATTAGAACTTAAGATAGAATCAAGAACGTCTGTTTTCAAAGACAAATGTCCAGTATCTTTATCAACGTCCAATAAATTAGCATTAAACAGAGGTTGCAAACGAGAAAGAATTGAAGAACGTATCATCTGCAATGTACTATTTCCCGACAATCTGCCGTCTTTACCTGTTTCTGTTTGAACGAAATCCACAATATCGTTATACGCTGAAATAAAATCCTCTAATGCAGATTCAAACTTAGAATAATCCTGGGAAATTGAAACGTTAGCTGTTCCCAATTCTTTAACAGTCAATTCTACCCCTGGAATTGCATCAGTAAATGTGTTCGTAGAACTTGTAATAGTTGTACCATAAACCGTAATTTCAGCATCCTGTGCAGTTTGAACGTGACTCGCAGAATAGTTATCCCCTAACTGCAGTTTATCTAATAAATCCCCTCCTCCAACTTCACTTATAGAAATGGTATTATCAGCACCTGTATCTACTCCAGAAAGCAAAAGTCTGTAAGAAGTACCGTCATAAATAATAGAAGCCTTTACTTTATCTTGAGCGTTATTAATCGCATCTGCTATTTCTTTCAAAGTAGAAGGGTTCGCCGCATCTGTGGTATCTGTATCATAGTCTATAGTGGCAACAACATTCCCCGCATAAGTTATCTGTATAGTACCTGCTGCTGTTGCAACAGCAGAATCTAAATCAGAAACCCCAGCTTGAGATAACCACACATCGTTCTGGGCAAGTTGATTTACAGTAACATCTACAGAGCCTGTAACTGCTTTATCAGCGTCAGTAACAGATGCACTTAAAACATTCTCATTAGATACAGAAACCTGCTTATCATTTAACAAATCACCGGAAATTAGGGTATCAAACTTTTCATAAAAAGCTTCAATTTTCGTTTCAAAATCGTTAACAGCAGAAATTTTGGTATTTATAGCATCTTCCTGTTGCTGCAAATACAAAACAGGCTGCATCTGGGCTTGATAATAAGCCTCAAGAATGGTCTGATAGTCAAACGTTCCTGCTAAATTACTTACATAAAGTTCTCCAGCCATTTTTTTCTCTCTTTAAACTTTTTCGTTGTAAAGTAAACCAGCTATTTCATCAAGGTATTTAGCAATTTTTAAAACATATTCAGGGGGTATCTGTCTTATAACTTTGTTAGTAGTTTTATCAATAACCTTTACCACAACCATGTCGGTATCTTTATCTATTTGAATCTTAAGTTGAGTATTTAACATTGAAAGTTTCTTTTTTAGGTCTTCTACTATTTTTTCTATTACCTCTGGTGAAGCCTGTTTTTTTTCTAACTTTTGAGTTTGATCCTGATTTTGAAGGTGCTGGTTTTTGTCATTTTGGAGATTTTTCGCAACCTTAACATCAAAATTCTGAGAGTTCATCTCAACAGATGTTTGAACATTAGTAATAGCTTTTACATCCATCTTTTACTCCTAAAAAACAGTTTAGGGAGGGAATATTCCCTCCCTAAAATTCTATTACCTAAGAAGTTGAAGCACAAGTTGTGGTAATTGATTTGCCTGAGCAAGCATAGCAGTACCAGACTGCATAAGAATCTGGTCTCTTGTAAACTCAGACATTTCTTTAGCGAAGTCAACGTTTCTAATTCTAGATTCAGCTTCCTTAACGTTAATCCTCTGGCTTTCGTTGTTAGTAACGATTTTCTCAAGCTCTATCTGATAAGAACCAAACTTGGCGTTCAATTTGTCAACAGCTTTAATCAAAGCGTCAACAGTAGAAATTGTTGCTTCTGCAAGAGTCTGGCTTGTAACGTTAAGAACGTAAGCTGTGTTACCCAAAGTAATAGTGGATGGAGCGTTTGTATCAGTAGCAGCAGCCGCAGATGCAGTTGCACTCTGCATTAACAAGGTCTGCTGTGTTCTACCACCATAGTGGATTGTAAAGCTAACTGCCGTTCCGGAGCTAAAGAGATTAACCCCATTAAACTCAGTATCTTTGAAGATTTTACCGATTACATCAACAAGCTTGTTAATATCTTGTTGGATAATTTGTCTTGTTGCATCATCCTGAGAGTCGTTAGCAGCTTCAATAGCTTTTGACTTGATGTCGTTTAAGATGTTATAAACGTTTGTAAGAGCAGACTGGGCAATCTGAGAAATAGAAATACCATCTTGAGCGTTTCTAGTAGCTTGCTCAAGAGATACTGCGTAAGTCTTTAGTTGGTCAGCAATGTAAAGACCAGCAGCATCATCAGCAGCTCTGTTAATTCTGTAACCAGTAGCAAGTCTTTCGAGAGCTTTGTTCATGTCTGCTTCTGTTTGAAGCAAGTTAAAGTGTGTAAAGTCGGCTTGATAGTTGTAGTTAATCCTCAGAGCCATGGTTACCTCCTTCTTCCTAATGATTTCTTAGCTATTAACTATTATCGGAAGAAGAAGGGAAACTTTTAACTTTATCACGTAAATTTTCGTCTTTTTCTATTAAGGAAAGAGCATGCAGAGCAATAAATGGATCACCAACAGCAGAAAGAGCTTTATAATAAAAATCCACAGCCTCCCCCACCTTTCCCTGCACTTCCAATAGCTTTGCCCTAACAAAATCTTTTAAGTATCCCTCAGGATAGATTTTCAATACATCTACCAAAATCTCTTCACTTTTTCTATCTTCCAGCTCTTTCAAGCAAACGCTCAACACAAAAGAATCTTCACCAAATTTCCTCAACAGTTTTTTCATTAGAGAACCCTTCTTAGGAAACGGCACAAGCTTAATTACCAACAGCCCCAAATACTTACCTTTTTGCTTCTTCCAGAGCTTTAAAAGCTCTTCTCCCCTATCTTCAAAAATCCTCAAATCCTCAAAAAGCACCCTCTTAAACTCAATAAACCTATCGCTGGCGAAAGAAATACCGTAAGAAAACGGATTAACCTCCACTTCATCTAACAATAAAAACAGCCTTTTAAGAGCTTCAAACGCCTTATCATATTCAAGCTTATCCCTATAAAAGCTAAAAGCATAAAAGTAAAAATCTGGAACAGGCAACCCTTCTTTCAAAACTTTTTTTAAGTACTTCTCGTAACTAACTTCATCTCCCAAGTTTTTCAAAACGCTAAACAGATAGTTAAAAACATAAATGTAGAAAAATCCAAACTCCTCCTCTCTTCCCTTAACCAGCTCCAAAAATTCCTCACCAAACCTTTTAGCGTCTTCAAGGAACCTTTCATCTTCATATCCCAAAATAGTGCAGGTTTGAACCATGTAAAACAGCTTTATAAGGTAAGTCCTAGTTCCCTTTTCAATATTAGAAAGCTCTTCTTTCAAAAGCTGATAATTTCTTCTAGCCTTATCCAGTTGAACGTTCATATCTGCATAACCGTAGTGATTAACGAAAACCGGTATGCCCACCACCTCTCTAACATTAGGCGTTTCGTGAACTTTACCTATCCACCTTATAGAAGGGTCATTTCTGTGAATGAATATGTGAGAAGATATGGACTTTATATCCCCAGAAGCAGCAAAGTTTCTAACGCCTATAACAACCGCCTTAATGTTAGGAGGAAGCTGTTTCAGACAAACCAAAGCTTTCTTGTATTCTTCGTCTTCTAATTCAAAGTCAGCATCAAAGTGCCATATCCAGTCAATATCTTTTGAAACTTCCTCAATAGCCCTATTTCTGGCGTCGGCAAAACCGTTCCAGTTGTGAGCTACAACCTTACATCCATAAGATTTAGCTATATCTACAGTTCTGTCTTCTGAACCGGTATCAACAAGCACTATTTCGTCAAACCTACCCTTTAAAGAATCAAGGAGTCTCGGCAAGTTCTTTTCTTCATTTTTAGCTATTATGGCAGCCGCTACTTTCATTCAACTTCCTCTTCCAGAAAATCTCTGCAAACTCTCTTTTCCCTTCTTCGTACTTATTGGCTACCCTTAAAATCCTGTCCTTTACTTTTTCAAGCTCCTCTAATTCTTCTTTACTTAAAGAAAATCTAGACAGGTCAAAGAAAGGATTAATCAAAAGCAGCCTTTTAAGAGAAGCCAGAAATACCTTCCTATCCGCAGATTCAGAAGCAAAAACCTGCAACAACTTTTTATAGTAAACACCAAGTTTTTCCGAAACGCGTTCAGCCGCTTCTAGCCTATTTAGCCTTAAATACCTCTCAAACTTTGACGCCAACCTTTCGCAGCTATCAGAAATTCCCAACACATTAAGCAACTTCTCCAAAGACGAAAACTTCTCAAACCTCCAAAGGTAATAGGCAGCGTTAAAGTAATCTTGGTGAGCTAAAAGGTCAGAAGCAAAAAGTTCTTCAGGCTCGTTAGAAAAGTAATAAATGTCCTTTAAGCGAAACCTCTGAAGAAACCGCCTTTTAGCCAAAGACTCAAAAGAATAATCCATAAGTTCTACAAAAGTAGAAACGTTTCCATCGTGAATCCTGTAAACAAGTCCTTCATAATCAATGCCTTTAATGTCCTCATACGGGAGAATTCTAAACCAAAACTCATAATCCTGCGCTCTGTAAAACTCCTCATCGTATAAACCGTACTTATCGTAAACAGATTTCTTTATGCATACTCCGGGGTTAGGCAGAGGAGGAGAAGACATAAGGATCCTCACGCAGGCTTTTCTATTTTTAAAGTAGTCTATAATTTGAGACAGTTTCATTTCTTTTGAATTTTCGTACAAAATCCACAGCTTTAAAGGGTAGAAAACAGAAACAGAAGGAAACCGACTTATCGCAACAGCATAACTGCTTAAAAGGTCCGGCTTCATAACATCATCATCGTCAAGCCAAACAATCCAGTCTCCTTTTGCAAGGTTTACGCATTGATTTCTCGCGTAAGGTCTTCCTCTATTTTTTTCTCCCTTAAAGTAGCGAATTCTGGAGTCGTTAAATTTTTTTACTACTTCAGCAGTAGAATCGGTAGAACCGTCATCGTAAACGATAATCTCAAAATTATCAAAAGTTTGTGAAAGCACGCTTTCAAGAGCTTGTTTCAAGTAATGAGCACGATTATAAGTAGGTATGCAAACTGAAAAAAACGGAAGTTCCTTATTTCTAAAAGGTATCTTTTCAAGAATTAGCGTTCCTTTTTCTGTTTCCGGTTCCCAAGAGGAAAAGACCTGTAGCTCTTTTTTCCACATGTAAGCTACTTCTCTTTCATCTTCTCTTTTAGCATCGTCAAGAATAATCAAGAATTCCTCTGGCAGAAACTCCTTTAAGAGAGGAAGTATCGGATATCTAATATTTTTCCTAACAGGAGCGGGAGGACCATCCACAAATAAAACGTCAACTTTCCTTTTTTCTTCCTGCAGCCTTTTCTTAACTTCTTTCAGGTCGTAATACAGCCACTCTCGACCGTTTATCCAGTAGCTAATCAGCGGAGCGTAGAAAACCTCTGCAAAGCTACCCAAGCGGTGAAATTCAATCTCTTTTTTTGTCTGCTCGTAAAAATCGTAAGAGTGCTCAAGAGAAAAGACCTTCCCTTGAGGAAAAAACTTTTTCAGCAAGTAGCCAAGAACTACCGTTGAAACTCCGGAACCTGCTTCAACTATTGTAAGGCTGGAATTAGAAGACTTCTTCTTCAAAATTCCTTTCACTGCTACCAGCAAAAAGTCAGGAGAAGCAGCCCAATCCCTCGTAAAATTTAGAGGAAGCTGGAAATCCAGTAACTTTTGAAGCTGAACGTAAGATTCAATCTGTTTAAAAAGTTCATCCGGCAGTTCAGGCAACTTACCTCCTTTCCTTTAGGTGTCCAACTATTCTATTAATGAGGCCTAATACCTCCTCTTCCTTTTTGAGGAGCTTCGCCGCTTCTGAAAGGTTGTAGAGATAATCCTCGTTAATCGGATTCATAGTAACGGCTTTGTAAAAAAAGCGGAAAGCTTCCTCCTTTTTATCTTCCAGCCACTTGATTACCCCAAGAATGTTGTGAATGGGCGCTCCGGAATAGAAAGTAGTAACTTCCTGCAATGCTGCTACTATTTCCACCACTTTGCCCTGCTCAACAGCCTTTTCCAGCTCGTCAACGAGACTTTTTATCTTTTCGGTAAAGAACTGAAACTTTTCAACTTCTTTGTCTTCCATCCCTTGACTTTTTGAAATAAGCTTTTCTGCTTCATCAAATAATCCCATATCAACGTAAGCTTTTATTAGCTGCCTCAAAGTTTCCTGGTTGTGAAATTCCATAAGAGCTCTCCGGTAGAATTCGGAAGCGTTAAAGTAATCGTAATAAGCCGACAGCCTATTGCCTACTATCGTAAGAGCCGTAGCCATTGCTATCTTTGGGCTTTTATCCCAGGAAAGAAACGGAAAGATGTCCTTTTCCCAGTTGTAGTTTTTGAGAACAACATTCCTTAAAGCGTAGCTTCTGTAAGAGGTATCGATAAAGTTAGAGCTGGGCTCGTAAACGGCGTAAGAGACGGAAGCCAGCTTCATCTTTAATTGCTTAACGTTTCTATAAACGTATTCGTAAAAGTCAAATTCGTCGTAGGATTCGTCAAACTGACCCAAGCTTTCAAGTAAGCTCTTTTTAAACAGGAGGGCAGATTCAGGAAGACAGTCTTCCACTGCAAGACCGTGAAGAACAGTAAGCTCGTTGTTAAAAAGGTCAGGATAGTTAACTACTTTTTCTTCATTCCCCGACTTTATTACAAGGTTCGGATAAACAATGTCAGCCTGAGTTTCTTCAAGTTCTTCTAAAAGCTCTTCTACTAAATCTTCGTCAAGTGAAAAGTCTGTGTGCAGAAGAAGGACATATTCGGTATCAGCCTGCTTTATTAACTTATTTTTTTCTGCTGCACAGTTTTTACTTTCCCCAGATACTGTTTTAACGGGAACTTCAAGCTCTTCAAGAACGCTTTTGGCAGGAGAATTTTCAGAAACAATAATTGAGTTTATGAAGTCTGCGTTGTCTTCTAAAGAAGAGAGGAATTGGGGGGGTGGGGTGGATTTTCCATAAACAACAACATCTACCTTTTCCATTAATTACCTCCATTACTAACCGATAACTTTACCAATTTTAAACTATCTTCTACATATTTTTGAAAAATTTCCGAATCTTTAGAAACTGCCAGCAAGTACTTTTTTTCCAAAATCAAGAGCCAACCTTTTAGAAATCCTACGATACTGTAAAAACTTACTCCTGCATTCAATCACTTCTTCCTCACTCAAACAAGGCTTCAAAAAATCTCCCAAACTACCCTTCAACTCCACCAACATCGTCATGAACAGCTAAAATTATCGCTCTTAAAATTTTCCTTTTATGCAAATTCTTGTTCCAAAGTTCAAGTAACTTCTTAATCCAGATAACTAAGCTTTTCACACTTCTTATAATCCTATTATAATAGAGATAAGTTTCTAACAAAATAGTAAACAGCATCAGGAAAAGAGTGTATAAAACTAAATATCCTTTTTCCATTAAATCCAAACGCAACTTATTATTCTCAAATTACAGAAAAAAAACTTTCATCAAACCTAACATCAAGCAAAACTTGAATTCTTGGAAAAATAGAAGAACCAGACAAAAACTTAACAGGATGAACTTCTCGAGGATAATCATTAAATTGTAGTTTAGTTCTTTTAAGAAAATCCTTTATCTTGCAAACTAACACATCTGCTTTAAAACTTTGATAATTTCTAAACACATTTGAAATTACTTGTTTCGATAATTCAACATCAGGATTCAAAATCCACACATATTTAAACCCAACTTCTGCTACAATTGACAGTTCCAAGTTATTCCCTCCCGCATACCCGTTATTAATGTTCCTCATAATTTGATATTTTTCCCTATCTAAGAAACTTTCAACAACCGAAGATAACTTCTCATATTCTAAATCGTCCTCAAAATTATCAACAATTAACCAACAAAAGCCATTATACTTTTGCTTACTAAGAAAATAGGCAAGGGTTCTTATACATGAAGACGAAAATAAGTAACAGTAATTATAACTATTGGAGAAGCAATTTTAAGCTCATTAGTTTTCATTCTTATATTCATCACTTAAACTCTTCCAAAGAAATTAAAAATACCCTTTATTACCTGGGATATTTCTTCTTTTTTAAGTCCATAATACATAGGCAACCTTAGTAGTCTCTCACTTTCCTTAGTAGTATAAATGTCACTTCCTACGAATCTACCAAACCTTTTCCCAGCAGGTGATAAGTGAAGAGGAATATAATGAAAAACAGCTAAAATACCGTTTTCCTTTAGAAAGCTAATAAGCCCATTTCTCGTCTCTAAATCCTTTACCTTTATGTAGAACATATGGGCATTATGAACACATTCGGCAGGTACTACTGGTAATTCAATAAGCCCTTCTTCTTCTAAAATTTTCAGGCTGTTGTAATAAAACTTCCATGAAGTCATTCTATTTTCGTTTATTTCTTCCGCTTTTTCTATCTGTCCCCATAGATACGCAGCACTTACATCGTTCATTAAGTAACTACTACCAATATCTACCCAAGTATACTTATCCACCATCCCTCTAAAAAAGAGGCTTCTATTTGTTCCTTTTTCTCTTATAATCTCTGCTCTATCTACAAATCTTTCATCATTTATAATTAAAAGCCCTCCTTCTCCAGCACTCGTGTAATTTTTTGTTTCATGAAAACTATATGCTCCAATGTGACCGATTGTGCCTAAAGGTCTACCTTTGTAACTACTCATCATACCTTGTGCTGCATCTTCAATAACAAACAAATTGTATTTCTTTGCTATCGCCATTATCGTATCCATTTCACAGCTTACTCCAGCGTAATGAACAACCACAATAGCCTTAGTTTTTTCAGTTATAGCTGCCTCTATTTTTTTTTCGTCAATATTCATTGTATCCGGCCTAATATCTACAAAAACAACTTTCGCCCCTCTTAATACAAAGGCATTAGCAGTTGAAACAAAAGTATATGAAGGCATTATTACCTCATCGCCAGGCTTTATATCTATGAGCATGGCTGCCATTTCAAGAGCATGAGTGCATGAAGGCGTGAGTAAAGCTCTTATACACCTAAGTTTCTGTTTAAACCAAGTCTGACACTTTTTACTAAAAGGACCATCACCTGAAATATGTGAACTTCGCATAGCTTGCAATACATACTTGTCTTCATTTCCTGTATAACAGGGCTTATTAAAAGGAATAAGGTACTTCATAAATCTTCTTCCTCTATATACTTCTTTTCTAACTCCAATAAATCACGCTTTCTATCCTTTATTTTTTTTGCAGGTATACCCGCATATATACTCCACGGTTGAGTAGATGTTCTTACAAGACTCATTGCTCCAACAGCAGTTCCTTCTCTGACTACCACTCCTGGAAATATTATAGAGTTTGTTCCTATAATAGAATGTTTTTCAACCACAACAGGTTTTTTAATTACATTCCTATATTTCTCAGGGAAAGTAACATTTGTTAAAGTACTTCCAGTGTAGTCATCAGAACGAGAAAAAATCCTTACACTATAAGCTAAGGTAGTAAAATCCTCTAAAATTACTCCCTCTTTCCCTCCAGCTATTAAACAAAAAGGAGCAATATGAACATTACGCCCAATTTTTACTTTACCAGAGATAATACAAAAATCATCAATCCTACTGTTATCTCCAATTTCTATAGTTTCTGGGTAATATATACTTACCTTAGTACTAATTTTTACATTCTTTCCTAAATGTTTAAACCCCATTTTTTTAAGTTCTTCTTCAGAAAAATACGCCATTGTTATCCCCTTTCTTAATTTTAGATACTACTCAAATAACAATTTTAACTGCCTTTTTAAATTCTCCTCTGAAAAATAAGTGGCCACTTTCTCTATATTAGACGACATACACTCCTTTTTTAAATGCTTATCAGATAAATCCTTAATATCAAAGATTCTAATCCCCAGCTCATTAAATAATCTCCATTGACTTGTTCCTCTTTTCATAAAGACCTTCTTTCCCATTCCTAATAAAGCTATAGTATTTCCCATTGCTTGTTGTCTATCATGAGCAAATAAGGCAATATCTATGGTAAATAGAAATCTGAGATACTCTTCATAAGGTATAAAATCCATTAAAGGATAAAACCTATTGCCGAAAAGCTTCGTTCCCTCGGATATAACATAGTTTGCATAACGAAAGTCCCCATAAGACAATGGAACATAAACATTAAATATCTTTTTTGTACCTAACTTCTTAATCTTATCAAAAATCCAAATGTGATTATTCTCTGGAGTAGCAGAATTACCTACCAAAATATTAAGCTCCTCACTTCCTGAACGTAAATTTTCACTTTTAACAATTTGCCTAAACACATTAGACGGATATACTAAACATTCATGAAATTCTCCCTCTGCTCCATAATACTGTTTTACATATTCGTAATCAGCCTTCAAGTAAGTAACAAAATGCCTAATTCGTTTTATCAGTTTTTTCTTCACATCACTATGTCTTTCTGGAAAGTAGAAATCACCTCCCCACATTACCCAATAACATTTCTCCAAAAACTCAGGTCTGAAATAAAGCAGTTTGTTTACCTCTTCCGACCAAAGACCATGCAAAATAATCTTATCTGCCTTCTGCAATTTTCTAAAAAGAAAAATTAATTTTTGTTCGTCATCTATCCACTTTACAGGATGTTCCTTGGAAAGACCATATTTATACTGAGGTTTTCCTAAAATAAAGAAATAATGCTGACGAACATTAAAATTATTACTCACAAAATCTATAAAAGGAGGAATGAATTTGTCTAAAATCATTATATGAAATATTTTTTTCATAATTGTACTTTCCTCTCTATCAGTTTTGCCTAAACATTATCACTAAAAAATCCTCCCCCAATCTTTTCACTGATAAAACTTTATAACCTTTTAATCCCTTCCTACTTGAATCAAACAGCTTAATTCCACTTCCAAAAACCTTCATAGCATAGAACAAATAAAGCTTGTCAATCAAATTATTTTCTAATAGATAACCAGCTAAACCACTACCACCCTCACACATGATAGAGTAAATACCAAACTGCTCTCTCAGAGTTTTGAAAGCCTCAGTTAAATCAAGATATTTCCCGCTGGAAGAAACAGGAAGCAGCTTAACGCCTAAGTCTTTCAAAATGCCAGCTTTGTAGTTTAAAAGTGATTTTTCAGACGTTATCACTATCAGTTCACTTGCCCTTCTCTTAATCAATCTCGCATTTAGCGGAATCTTTAAGTCTTTATCAATAACTATCGCATCAGGTTGAACTTCAGTTTCTACATACCTAACGTTTAAAAGCGGGTCATCTTTCAAAACCGTGCCGATGCCCACCATTACGGCGTTGTGATAAGAACGGAGTTTATGAACGTAAGTACGGGATTTTTTTGAAGTAACCCACTTAGAGTCTCCTTTCTCATCAGCAATGAAGCCGTCAAGTGTAGAAGCCAACTTGAGGGATACAAAGGGACGAGAATATTTAACGTTAACGATAAAATCCTCTATAAGCTCAAAACAGCGTTTTTTAAAAACGTTTTCCTTTACCTTTATTCCTGCTGCCTTTAAGCGCTCTACACCGCCAGAAGCTATCGGGTTAGGGTCTCTTATACCAATTACAACTTCTTTTATTCCAGCTTTTATTATCTTTTCGGTGCAGGGAGGAGTTTTTCCATAATGGTTGCATGGCTCAAGAGTCACGTAGAGAGTTGCTCCCCTTGCTTTATCACCAGCTCTTTCTATAGCCAAAGCCTCTGCGTGAGGTTGCCCAGCTTTCTCGTGAAATGCTTTTGAAATTACCTTGCCGTTTTTTACTATTACAGCACCAACAGCAGGGTTAGGAAGCGTTTTTCCTTTAGCTTTGTAAGCCTCTCTAATAGCTAAGCTCATAAATTTCAAGTCTTCAGTTGTTATCTTTTCCATCTTTCGGTTCATTAAGTTTATTTATCCATTCATTGTAGTAAATCTTCTCCATTTCTTCTTCAGGAAAATGAGTAGGTGGAGGATAGTGTTTCACAATTTCTTCGTAAGGCGGTTCAAACTGACCGCATCCGTAAAGCTGACATATTTTCTTAGCTATCAATCCCCAAGGAGGAGCAGCTGTTCCACCACCTGTTGCTCCATCCCACATCTTCTGATAGCTGTCTCTTCCAAACCAAACACTCATGATAAAGGAAGTAGTAAATCCAGAAAAGTAAACATCTCTAAAATCGTTTGTTGTTCCTGTTTTCCCAGCAACGTCAAACCACTTTGTAAGGTAGGAAATACTGCGCGCCGTTCCTTTCTTAACAACGTCTTGCATGATAGAGCGAAGTATCTGCACAGACCAGGCATCAGAAACATTCTTCATAACAGGATATCCACGATATATCACCTTACCGAATCTATTGGTAACCTTCGTAATTACGTAAGGCTCTTTGAGAATTCCGTTATCCTGAAAGGCAGAATAGGCTCTAACTATACGGTAGAGGTTTGAAGGAAAACTACCTAAAACGTAAGAAAGGTCAAAAGGATCGTCAGGTTTAATCATTTCAAACTTTACAAGCGTTTTCCTTATCTTTTGTGGAAAGTGCATGGCAAGGTGCAATGTAGCAACGTTTATGGATTTCATAAGGGCATAGCGAACCTGAACGAACGGAGTAAACTTTTTACCATAGTTTTCCGGTTTCCACTCCTTTAAAACCTGAGTTCCGTTTATAGTTATTTCTGTAACCATTTCAAAAGGTTCGTTTGAAACGTAATCCAGAGGCGACCATCCGTTCTGGAAGGCAGTAAGGTAAGTAAACGGCTTTGCCGTTGAACCTATGGGACGAAGAATCCTGAAGGCTCTATTCAGCGGACTTTCTTTAAAGTCTCTTCCACCAACGACAAAGAGAACACCACCTTTTTTATCAATAGCCATGCCGGCACACTGGAGGTCATCAAGGTTATGTTTTTGAGAATATTTATCGTCATATTCTTTTAAGACTTTCTGCGCGTAATCCTGAACTCTTAAATCTAAAGTGGTGTAAATCTTATAACCTGCAGTATAGATAGTATCGTAAGGAACTATACCTTTCCTGGCTATTTCAAACTTTACCAGGTCAAGGGCATAGCTGGCAGTTCTGGGATAATTAGGGGACTTGAGCGGCGTTAAAGGCTCATTTATCGTTTTTTTATACTCTTCTTCCGTAATATATCCTAAGTCGAGCATTTTCTTGAGAATAAAGTTTCGTCTTTTTAAAGCTCTCTGTGGATGTTTGAACGGATTGTAATATTCGGGTCCTCTGATTATTCCCGCCAAAAGGGCACACTGAGCAAGAGTTAAATCACTGAGGTTATCTTTACCGAACAACACCCACGCCGCTGCTTTTACGCCGTAGGCTCCGTTTGAAAGGTAGATATAGTTAAGGTAAAGCTCTAAAATTTCCTGCTTGGTTAACTTTTTTTCCAATTCTCTGGCAATGGCTATCTCTTTAAGCTTTCTCTCAAACGTTCTTTTGGGGGAAAGGTAGAGGATTTTTGCAAGCTGCTGAGTTATCGTGCTTCCACCCTGAACGATTTTTCCTTTAGTTATATCAGTAACAGCAGCTCTTAAAATACCTAACGGGTCTATACCTTTATGTTCAAAGAACCTTTCATCTTCAGCGGTTATTACGGCGTATATGAGTTTTTTGGGAATTTCATCGTAAGGGGCGTAAAGGCGGAAATGACCTTTATAGAAAAATCCCACCACCTTCCCGTTCCTGTCATAAACGGTGGTGGCAAAGTCGGGCAACAATCTCCTTTTGTAAGCCGTTGAAGCAAACGACTTAGAAAACAAAGGGGAAAGCAAAAATAAAACAAAAAAGATTGCCGCGATTTTTTTGAACTTCAACGCTCTCTCCTTGAAGAGTTTTGATAGATAGAATATTAGGTGATAAATTGGGAAGTAGCAAGAAAACGGGAGAAAGCAATTTGAGATGGAAAAAACGTCTCATCAATATAGGGAAAAGGGGAGTTGCGTTGGTAGGGGAGGAGTGGATTTTTTTCCTTTCTCTCTTCGGATTAATTCTTTCCTCTTTAATTCTCCACCGCATACCAAAGTACACGTTAAACGACTTTAAAATATTAATAACCTTAACTATATTCCTCATAATCGTAAAATCGCTGGAAAGAGAAAAAATCCCCCCCTACCTCGCCTCCAAAATAGAAAAAGGCAGCTACGTTCCCCTAAAACTCCTCCTGTTTACCTTTTTCATCTCCATGTTTATAACGAACGATGTCGCCCTTATGGTTGTAGTCCCATTCACGCTATCCTTTAACGTTTCCCACGCAGGGTTATTAGTAGCGTTAGAAGCGATGGCAGCAAACGGCGGCTCTGCATTAAGCCCTTTCGGGAACCCTCAAAACCTCTTCATTTACTACCACTACAAAACTTCCGTTCTTGCTTTCATAAAAACGATTTTCCCTTTCTGGATAACCTCCCTCCTCTTCCTCATTCTGCTCTTTTTCCTTAAAAGAAACCTTTTCAAAATATCCGCAAGAAGCGAGCCAGTAAGCCTGGGAAAAAACTGGAAAGGAAGCGTTTTAATGTTCCTGTTGTTTCTCCCCGTAGCTTTAAAGGCAGTTCCATTTTACCTCTGCATCGTTCCCCTTATCTACTATTTAATAAAAGACAGAGAATCCTTCAAAATAGACTACTTCTTAATCGGCACGTTCTTTGCCTTCTTTGGATTTACAGATAACTTAGCTTACGCCCTTAACTTCTCCATCACAGAACCCTCAAAAGTTTTTCTCTATTCAGCAGGCGCAAGTCAAGTTATAAGCAACGTTCCGGCTGCACTCCTCTTTGCAGACTTCACAGATAACTGGAAAGCGCTCCTTTGGGGAACCAGCGTCGGCGGATACGGCAATCTCATCGGCTCTTTAGCAAACCTCATAGCCTACAAGCTCTACGTAAACCACAGAGGTAACAACTGGAAGGTATTGCTACTTTTCCACGTTATAGGCTACGCGTTCTTTTTCTTAGGAATAGCTTCCTTCTTTTACTTTTACAATTTCGTAAAATAATTGTCCACACAATTAAAGCAGGAGAGGAAAAATGGAATTTGAAGCCGTAATAGGTCTTGAAGTTCACGCTCAACTATTAACAAAAACTAAAATATTCTGTAGCTGCAAAAACGAGTTTGGCGCACCACCAAACACAAACGTCTGCCCCGTATGCTTAGGAATGCCCGGTTCTCTGCCAGTTCTCAACAAAAGAGCCGTTGAATACGCTGTAAAGGCAGCTTTAGCACTTAACTGCAAAATAAACAAATACTCAATCTTCGCAAGGAAGCACTACTTCTACCCAGACCTACCCAAAGCCTACCAGATAACCCAGTACGAACTGCCCTTTGCAGAACACGGCTGGATAGAAATAGAAAAACCAGACGGAACGAAGAAAAAAATCAGAATTCGCAGAATCCACATGGAAGAAGACGCCGGAAAAACAATACACGGCGAAGGTTTAGACCCAAACTCCTACGTTGACCTTAACCGCGCCGGAACGCCGCTGATAGAAATCGTTTCTGAACCGGACATTTCAACTCCTGAAGAAGCAAGGCTCTACATGCAAAAATTAAGAGATATACTCGTCTGGATAGGCGTAAACGACGGAAACCTTGAAGAAGGTTCTTTAAGGTGCGACGCTAACGTTTCTGTAAGACCAAAAGGCTCTGAAAAGCTTGGAACGAGAACTGAAATCAAAAACGTAAACTCCTTCCGCTTTATCCAGAAAGCCCTTGAATATGAAATAGAAAGGCAGATAAACGTAATCAAAAGCGGCGGCGAAGTCGTTCAGGAAACAAGGCTTTTTGACTCCCAAAAAGGCATAACGAAAACCATGAGAACGAAAGAAGAAGCTGAAGATTACAGATACTTCCCTGAACCTGACCTTCCACCGCTCATAATAGATGACGAATGGCTGGAAGCTATAAAGTCCTCTCTCCCTGAACTTCCAGACCAGGTAAAAGAACGCTTCATAAAAGAGTTTGGAATTACTTCTTACGATGCAGACATTTTAACGAGAGATAGAAACTTAGCAGAATTCTTCGAAAGAGCCGCTAAAAGTTACAGCGGAGAAGCGAAAAAGGTTGCAAACATAATCATTTCAGACTTTTTGGGTATTCTCAACGAAATGAAAACTGACATTTCCGAAACTCCCGTTAAGCCCGAACAGATAGCAAAACTCCTTGAATTAGTTGACAAAGGCGTAATTTCCTTGAGAGTAGCCAAAGAAGAAGTCCTCCCAGAAATGGCAAAAGAAGGTAAAGACCCAGAAGCAGTCGTGGAAGAAAAAGGTCTCGTCCAGATTTCCGACGAATCCGCTCTAAAGGAAATAATTAAGAAAGTTTTAGCAGCAAACGAAAAAGCTGTTAAGCAGTATAAAGAAGGAAACGACAAGCAGAAGCAGAAAGCAGTCAAGTTTTTAATAGGTCAAGTAATGAAGGAAACCCGCGGAAAAGCCAATCCAAAACTATTAAACGAACTGATACCTCAAGTGCTTGAGGAAGTTTAATTTAGGGGGCACCTCCCCCACTTTCCCTATCCATCGGAGAACAAATGTTCAAAGCCGGAATAGACATTGGGTCAACTACCGTAAAGGGCGTCCTTTTAGACGAAAAAAATAACGTTATCTTTAAGCAGTACAAACGCCACGAAGCAAAACAATCCGAGAAAGTTTTAGAACTTCTAAAAAATTTTGAGAAAGTAGCAGGAAAAAATTTTCATTTATTCTTAACCGGCAGTGGCGGAAAAGACCTGGCAGAATCGTTAGGCGTAAAGTTCGTTCAGGAAGTCAACGCTGTAGCATTAGCGGTTGAAAACCTCTATCCACAAACCCGTTCTGTCGTTGAATTAGGCGGACAGGACGCCAAAATGATTTTCTGGATAGAAAAAAACGGGATTATAAGAAAAGTCACCACTATGAACGACAAGTGTGCCGGCGGAACAGGCGCAACGATAGATAGAATAATCGCAAAGTTAAAAATCCCCCCCTCCACCGCCTCCAAAATCCACTACGACCCATTAAAAGTCCACCCAATAGCCGCAAAGTGCGGCGTTTTTGCAGAAACAGACATAAACAGCCTTCAAAAAGCCGGCGTTCCAGAAGATGAACTGCTAATATCTCTTTTTGACGCAATAGTCATTCAAAACTTGGCTGTCCTCACCCGCGGATACACGCTAAAACCCACAGTTTTACTTTTAGGTGGTCCAAACACATTCTTCCCCGCTTTAGTTGAAGCCTGGAAGCACCACTTATCCAAAATCTGGAAAGAAAAAGGAATACCTTTCAGCGAAAACTCCATCATCCTTCCTCAAAACTCCCAATATTTCGCTGCAATAGGCTCAGCCCTGCACCGCCAGACGGAAGAAAGTCCATACAAAGGAACGGCAGGACTGGAAAAGTTCACTCTTCTAATTTCCCAAATGAAAGAAAAAACAGGCGAAATAGGACTGCTGAAAGAAGGCGAAAGTTTAGAAGAGTTTAAAAAAAAGTATGCAGTCAAACCTTTCAAACAACCAGAATTCAAAAAAGGCGAAACGATAAAAGCGTTTTTAGGAATAGACGGCGGTTCAACGTCAACAAAAGGCGTTCTGATAAACAAAAAAGGTGAACTAATAGCCACAGCCTACACCCTTTCCACCGGCAACCCTCTTAAAGACGTGAAAGAAATCGTTAAACGATTGAAAGAGTCAGTAGAAAAGAGCGGCGCAAAGTTAGAAGTTCTCGCATTCGGAGTGACCGGATACGCCAAAGACATGCTGAAAGAAACCCTAAACGCGGACGTTGCAATCGTAGAAACGGTAGCCCACACCATTTCCGCTCTTCACTTTTTCAAAAACGTTGATGTAATAGTTGACGTAGGCGGACAGGACATAAAAGTAATAATGCTCACCGGCGGCAAAGTAAGAGACTTCAAACTCAATACTCAATGCTCAGCAGGTAACGGGTACTACCTCCAGTCAACAGCAGAACGCTTCGGTTACAGGGTAGAAGAATACGCAGACGTTGCCTTCACCGCAAAATACGCTCCCAAGTTTAACTTCGGCTGCGCCGTGTTTTTGGAACAGGACATCGTAAACTTCCAAAGGCTCGGCTGGAAGCCGAACGAAATAATGGCAGGACTTGCAAAAGTTCTACCCAAAAACATATGGCTTTACGTTGTGAAAGAACCAAACCTTAAAAGATTAGGAAAAACCTTCCTCCTTCAAGGTGGAACGCAGAGAAACTTAGCAGCCGTCAAGGCACAACACGACTTCATAAAAGAAAGAGTGCCAGACGCCAAAATCTTAGTTCACCCAATTACCGGAGAAGCAGGCGCCTTCGGAGCAGCCATTGAGGCTATGAAAAACTACAACGGTAGCTCTTCCTTCATTGGCGTGGAAAACCTTCTAAACCTACAGTTTGAAGTAAAAAGCGACGAAACTACAAGATGTAACTATTGCACGAATCGTTGCATAAGAACCTTCATAAAAGTTAAAACGAAAAACGGCGAAAAGCTCTACGTAATAGCGCCCTGCGAAAAAGGAACTGTCCTTAAAAAAGAAGACCTTAAAACCGTAATAAACAAATTCAAAGAAATAAAAGAAAAAAATCCCAACATGCAGGAAATCTGCGCAAAAGAAGTCTTTAAAACAGACATAAACGTCCAAAAAGCCTATAAAGAGAGAGTTTTCATCTTCAGTAGAAAATCTATTTTAGAAAAAAGAAGCTCTCTGAAAGTTGGAATCCCAAGAGTTTTAAACTTTTACTCTTTAGCACCTTTTTTCATAGGTTATTTTAAATCTTTAGGCGTTCAAAACTTCGTATTTTCAAACTATACAACCGAAAAAATGATAAAAGAAGAACTAATAGGCGGCGCAATAGACCCATGTTTCCCCAGCAAAGTAGCCCTTGCACACGTAAAAAACCTGCTTAAAAAATCCCTGGATATAATTTTCTTCCCCAAAATCGCCACTCTGCAGTCCTGGTTTGAAGATGCAGAAGGCTCTCACGCCTGTCCCACAGTAACGTCAACGCCCATAACCGTTAAATCTGTTCTAACAAAAGAAGAAGACGTTTTCTCCAAGAAAGGTATTCTTTATTTAGACCCGCTTCTTTATTTCCACGACGAAGACCTTCTCGAATACGAACTCTACCAATCTTTAGCTGATATTCTCTCATTAAGAAGAGAAGAAAACCAAAAAGCCGTCAAAGAAGGACTTAAAGCTCTGAACGACTACCTAACCAAAATGAGGAAGATGGGCGAAAAAATATTAGAAACGGTAGAAAAAGAAAATCGCTACGCCATTTTAGTTTTAGCTCGCCCATACCACAACGACCCGGGAATAAACCACGGAATAGTAGAAGAACTCCAAAAACGGGGATATCCAATTCTAACAATAGAAAGCCTTCCAACTTCAGAAAAATTCCTGAAGAAAGTCTTCAAAGATAGAAAACCTTTCAAAATAAGAGATGTCTGGGAAAAAGCTTACAGCGAAAACACGAACAGAAAAGTCTGGGCAGCCCTTTACGCTGCACGCCATCCCAACTTAGCCGTTTTAGACCTCTCTTCATTCAGATGCGGGCACGATGCCCCCGTCTATTCACTAATAGAGGAAATACTGAAAGAAAGCGGCACACCTCACTTCACTTTCCACGAAATAGATGAAAACAAACCAGCAGGCTCAATAAAAATAAGAGTGGAAACAATTGACTACTTCCTGAAAAACTCCCGCCTTTAATAAACTACCCCTTGGAAGAAAAAACACCCCTTCTACTTTCTAGGGCATTTCAACATGAAGTGGAAAGGGGACAGAAGTAGAAAACTTCACTAAGTTGCAATCCCTCCCGCTTTTCAGGGCATTTCAACACATGTTCCTCCGCTGCCAGTACCAGTGGTACCTCCGCTAGTCGCAATCCCTTCCACTTTTTAGGGCATTTCAACTTGAACAGGAGCTTTCTGCAAGGGAAGTTCAGTCAAGATTTCTCGTCGCAATCCCTTCCACTTTTTAGGGCATTTCAACAAGAGAAAATGTAAAAGCAAGAAATACAGCAAATTAGTCGCAATCCCTTCCACTTTTTAGGGCATTTCAACAATTCAGAGACAGCGGTCTTGAGTATAAGACCGCTGAAACAACCGTCGCAATCCCTTCCACTTTTTAGGGCATTTCAACAGCTGGTATCGGTAGGCTTACAAAGGATGCAGAGGTAAAGCAGTCGCAATCCCTTCCACTTTTTAGGGCATTTCAACAGGTCTTTTTACAAAATATTGATTTACAACAGCTTCAAAGTTACATGCTTCATATAATTATCTAATAAGCACTGTAATGCAAAGGCTACGCCCAAACACCCTTTAATCCTTTGATTTGCAACATTTTATTAATTTGGATTTTAGAATAAAACACCAACCCTTTTTCCCCAAGTCCTTCACCATATTTAACTTTCAAAGAACCTTAAAATATTATAGCATAGGAGGTAAAATAACAGTGCAACTAACAAAACGGGAGGCAGCAAAATGATAACGCTCCTTTTCGTTGCAGCCATTCTCATATTCGTCGCAGCTTACGTAATCTACGGCGGGTTCTTAAAAAAGAAGGTCTTCCAGCTTGACGACAGCAAGAAAACTCCAGCACATACCATGAAAGACGGCGTTGATTACGTTCCTGCACCTGCTCCAGTTCTTTTAGGTCACCACTTCTCCTCCATAGCAGGAGCAGGTCCCATTGTTGGACCAATAACAGCAGCATCTTCCTGGGGATGGCTTCCAGCTTATCTTTGGGTTCTCATAGGCAACATCTTTATCGGCGGCGTTCACGACATGAGCGCTCTTGTAGCTTCCATAAGGAACAAGGCAAAATCCATCGCAGAAATCGGTAACATCTACCTTTCAAAAAGAGCTGGATTTCTCTTTAAGCTGTTTATCTGGCTTGCCCTCCTCTACGTAGTTGCCGTTTTCATAAACGTAGCTCAAATAACGTTCAACGCAAAAGTACCGGTTTTAGTTAACGGAACGGTTAAACACCTCTCCATCGGCGGCGGCGTAGCAACTTCAGCAATCCTATACATAATCCTTGCTGTTCTTTTCGGTTTTGCCGTCTATCATCTAAAGAAAAGTTTAAAGCTTACAACTTTTATATTCGTATTTTTAGTTTACGCTTCCATCTTCATAGGACAGAGCTTTCCCATCCACCTACCCCCTCACGTTTGGGACGTTATTCTTCTCATTTACGTAGCCATTGCATCGGTCACACCCGTATGGATTCTGCTACAGCCAAGAGACTACCTATCAAGCTTCTTACTCTACGGCGCAGTATTAGGTGCAGGAATTGGAATACTCTTATCTTTTGGGAAAGTTTCCTCCAACGTTCCAGCATTTATGGGATTTATGAGCGACATAGGACCTCTCTTCCCACTGCTTTTCGTTGTAATAGCATGTGGCTCAATTTCCGGCTTCCACTCTTTAGTAGGTTCTGGAACAACCTCAAAGCAGCTTGACAAAGAAAGCGACGCTCTTCCGGTAGGTTACGGTGCAATGCTTTTAGAAGGCATAGTAGCAGTAATGTCCATCATTTTCGTAATGGCTCTTTCTACCACTGAATTCAGCGTTTTAAAGAAAAACGTTGCTGCTATTTACGGAACAGGAATCGGAAAGTTCATGAGCATTTTAGGAATACCAGAAACGTTCGGAATAGCGTTTGGAATGCTTGCACTTTCATCCTTCGTCCTTACCAGTACTGACACGGGAACAAGACTTGCAAGATACGTATTTACGGAACTTACCGGAATAAAGAACAGATTCATTGCAACTGGCGTGTCTTTAATAATTCCAGCAATTTTAGTTTTCACCAAGTATAAAGACCCTGCAACAGGCAAGCTCCTTCCCGTCTGGAAAGCATTGTGGCCCGTGTTCGGCGCGACAAACCAGCTTATAGCAGCATTGGCGCTGTTCGTTGTAATGATATGGCTTGTAAAAACCGGTAAAAGCAAATACTGGTTCGTTGCCGGAATTCCAGCTCTGTTTATGGCGATAATAACCATATGGTCGCTAATTATACTTATGTTAAAGTGGAAGCTATCAATAATCGGCGTTGCTGCTTTTATTCAAGTAATATTAGCAATATGGATATTTTTTGAAGGCTTATTAGCTCTCGCACGCTTAAAAGAAGAGGCTTAAAATGGCTTTAGGCGAAAAGCTATTTTTCATTTTGACAGGAATCAGACTTCACGGTAAAGAATTTTGGTTAAGAGTAACAGGAAAGTTCAATACATACGATTACTGCCTTGCTTTTCCCACAATACCGGAAGGTCTGAGAGCTGAGAAATACTTGAAAGGATTAAATGCAATTTCTATTCCCATACCTAATGAAATCTTTGAAGGATGCGGTGTAGGAATTTTGGTAACGGAAAACGACTTAGACAAACTAATGGAACGTTTTGAAAAGGAGGGAATCCACATATCCGGAATATTTAAAAGAGAAGGAAAAACGTTCAAAGAGGTGAAAAGGTGAAAATAGCAATACTTGGTTCAGGAAGCTGGGGAACAGCCCTCACAATCCATTTTGGAAGAAACGGCTTTGAAGTAATTCAGTGGTGCAGAGAGAAAGAAATTGCAGATTCTATAAATAGAGAAAGAAAAAATCCCCTCTACCTCCCTTCCATCCTCTACCCCGAAACCGTCAAAGCCACAATTTCCGTTAAAGAAGCAGTAGAAAACGCTCAATTCGTTTTTTCCGTCATTCCCGTTCAGTTCACCGGTTCACTCTGGAAAGAAAACAAAGAAGTCCTAAAAGACAAAACGCTTATCTGTGCAAGCAAGGGAATAGAAATCTCTTCACTCAAAACCCTTTCTGAAGTTTACAAAGAAATCTTTGGAACGATAAACAACTACTACGTCCTGTCTGGTCCTACCTTCGCAGAAGAGATAGCAAAAGGGCTACCCGCTGCCGCCGTAGTAGCAGGTAAAGATAGAAGTGAAACGCTCAAATTAGTCAAGACCCTCTCAACAGTTACATTCAGGCTCTACGCTTCAACAGACATAAAAGGTGTAGAGTTAGGCGGCGCTCTAAAGAACGTAGTAGCAATAGCAACCGGAATCTCCGACGGCATGGGGCTTGGGAACAACGCAAGAGCTGCAATAATCACAAGAGGACTCCACGAAATCAAAAAGTTAGGAAAACTCTTGGGCGCAAAAGAAGAAACTTTTTACGGACTTTCCGGTTTAGGAGATTTAGTCCTTACCTGCACAGGCGACCTTTCAAGAAACAGGCAGTTTGGACTTGCCATCGGTAGAGGCGAAGGGAAAGTTGACGAAAAGTTTGTCGTTGAAGGCGTTCACACGGTAGAAGCAGTTTACAGGCTCGCCAAAGAATTAAACGTTGAAATGCCCATAGTAAACGCCGTTTATAAAATAGTTCACGAAAGACAATCACCGCAGGAAGTAATGAAAGAACTACTTTCAAGACCTGTAAAAGAAGAAACAACTTAACGATTTCTTAACGCTTAATTGCTATACTCAAAAAAAGCATTCTGGAGGAGCAAATGATAGAGAGATACGTAGAAGATTTAGACGAACTCAAACGCAGCTTTATAGAAATGGCAGATATGTCCAAAAAAATAATAAACGAGGCTATGGAATCGCTCATAGAGAGAAACGTTGAAAAAGCGGAACTCACCTACCAGTACGACAGGCTCATAGACCTGAAAGAGCTTGAAATTGAAGAAAAGTGCGTAAGGATACTTGCCCTCTACTCGCCAGAAGCAACAGACTTAAGATTTGTCGTATCAATACTTAAAAGTATCGTTGACCTTGAAAGAGTTGGTGACTTGGCAAGAGACATTTGCGAAACGGCAATTCACCTTTCAAAGTATCCTCCACTAAAACCTTACGTTGACCTTCCCAGAATGCTCCAGATAGTAAGCGAAATGCTCAAAAGCAGCGTAATGGCACTTTTAAGAGGCGACGTAGAGCTAGCAAAAGAAGTAATAGACAAAGATGACATCGTTGACAGCTTCTACGAACGCCTGTTTGAAGAGTTAGTAGAAATAGCGGAAAAAAGCCCGGAAAACGGCGCAATAGCCGTAAGGTTAATCTTGGTCGTTAAATCCCTTGAAAGGGTGGGCGACCACGCAACAAACATAGCTGAATACGCCATATACTATAAAACAGGTGACGTGGTAAAGCACAAAAAAGCGCAGGAATATCTCAAAAAGCTAAAGGCTAAAGAAAGCAAGAAAGAGGAAGAGTAGCTTGGAACTGTACAACCCATTTACCTTTCTAAGCTACTCCTTTGGAGTAAACGCGCTGATTTCGGCGCTCCTTACAGGCTTTTTATGTTCCGCAATCGGAACGTTCGTTGTTCTAAAAAAGATGCCATTCATAGGAGCAGGGCTTGCCCACATAGCCTTTGCCGGCGTAGCACTTGGAATCCTGACGGGAAAATCCCCCCTCCTCTCCGCCCTCCTCTTCACCGTCACCTCATCAATAATCCTCTGGTATTTAAGCGAAAAAAGACAGATTCACTACGACGTAACAGTTGGAGTCCTCTTCTCTGCAAGTATGGGACTGGCAGTAGTTTTCCTTTCCTTATCTCAAAACTTCGGTTCAGAAGCCCTCTCCTACCTCTTCGGCAGCCCTCTGTTAACTACAAAAACAGACATACTATTACTCCTGCTTCTTTCTTTAATAGTTTCAGCATTCTTCATCTATTACTGGCGGGAAATTTATCTGATACTTTTCAGCGAAGAAATTGCAAAAGCTTCTGGATACAGAGTCCACTTTATAACCTTCTGGCTCTTCTTTTTAACAGCATTTGCCGTCACTCTATCAATAGAATCGGTCGGTGCACTGCTCGTTTTTTCTCTTCTCATAGTTCCGCCAGCAACAGCACACAGAATGGCAAGAACTTACAATCAGTTTTTCATTCTATCAGTAATACTTGGCGTCCTATCCGCAGTTACAGGAATGCTTATATCCTTTACGATAAACGCACCGCCGGGAGCAACGATTACTTTAATTTCAACCACCCTATTCGGACTTACAACGCTTTTCAAGTAACTCCCTCAACTTAACGGCGTTAAGCGCTCCCATTCCTTTCGTTGTGTTATTAAAAAAACATAAAACATCTTCAGAATTAACAGTAGAAATCTCATCAGCAAAAGATTCAAGCTCCTCATCTGTATAGCTGTCACTGTAAAGCCTCCTTCTGCCGTGAAACCTAAAGTAAGCCGTTTTTTGCGAAAAAATCCCCCCCTGCCACCACTTTCTATAAGGCGGCGAATCTATCCTGCAAACCACAAACCCGTTTTCTTTCAGCCACTCTCTATGCACCTCCCACTGAGGCGCCCTTAGCTCAAAAACAACCCCAACTTCAGAAAAAGCCTCTTTTACGCTTAAAATAAAATCCATCGCCCTTTCAGAAGGTCTGAACGAAGCAGGAAACTGAGCCAGCAGACAATAAAGAGAATCCCCTAAAATTTCTTTTATCTTCAGAAAAGCCGACACGTATTCGTCTTTCAGTTCTCTATAGTGGGTTATCCCCCTGTAAAGCTTAAACACAAACGTCAACCTATCGGCAAACTTCTTATAACCCCTTATGCTAGACCTAACAGGAAGCCTATAAAAGGTGGAATTAATTTCAAGACCGTTCAGTTTAGCAGCATAAATTCCCAACCACTTTGAAGGAGAAACATCAGACGGATAAAAAACACCTTTCCAGCTACGATAGAAAAATCCACTCGTTCCAACGATTATCACATTTTACCGCTTAATAAGGTTAAGCACTTCTCTAACCCTTCTGCCCACGCTTCTTGCAGTCTCAATACCCCAATCATCAATTTCAAACTTTCCGTCAACCTGTTTGGCAACAGCAACACCGCCAAAGTGAGCAGTAGGAGAAGAATCAGCAACCAAAATCATTCCATGAATCAAAGCCCAAGCATGAATAGCCTGCAATGTATGCTCTTGGCCACCATGCTTTGTAGCACCAACAGCAATGGCAGCACATACCTTATCCTTTAAATCCCAGTTAACCCTCAAAGTCCTTGACCTATCAAAAAGGCTCTTTAGCATTCCCGTTATAGAACCAAAATAAACAGGAGAACCCACTATTATTGCATCAGCTTCCTTCATCTTTTCAGCAATTTTCTGATAGCCGTCTTTTACTACACAGATACCGCCGTTCTTCTTACAGGCGTTGCAGACTTTACAGTAGGCAATTTCATAATCGCAAAGGGAAATTATCTCCGTATCAAAACCCTCAAGCTCCCTCATCGCCTCTTCCAGCAAAAGAAGCGTAGAACCTTTCCTGTGAGAGCCGTTTATTCCCAAAACTTTCATTGTGCTCCTCCCTGTTCCTTAACAACGTAATTGATAAGCGTTCCAATACCTTCAATTTCAATTTCCACTCTGTCGCCTTCCTTCAAAGGTCCAACGCCCGGGGGAGTTCCGGTGGCAATAACGTCGCCCGGCAGAAGCGTCATCACTTTGGATATAAAAGACACAAGCTCAAACGGAGAGAATATCATGTCAGAAGTGCTACCTTCTTGCTTAACTTCGCCGTTTACCCTTGTCGTTATTTTCAAGTTCATCGGGTCAATAGACGTAGAAATCCAAGGTCCATAGGGTGCAAAAGTATCAAAGGATTTAGCCCTTGTGTATTGAACGTCCTTTTGCTGAAGGTCTCTTGCCGTAACGTCATTAAAGCAGGAGTAACCTAAAATGTAATCTTTCGCTTCTTCTGGAGAAACGTTTTTACAACGCCTGCCTATAACTATTGCAAGCTCACCCTCGTAATCTACCCTTTGAGACATTTCCGGCAGAATAATTTTCATCTTATTTGCTATTACAGCCGTAGAAGGCTTCATGAAGAGTAGTGGTTCTTCCGGCAGAGGTTTACCCATCTCCTCAGCGTGGGCTTTGTAGTTTAAGCCTACTGCAACAATTTTTGTTGGTCTTGTGGGAGAGAGGAATTTTAAATTTTTAAATTCAACGACTTCGTCGGTGGGGGTGGGATTTTCCATAAGCTCCTGGATTCGTTTTTCTTTTAAAACAACAACTTCCTTCCCCCTTACCATTCCAAAAATTGTTCTCTCCCCGTACTTAAAACGTCCTATTTTCACAACTACTCCCTCCTATTGGTTAAAAAACGGCAACGCCCCGCAATTTACCTATTACCTCTATTCTATCACCATCTGCAATTCCTTCCTTTACAGGTGTCAGAACTGTGAAGTCTAAATCTTCTGCTAAAATGCCAAGCCTTAAAAACTTTCTACCTTCCACTTCCACGACTTTAACGTCGGTAACTATTCCAATAACCTTGTAAGCGTTTTCAGTACAGGAGATGTAGGTATCAAAGAGTTCCTCTGGATGTTCCCTTACCTCTTTTAAAAGCCTTATAGTCTCCTCCCTTCCCAACTCCCTTTCCAGCTTCTCTAAAGCTTTATCGTTACCTTTTTCCGCCAACTTCAGAACTTCCCTGTTTTCATCAGCTATCTGGTCAAAACGCGTGGGGGGAGGAAGTTTCTTAACAGACTGGCAAAACAGCGTAAGGGCAACATCTTGCTCGGCTTTTACCTTTTCCGGAAGCTCACACAAGTTACACAGCTCAAAGAAGTAACTGATTCCCGAACTTACCTCTATAGCTTCTACCAAGAGCGTAAACTCATCAAAGGATTGAATTTTAAAGTTAAAATCTTCAAACGTTAAAACCGTCCCATCTCTGTAACATAAGTAGCAACCTAAAGGTCTTTCCTCCCTCCTGGAAAATATGGAACGGGAATCCTTTAAAAGGTAGTAACGGTAGAGGCAAAAGCCTCCACCTAATTGCTTTCTCTTACATATAAACTTTTCACTGGTATCTAAAAGGTCTTCAAAAACGAAATGCTTAACTTCTAACGAATCACCGTCTTCATCAAATTCTTCACAAAGTTCCGCCTCAGCTTTCAACAAACTGAAACTGTCGTCCATAAAATCTCCCGTTAAGGTTAAAAGCTGCAAAAATTATTCGTGTATTTCAAGCTGGTTAAAGAAGAACGGAATTTCGTAAGCAGCAGATTCAGGAGAGTCGGAAGCGTGAACGGCGTTTCTTCCTACATCCGTTCCGTACTTCTTCCTGATAGTTCCCTCTGCAGCTTTTGCCGGGTCTGTTGCTCCGATTATCTCTCTAACCCTTGCAATAGCGTTCTCTCCTTCAAATACCATAGGAACGCAAGGCCCGGAAGACATGAAATCGGTAAGTTCATCGTAGAAAGGTCTATCTTTATGAACTATGTAAAACTTTTTAGCCTGCTCTTTAGAAAGGTGAACCATCTTCAAAGCCAAGAGTTTTAAGTCGTTTTCCTGAAGAATTCTGATAATATCACCTACTGCGTTCTTCTTAACTGCATCAGGCTTTACTATAACAAGCGTTCTTTCTACAGCCATTTTTACCTCCTGTTTTTAATTGTAAAAGGTATTATCTTATAGCGCAAGCTAAAGTTCAAGTTGAGGATTCAAGAGTGATTGATGTTATCAAGAAAACTTTAGACTTTTACAACAGAAACGCCCTAAAATTAGCTGAAAAGTATAACCGTTCAACTCCTTACAAACTTCAACAGTTCATACTGAATTCCATACCAAACAAAAACTGCAAGATTTTAGAAATAGGCTTCGGCTCTGGTAGGGAACTCAAATTTTTACTGAAAAATGGATTCAACGTCTGGGGAGTAGATGGCTCAAAAGAGTTTGTTAAATTGGCAAAGTCTGAATTTCCAGAAATTTCTGAACAGATTTTCCAAGCTTACCTTCCAGAGCTAAAGCTTCCCTCAAAATACGTAAACTTTTTTGACGTCGTAATTTGCATAGCCGTTTTAATGCATATCCCGAAAAATTTCCATCAGCTAACTGCTAAAAACATTGCAAAGTATCTAAAAACCAACGGAATTCTCATTTTAAGTTATTCTTTAGGCACAAGAGAAGAAAAGGAACGATTCTTTGAAAAAATGGAACCGAAAGAAGTTGAAAAAGCTTTTTCAGAAGTAGGCTTTAAAAAAATAAAGGAACTTACCACCCAGGATTCTCAAAAAAGAGAAATAGAGTGGATTACAGAGCTGTACAAGCTAAGAGACAAACCTTAAACCAAAGATTTCCTTACTTCCTGAAGGTAGTTGTGGGCAAGTCTTGTTGGTTCAGGAATTCTGTACTTTGAACGGTCTACTATTTTTAGCATTAAATCCAAAGCGCTTTTTGAATCAACCAAATTTCCAGGAGAAATGTAAACAGGTTTAACGTTTTCTCTGCTTCTCAAAACGTATCCTAAAACTTTACCGGTATCCGGTGCTTTTATAGGAGAATAGCACCCCTTTTCATTACACGGCTCTTCAAACTCGCCGTACAAAGGTTTTTTAGCACAACCTATTGCAGGAATGCCAGTTACAACGCCAAAATGAGCTGCTATACCTAAACGTCTCGGATGAGCTATGCCGTGTCCGTCAACGATAACAACGTCAGGCTTATTCTTTAACTTCCTGAACGTTCTCAAAAGCAATGGTATCTCTCTAAACGCCAAGAAACCTGGAACGTAAGGAATATTAACGTTCATTACGGCATAAACTCTTTCAACGACTTCAAGGTCAGGAAAGGATAGAACTACAAAAGCCCCGATTCCGGTGGTAGGTGTTTTATAAGGGTTTAAAAAGGTTAAATCGCAACCTGCTATAAAGTTTACGCCTTTTTTAAAAGGAACAAGTCTTAACTTACTTCTTAAAATATTCTGCGCTTTTGCAGCTTTTGAGAAGTCAAACTTCAAGTCTCAGCCCTCGCCAGAAGGATAAGTCCAACGGAGAAAAAGAGTAAAACGGGAGCAAACGCTGCGTAAAACGGCGGTAAAACGCCGCTCTTTCCCAAACTTAAAAAGAAAGAAATGGTAATCCACATAGAAACTATTAAGAGAGCAGCTATAACAACGGTGTATCCCCTTTTATTTCTCGGGTTATACATCCCTAAAGGAATACCTATAACAGCAACGACTATAGGAAGCAAAGAGAGGGAAAGGCGGGAGTACAAATCAACCAACATGTTTGAAACGTTGTAACCTAACTTTGCCATCTGTTTTGCCACTACGTAAAGCTTGAGTAACTCCATAGTTTCCGGTTCCGGCTGGGAATACTTAATCTCTTTAACTCCAACTCCAAGTGAAAGAGTTTTCTCTTTCACCTTTTTAAAAGTCATCTTCTTTAAATCGCGAACGATGCAGTCTTCAAGAATCCACTCCTTCTCTTTAACGTTTTTACCTTTAAGTGCATCAATGCGCTTTTTTGGTTCAAAAGTTTTGGGAAGAACGAAAATAGAGATTCTCTCCGCTTCTTTTGTATATGGGTTAAAAGATTCCATATAGACAAATTTATCGTTATCTTTAAACCAAACGGAGGAAAGGGTGGCGTGGATTTTCACTTTTGAATTCACCTTTAACTTACACTCTATATCCTTCGCTAACTTCATACTTTTAGGAATAGCAAATTCCTGAAGGAAAAGAGAAAAGAGAGAAACCATAACGGACAAAACTAATATAGGAACAGAGAAACGATATATACTAATACCTAAAGATTTAACCGCTATCAATTCACTGGTAGAAGAAAAGGTGGATAGAGTTACCATCGTAGAAACTAGCATAGCTATTGGAACAATACGAGAAGCATATAGAGGAACTCTTGCAAAAACGTAAGTAAGTCCTTCTTTTAAACCTACCTTTGAAAAGGTATCAACGTTGCTAACAAAATCTATAATAACAAACAGCACTAAAAACGTAAGCAAAGAAAGAACGAAATACTTAAAAGTTTCAGTAAAAACATACCTATCTAAAACTTTTACCATCTCCCACCAATATCCAACTTAAGCTTTTCATTAATAGCCTGCTTATAAAAATAAACAGCCAAAATACCGAACAACAGGTCGGGAATAAGAGGAAGTAGCGGAATTCCTAACTTAAGAGCTGTTTTCTTCGCAAAAGTATATAAGACATAGTAAACCACTATTATTACCAAACTAATAAGAACTCCAACACCCATAGAACCCCTTGGTATCAAAACAGCAATGGCAAAAGCCAAAATACCCACAATTAGAGGAGAAAGGGACACGGTCAACCTTTTGAAAAACTCAACTTTCGCTTCCAAGTCGTTCCTTTTTAAAAGCTGTATCAGCGTTTTATACTTTACAGCTTGAAACTGCTCCTTCTCAGAAAAAGTATAGAGTTTAACAGTATAGTTTTTAAAATTTAAAACTTTTAAACTTTCAGGTTTTTTCCAATCAAGGAAATGAGCAACCCCGTTTTGAATGTCAAGGAAAACAGAATCTTTTACAGTCCGCAATAGTCCTCTTTTTGCAAAAATCGTTATCAGTTTATCCTTTTTTTGAAGGCTCACCATAAAATCTTCAAGGTATCCCTTCTGAGGATAAAGTTTTTCTGTATAAAAGGTTATACCGGGGAAGTTAGAACTGAAGTTTTTTTCCGAAATGCTCATGGTAATTTTCTTCTTCAAGAGCTGCTCTATCTGTTTTTTCATAGCAACGTTGCTTTCAGGCATAACAAACATTGTGATATAAAAGGAAGCCAAAGAAAGAAAAATCCCCACCCACACCACCGGCACAGAAATCTTTTTAAGAGATATACCACACGACTTCATAGCAATCAGCTCATTATTGCTACCCATCTGAATAAAGGTAATCAAAACAGAAAGAACGAAAGCCATAGGTATCGTTATTCCCAAAAACGCCGGCACTCCTTTAATCAAAACGGACAAAAAATCTAAAAGCGAAATTCCCTGCCCTAAAACCGTTTCCGCAATAGAAGAAGCCCTATCCATTAAGATTACGAAAACGAAAAGTCCTAACGTTAGAAAGAAAGTTTTTAGCAGCTCAAAGTAGATATACTTATGGAGTATTTTCATCACTTCATTTTCTTAACGTATTTGTACCAATCAACCACTAACGAACTGGCAACGAAGATGGAAGAATACGTTCCAACAACAATACCCACCAAAAGCACAAAGGCAAAATCGTTTATCACTCCGCCGCCGAAAAGGTAGAGAGTAAGAACAACAAAGAAGGTAGTAAGAGAGGTGATTATCGTTCTTGAAAGAGTTTGGTTAATACTATCGTTAACAATTTCATCAAAAGGTTTACTCTTTAGCAAAACCTTCATGTTTTCTCTGATTCTGTCGTAAACAACAATCGTATCGTTAATGGAGTAACCTATAACCGTTAAAAGCGCAGCAATCACCGGAAGACTAAACTCTCTCCCTGCAGACATGAAAACACCTATGGTAGCAAGAGTATCGTGAATAAGCGCGATGATAGCGCCGGCAGCAAATACCGGTTCAAATCTCCATGCAACGTAAAGGAATATGCCTATAAGAGCATAAATTAAAGCCATTATTCCCTTCTCTCTCAGCTCCTTACCGATAGTAGGACCTATCATTTCAATCCTTCTAATTTCCGCCTTTCCGTCAAAGGTAGACTTTATTATGGAAGTTATCTTCTCAACTATAACGTTAGGGTCTCCTTTAACAGGTGCTTTAATGAGGAACTCGTTGGAAGACTCAATCGTTTGAACAGTAACACCTTCCACTTTTCCCTTGAAAAGCTCTCTAATTTTCTCCGTATTAACGTCCTTCTCGTTTATCTTAACCTGTATCAGAACACCGCCGGTAAAATCAATCCCAAACTTGGGACCTTTAACGAAAACGCCGTAGCACCAAGAACCCACTATCAACAGAAACGAAAGCAGATAGGCAAAATATCTATTTTTTATAAACTCAAACTTCCTTTTCATCTAACTGCTCCTTAAATACTGAAGATTTTTGGCTTGTATTTAACAATAACGTCAAGTATCACCTTGGTAACAAACACTGCAGTAAACATACTGGAAAGGATACCTAAGGACAGAGTGACGGCAAAACCTTTTATAGGACCAGTTCCAAACTGGAAGAGAACTGCAGCGGCAATTAAGGTAGTAACGTTCGCGTCAAGAACCGTTCCCCAAGCCCTTGAAAAACCAGCCTCTACCGCAGAAAAGAGGTTTCTGCCTTTTCTCAGTTCTTCCCTTATCCTCTCAAAGATTATGACGTTGGCATCAACAGCCATACCTATGGTAAGGATAAATCCTGCAATACCTGGCAGAGTAAGCGTTGCCCCCAAAGCTGCAAGTGCTGCCCAGAGAAGAACAACGTTCATAAGAAGCGCTAAATCCGCAATAACTCCAGAAACTTTGTAGTAGAAAATCATGAAAATCATCACAATTATGAGACCGGAAACGCCAGCTTTTATGCCTCTTTCTATTGATTCCTTACCTAAAGAAGGTCCTACAGTCGTTTCTTCAATAATCTTCACAGGCGCAGGCAACGCACCTGCCCTTAAAACGATAGAAAGGTCTCTCGCCTCCTGATAGGTAAAGTGACCTGTAATCTGACCCCTTGCACCAATCTGAGACTGAATAACCGGCGCAGACTGCACCTTGTTATCAAGAACTATGGCAAGTCTTGTCCCTATGTGTTTTGCCGTATATTGCTCAAAAATCTTTGCACCTTGAGAGTTAAGGACAAAGTTAACAGCTGGCATGCCGTACTGGTCTCTACCCGGATAAGCATCTTTCAGGTAAGCACCGGTTAGAATAGGCTCTCTCTTTAAAATGTAGAAGGTATAACCTACAGTCTTGTTTTCCTTATTTTTTATCTCCTGATAGAGAATCTGCTCGTTCTCGGGGAGTTTTCCGCCAAACTGCTTAACGATTTCTTCTAAAGATTTTGCCTTTAAAGGCTTTTCCTTGCCGTTTTCTACTATGTAGAATTTTGGTCCTGAAGGGGAAGGAACGGCAACAACAGAAGCTCCTTGAGGTAGGTTTGCTCCCAATGAGAGAAGAAGTTGAGTCGGGTCTCTGTAAACAGCCACAACCTCTTTAAATTCAAGCTTTGCAACCTTTCCAATAACTTTTTTGGCGTGTTCAGGATTTTTGATACCCGGAAGTTCAACAATTATCCTGTCTTTCCCGTTTCTTACGATAACCGGCTCCGCTACACCTAACTCGTCAACCCTGTTTCTTATAGTCTCAAGTGCCTGCTCAGCCAACCTATCAACTTCTTTTGAAACGTAAGAATCCTTTAGCTTCAGAATAATGGAATTACCAGAAGTGGTAACGTCAAACATATCGCCGTAATCATCTTTTATGATTTTTGCAGCTTTAGGAACAGCTTCTTTCTCTAAAAGAGTTATCTCAACTGTTTTCTCTCCCCTCTTTACCGAAAGAACAGGAATGTTTTCGTTTGATAGAGCGTTTTTAATTTCTCTAATAGCTGCGGTTACTTCATCTTCAATTGCTTTTTTCGTGTCTATCTGAAGAACCAAGTGAGTTCCACCTTGTAGGTCAAGTCCTAAAGTCACCTTTTTCGTTAGCGCTATGTAAACGGCTCCCAAAAGAACCAGAAGGACGATTGCTATTCTGAGCTTCAAACTCTTCATCGCGTAACTCCTGTTTTAAATGTCTGTATCGTTAATTCTCATCCTGAAGCGAAATCCAAGCACTTCAGTTGCCTTTCTGCACATCTCCATTCTCGGCTGGAAGATGCTGAAGTAGTCTAAAATGTCTGAAATTTTCGTATCTATCTTTAAAACAAGGCGAATTATACGATTTTCTTTTTCAACTTCTAAGCGACTTGAAAGAACGGCGTAGTTAACGCGGTCGTGAATGTCTTCAAAGATGTCGCTTTTATTTCTGACTCTTGTCCTGCTAACGTGAGACTTGTCGGCTATTACAAGAGCTGCTGCAACTTCTGTTACGGGCATTCCGGTTTCTTCTTCATGGTTGCCGATGGCAAAGGTTATTTCTGTAAGGTCGTCATCTAAAAAACCTTTATTTTTAAGAAGCTCGTAGGCTAACAGGGCGCTACTCTGGGCGTGGTCGTGACGGGATATTACGTGACCGATGTCGTGAAGAAGCCCCGCTATTCCTGCAAGTTCAGAAATTCTCACGTTTCCCGTTATCTTTAGAAGAAGGTTCTTGGCGTTTTCTGCAACCCAGGTGGCGTGCTTTATTCCGTGGTCTGTGTAGCCCATTCTTTCAAGGAAGTAGTCGGCACGGTTGATGTAGTAGAGGATTTTTTTATCTTTTAGCAGTTCTTTATAGGTTGGAAATTCAAGTTCCACTGCACTTCTCCTTAAAGAGTCAACTGGTTTAGCAGTTTTTCAAAAAAGGGAAGTTCTTCCCTAACTCTGTTAATCACAGATGCGATTTTTTCTCTTTCCTCTTCATACTCGTGTGCAAGGGCATTCCTGATACTCCTTAAAGCAAACCATTTCTCAAGGGAAATGTTGAAACCATACTTTTCCATTAAAAGCACAACATCACCTATGGGCAGATGGTAAGCGTTTTCTCCTTTGAGAAAGAGGTAAACCCTAAGCAACTTACCTAACGAATCCTGCAGTTTAGAAAAGCGGTAGGCAATCTGGTCAAGAACCATTGTGCCTTCGGTAGTTTTTAAGAGAGAATTTACTTTCTGTTCGTTTAAGGGCAAACCTGTTTTCTGCTCTATCCAGCTGAACGCTTCTTTTAAGGTTGAAAGGTGCCTTTCTACTTCCGCTTTTATGTGTAGATATCTCAAGTATTCTTTATCGTTCACAATTCTACTCCGGTTTCAAGCGCTACTTTTTCTATGGAACGGTGGGGATTTTTCTGAATAATCACGTCAATCTTCCTCTCGCCTAACTTTACCATTAGTTTTGCTTTAAAAGTTATCTCTTTATTGAACAGATTTTCTGTATCTTGGGGAATTACATAAAGGTCAATGTCTCCGCCTTTCTCTCTCAGATTAGTTCTGCTACCGAAAAGTAACACTCTGGTTTTCTCGCCAAAAACCTCTTTCGCCACTTCCTTAATAGCTGAAATTTCGTAATCGCTTAGCCTCACCCGCCTCATGATTATAGAATTCTAACAGATACATCTGCGGAAAAAATCCTCCCCACTCTCCTCCCACCCTCATCGTCAAATTCAACAATTAGCGCACCTTCTCTGTCTATTCCTAAGACGCGGGCGAGGGGGGATTTTTTCCCGTCAATAATTTTCACCGTTTTCCCTACCATCGGGCAGAACTGCTCAAACTCCGAAACATCAAACCTTCCGACATAAAGCTTTTCTTTGTAAAGAACGATTCTTTCTGCCAGCTCCTCTGCCAAAACTTTCCTATCAACACTCACACCTTCAGCCAAAAGAGAAGTAGCAGGAACTTCAAGGTGAGAAAGCTCATCTCTGCTGTAAGAAACGTTCACTCCAACGCCAACGATAAGCCTGTCTTTCAAAACTTCAACCAAAATACCGCAAAGCTTCCTACCGTCAACGTAAACGTCGTTGGGCCACTTCAAGTAAGCTCTACTAATGTATTTTTTGACAACAGAAACAGTTGCAACGGCAAAAGAAAGGCTCGCAAGAGAACGATAGGATAAAGGCGGAAGCGAAAACATACCAGAAAGGTAAAGCCCCTTTCCCTTTTCAGAAATCCAGTTTTTCCCTCTCCTCCCCTTTCCTTTCGTCTGACGGTCTGCAACTACGAAAAGCGCCTCCTCAAACGGAACGCGCTTTAAATACTCATTCGTAGAGTCAACCTCATCTACAAATAGTATCCTGAAAGTTTCCTTCAACTATTACATCTCCCGTCATTTCGGCAGGTATTTCCTCTCCCAAAATGTAAAGAATGGTAGGTGCTATGTCGCCCAATATACCAATTACAGGAACGCCGTCAAAGTATTCCGGCAGTTCAACATCTTTCTTTTCCCTTCTTTTAACGTTGTAAGCACCGCACGTTCCCTTCACCACCACAAACGGCACAGGATTGGTCGTGTGGGCAGTCCAGGGCGTTCCCTTTTCCGGGTCTATCATCTGCTCGGCATTTCCGTGGTCGGAAGTAACTATACAGACACCACCCTTCTCAAGCGTAGCTTTAACCACCTCCTTCAGACACTTATCAACCGTTTCAACGGCTTTAATGGCAGCTTCAAGGTCTCCTGTATGCCCTACCATGTCCGGGTTGGCGTAGTTCAAAACTATAAGCTTGTAGTTTCCGTTCTTTATCCTTTCAACAACTTTCTCTGTAACCTCAAAAGCACTCATTTCAGGCTTTAAATCGTAAGTAGCAACTTTTGGCGAAGGAATTAGAATTCTTTCCTCTCCTGGAAACGGTTCTTCCCTTCCGCCGTTAAAGAAGTAAGTAACGTGGGCATACTTCTCCGTTTCGGCTATTCTTAACTGCTTATATCCCTTTTTAGAAATCACCTCCCCTAAAACGTTCTCAAGGCTTTGAGGCGGGAAAATAACGTCAAAGGGAAACGTCTCGTCGTAAAGGGTCATAGTAGCAATATAGGAAGGCTTTACAACCTTTTTTCTTTCAAAGCCGTCAAAGTTTTCAAAGCCAAGGGCAGAAACAATCTGACGCATTCTGTCGGCTCTAAAGTTAAAGAAAACGATAACGTCACCGTCTTCTATTAAACAGTTCTTGTTAACCACGTAAGGCGTGACGAACTCGTCCGTTTCTCCTCTCTCGTAAGCTTCGTGAAGAGCTTTCAAAACATCGCTGCACTCCAGTCCTTCACCTAAAACCATAGCGTTGTATGCCTTTTCTGTCCTGTCCCAGCGCTTGTCCCTGTCCATGTAGTAGTATCTACCGCCGAACGTTCCAATACTTGCGTTTCCAGCGCTTTTAACCTTTTCAACCAATTCCTTCAAATACTTTTCAGCACTTTTTGGTGGCGTGTCCCTTCCATCAAGAATCGGGTGAACGCACACCTTCTCAACGTCTTCATTCTTCGCCATGTCAATCAATGCAAAAAGGTGTTTTATGTGGCTGTGAACGCCGCCATCAGAGAGAAGACCTATAAAGTGAACCTTGGTATTATTCTTCTTTGCAATTTCAAAAGCTTTTTTAAGCGTTTCGTTCCTAAAGAAGTCGCCGTTTTCCACCGCCTTCGTGATTCTAACTATGTCCTGCCACACGATTCTTCCAGCGCCGATGTTCATGTGACCAACTTCAGAATTCCCCATCTGACCTTCAGGAAGTCCAACAGCCTCGCCACTTGCCTTTAAAAGACCTTTAGGATAAGTGCTCCATAGGTAATCCCAGAACGGCGTATTGGCTAAAGCAATGGCATTTCCTTCCTTTTTAGGATTGTATCCGAACCCGTCTAATATGATGAGAGTAACGAACTCAGCCATTTCCTCTCCTTTCCGGCGTAATTGAAAACTGTTTTCAATAAGGTAGGCTTAAAGGCAAAACTTTTCAAGACAGAAAGCTTACTCTAAAGGCGTTTAAACAAAACCACAAAAGCAACGGCGTATTCTTTTTCGTGAGAGATTGAAAAAAGATAGTGAAAAACGTTGTCGTAAGGGGTTTCCACTTTTAAGCTTTCACCGCCACCTGAAACTTTCACGTCCGTTATTTTTACTTTTACGTCTGCCTGACTGAAAGCCTTAACGAAAGCCTCCTTCAAAGCAAACCTTGCAGCGTAGCAACCCGCTAACTCGCCCTTTCTCTTTCTGCCGCAGTATCCATCATCTTCAGGAAGCACTTTCTTAACAAAAGCTCTACCGTATTTTTCAAGTAAACTTTTAACTCTCTTAACCGAAACGATGTCAACGCCGACGCCAACAGGTGTCATGCCAGACCGTTTATCAGTTTTATCATCTCTTGAACCGCTTCCTTCATTCCCTTCAAGATAGCGTTGGCAACTATTGAGTGTCCGATGTTCAGCTCCTCTATCTCGGGAATTTCGGCAACTGCCCTGACGTTTTTGTAAGTAAGCCCGTGACCGGCGTAAACTCTTAAGCCTTTAGCCTTTGCAAAAGCGGCAGCTCTTTTTAAACGCTCAAGCTCTCTCTTCGTTTCTTCCTCGTTGTTCTCGGCAAACCTTTCTGCATACCTTCCTGTATGAAGCTCCACGGCATCTGCGCCTACTTTTGCGGCTGCCTCTATCTGCTCTTCTTCAGGGTCTATAAAGATGTTCACCACTATGCCTGCTTCTTTCAGTTTTTTAACTGCGTCCTTAACCTTTTCAAAGTTTGAAACGACATCAAGACCGCCTTCTGTCGTTATCTCTTCTCTTTTCTCCGGAACTAAAGTTACCTGATGGGGCTTAACGCTTAAAGCGATGTTAATCATCTCTTCCGTTACCGCCATTTCCAGGTTCACTTTTGAGTGGATAACCTCTTTTATCAGCTTTAAATCCCTTTCATTTACGTGCCTTCTGTCTTCTCTAACGTGAAGGGTAATCTGGTCAGCTCCGGCAAGGTCTGCTATTACTGCTGCGTGAACGGGGTCTGGCTCAAAAGTCCTGCGCGCATTTCTGACCGTCGCAACGTGGTCTATATTAACGCCAAGCCTTATCCTTTTAGCCATCTTCCACCTCCAGCTCTTTTTTCACTTTCTCTAATGTTTCAAGTGAAATACCCAACTCTGCAACGCAGTTTTCCGCTTTTACAACTTTCGGGTCAAGGTGAAGCAAAATCTCACAGGGAAGGCAGTAGGAAGAATCGTCTTGCTTTTCCCACATCTCTTTAACTTCTTTCTCACTCAAAGAGCAAATGCCTAAAGATTCCGTCTTTTCTGCTTTATCTATCAGCAAAATTAAAGGCTTTCCGTTCATTTCAAAGTAGTAAAGCAGGTATCTGTCATTTGATAACTTCAGCGTTACTTTCAATTTCCTTCCCTTCTGCGTAGAGTTTTTCTCCGACGGCTGAAAATATCTGCTCTGCTATCCTTGAAAGACACTCTTTTCTGTTTCTTTCTATTTCAAGTGGGTTGCCAACGTTTGAGTAGAAATCGTAACGGGTAATCTTGAACACTTTGAAAGGCTTCTTAAAACCGTAACGGAAAAGTTTAACGGTTGCCTGAACGGTCATTCTGTATTCGGTGGCTCTGTCGTATCTGTCAAAACCCACGGCAAAGGTTGATATGGAATCAACAGAAGGTTTAACGATTATCGTGGTTCCGGGAATGGGTTTCGGGTCAACCTTAAATCGGGGGTCTGAGTAAAAAACGTCATCTGCAACCTTTGTAAAGATAACGTCAAGGGCTTCTTCGTGAGTTCTGTTTGTAACGGGGAAAATGTAAACGTGCTCAACCTTTTTAAAGGTTGTTTGCTTTGTCTCTACCGAGGCACAGGAAAAGCTTAGTAACAGTAACAGCAAAAGCACAAGTCTCAACTTTTATCTCCCAAAAGTTTATTTCTCAATTTTACTGTAAAAAGTAGAAGACAAAAGACTGGAACAAGCCTATGATGAAACCTAAAACGCCGCCTAAAAGCGTGATGTAATTTAGCTCTTCGTTTATGAGTTTAAGAATTAAACCTTCCACCTCTTCTACCGGCAGAGCGTTAACGCGCTCTTTAACCATTGATTCAATGTCAATGGACTCAAGAATGACGGGAAGTTCCTCCTCAATGATTTTAAGTAGTTTTTCGGCTGCCATTGAAGAAATCGTTTCTTTCTCTGACTGGATGAAACGGACGGTGAGGGTGTAGAGGTGGGGGAGGATTTTTTCTTTCAATACCGGCAAATCGTTTATGGTTTTCTCACTCAAAACGTTCAGGTATTTATCTAACAGACTATTAAGGAAAGACCTGAATTCAGTGAAAGCTCTCGAGTTCGTATCAATTTTAGTGTTGAGAACAGACTGAAACTTTTTCCACACTAATTTTGAGATTTTACTTTGAAGGGCAGGGTCATCAGCCAAAGAGCGCAAATTCTTAACGATAGCATCGCCTAATTTCTCAGCCACTGAACTTTTAAAGTTCTGCGGTAAAAAAGGCACGTGGGCAAGTAAACGTTCTAAAGCTGAATCAATGAAAGAGTAAACGATAGATTCAAACTCCTTATCTTTAACAAGTTGAACAATGTAAGAAGCTATCTCTTCGCTCTTTTTGTCTATGAACGACTCTAAATCTCTTTTAAGAGAGGATGGTATCAGCTCGTTGAGGGTTTTTCCTTCTAAAGAACGAAAAATGCTATCCATAAAAGTTTTAAGACTCTCTTCAATTTGAGGAAAGTTTCCAAATTCTTTAAAAGGCTTGTTATCTATATGGGCTAAAAACTCCTGAAAGTATTCCTCGCTGTTTTCAGAAAATCGGTCTATAAACCTTTCTATCAGCTCTTTCAAAGAAAGGTAAATCTTCTCTTCGTTGAGGCGCTTCTTAACTACTTCTTCCGTTATAAGGTTTTCCTTAACAACTTTAGCTATGGCTTCTGCTAATTTTTCTCTTTTTGATGGAATTAAGCCGGGCGTTAGAGGTAGTTTTCTCCCGAATAAGTAGTAAGGTTTAACGGGGCGGAAAAGCATCTTTATGGCAACGTAGTTGGTAAAATAACCTATTATTCCGCCTGCAATCGGTGGAAGCAAGTATTCAATCAAGGTGAAACTCCTCAACGGCAGTATAGATAGGTCCCTGCGACGTCAGTTTACTCTCAAAAAGCGTTACAACGTTTACTTTGCCTTCTCCGAAAACAAAGTCTTTCATCCGGTGAACGTAGCTTTTAAACTTTGTTGCCCTTCTGAACCTTTTTATTCTTAAAAGGGTAACGTGGGGAACGAATTCTTTATCTAAAGGATAACCAAAAGGTAAAAGCGCCTGGTCTACGGCGTTTTTTATTCTCTGTATGCCTTCCGATTCCACTCTAACGAAAAAAACTCTGGGAATTCCTTTCTTCTCAAAAAATCCCACCCCCCTATACACCACCTCAGGCGCCCTGCACAGTTTTAATTTTCCTTTGAGGGAGAGGATTAGGGGGGGGATTTTTTCCTCCTCAAAATCCCCTAAAAACCTATACGTAAAATGAAGGTTTTCTTCCTCCACCCATTTACCTTCAATACCAAAAGATGTTATCTCCTTTCTGACTTTATCCAGTTCATCTAACCTAACTTTTGTTCCTATAAACAAACGCTTTTTCAAACCCAGTCTCCATTAGAAAGTTATTAAAGTTAAATTTCATTCTATCAAAAGCCCTTGACGCTCCACACAAGAGTTAGTATATTCTAACTTCAGGAGGAAACGATGAGATTAATAGACGTAAAAGAAGGCGAAAAAGTTAAAATAATTAACATAATAGGCGGTTGCGGACTCAAAAATAGACTTGCATCAATAGGAATATACCCCGGTGCAGAAATTAAAGTAGTAAAATCCCCCCCCGGTCCCCTCATAGTAGAAACTGCAGGCTCACGATTCGCCATAGGAAAAGGAATGGCAGCACGAATAGAGGTAGAAAAATGAAAAGAAAGATAAGAGTAGCCATTGCCGGCAACCCGAACGTCGGCAAGACTGCCCTTATGAACGCCCTGGCAGGCACAAACGAAAAAATCGGCAACTGGCCCGGCGTAACAGTTCAAAAGAAAGTTGGCGCCTACAATTTCAGAGGCTTTGAAATAGAACTTATTGACCTTCCTGGAATATACAGTCTGACTTCCTACACCTTAGAGGAAAAAGTAGCAAGAAGCTTTTTACTTAAAAAAGATTACGACGTCGTTCTCAACGTAATTGATGCAACCCTCTTAGGAAGAAATCTCTACCTTACCCTTGAACTTTTAGAAATGGGAATAAAACCCATAATAGCCCTTAACAAAGTAGATGAAATAGAGCAATCCGGCTTCAAAATAGATGCAAAAAAATTGGAGCAAATTCTTCACCTTCCCGTCATCCCCATTTCTGCCACCAAGAAGAAAGGTCTTGAAGAACTCTCAGAAACAATACTCCGCGTAGCAACCGGAGACCTCACATTAAAAGGTTTTGAACCAAGATACTCAAAAGACCTTGAAAACGCAATAATGCTCATAACCTACCGCCTGGAATCAGTTTTGTTAGAAGAAAACTTACCTTTCCCTCTGCGGTGGTTAGCCATAAAACTATTAGAACAAGACCCGGAAATAATAGAACAGTTAGACAAATACGTCGCTGACCCGGAAATTATCCTGAAGGAGTTAGAAGAAATTGAAGAAGTAATTCAGCAAAGACACCGTTGTGACCTTCCTTCTTTCGTAGCAAAAGAAAGATTCCACCTGGCTTCTGAAATAGCGAAGAAAGCGATAACAAAAACAAAACCCACAGCAGCTTTAACAATAAGCGACAGAATAGACAAGATCGTAACGAACCCTCTAACCGGCATACCCATCTTCTTTCTCATAATGTGGCTTGTATTCAAATTAACCTTTTCCATAAGCGCACCGTTTACAGACCTTATAGATTACTTCTTCGGACAGTTCCTGCCAGACTTAGTAGAAACGAAATTTAACTTTCTTCCTCACTTTCTTATATCTCTGTTAGATGACGGCGTATTTGCAGGCGTTGGTGCTGTTCTCATGTTTCTACCAATACTCAGCGTTCTCTTTTTCCTCATGTCTATCCTTGAAGACACCGGCTACATGGCAAGAGCAGCAGCTCTATGGGATAACTTTATGAAACTCTTCGGACTTTCCGGCGCTTCCGTTATACCGATGATTTTAGGATTTGGATGCAACGTTCCTGCCGTTTACGCAACCCGGGCAATGCGTTCACCTACACAGAAACTGATAACAATGATGGTAATTCCATGGATATCCTGTAGTGCAAGACTCCCCGTTTACGCCGTTTTTACCGCTGCCTTTTTCAAAAACTACCAATCCTTAGTCATATTCGGACTCTATCTGACAGGCGTTCTATTTGCTCTCGCTTTTGCATTTATCGTTTCTAAAAAACTTAAAACAACTGAAGAAGAGTTTTTCATAGAACTCCCTTCTTATAAACTTCCCGCCTGGAACGTTGTTCTTAACCAGACCTACATTGAAGTAAGAGAGTTCGTTCAAAAGGCCGGCACGGTAATATTTGCGCTTTCGGTATTCATCTGGCTAATAGCGAGTTTACCGCCCGGAACGGACTACGCATCTCCAGAAAGCCTGGTGGGACATTTAGGAAAAGCCCTACAACCCATTTTTGAACCTATAGGCATTCACGACTGGAAACCTATAGTAGCGCTGATTTTCGGTGCTCTTGCAAAAGAAGTTGTTGTAGGAACGTTAGGAACTCTATACGGCGTAGAACACAGCATCTCTCAGGCACTATCAAACACATTCACACCTGCTTCAGCACTTTCCTATATGGTTTTCGTCCTGTTATACATACCCTGCGTTGCAACAATTGCAGCTATAAAACAGGAAAGTGGAAGCTGGAAGTATCCTGCTATACTTATAGTAACTGAACTCACGGTAGCCTGGATAGCTGCCTTTTCCGTTTACCACGTTGCAAAGGTATTTCTAAATGGCTAAAAAGAGCGTTTTTGTCTGTCAGGAATGTGGATACAGGTCGCCTAAATGGGCAGGGAGATGCCCCGAATGCGGCGCCTGGGGTAGCTTTGTAGAAGAAACCGTAACGAAGAAGAAAAACGTAAGAAGCAGTTGGAATACAAAATCCTCAGAGCCGCTTAAACTGACAGAGGTAGAAACGATAGAAGAAGAAAGAATTTCTTCAGGCTTTCCAGAGTTTGACAGAGTTACAGGCGGTGGTATCGTAAAAGGTTCAGTCTCTTTAATTTCTGGCGAACCAGGAATAGGAAAATCCACCCTCCTCCTCCAGCTCTCCCACCTTTTCTCCCAAAACCATAAAGTTCTCTACGTAACGGCAGAAGAATCCGTCAGACAGATAGCGCTCAGAGCAAAAAGACTCGGCGTTGAATCCGAAAACCTCTTAGTTTTAGCAGAAAACAACTTAGAAGAAATTGAAAAACACATATCACGCATAAATCCAGAATTCGTTATCTTTGACTCAATACAAACGCTATACCTTCCCCATCTTGAATCAGCACCCGGTTCAGTATCTCAGGTTAGAGAATCTGCAGCTTTCATAACAAACACCTGTAAAACGAAACGAATAACTGCCTTTGTGGTAGGTCACGTAACGAAGGAAGGAACTGTAGCAGGACCAAAAGTCCTTGAACACATAGTTGATGCAGTATTCCACTTTGAAGGCGATAGAGGCTATAACTTCAGGATTTTAAAAGCCCTGAAAAACCGATTCGGTTCAACAGGCGAAGTGGCAGTTTTTGAAATGACCGATAAAGGACTGAAAGAAGTCCCCAATCCTTCAAAGTTCTTCCTGAGTGAAAGACCGGAATCCAAACCCGGAAGCGCTGTTTTCGTAAGTATGGAAGGCGAAAGACCGCTTCTATTAGAAGTCCAGGCTCTCGTTACAAGAGCCGTCTTCACAACGCCTCAACGTCGGGCAAGGGGAATAGACGCAAACCGCCTCTCAATAATCGTTGCAGTAATAGAAAAGGAATTAGGATATCCCTTAAGAAACTTTGACGTATTCGTTAACGTTGTTGGCGGAATGAAGGTCACAGAACCCGGAATAGACCTGCCGGTAGCAGCTGCCATTGTCTCAAGTTATCTAAACAAACCCCTACGGAAAGATATAGCACTTTTCGGTGAAATAGGACTAACAGGTGAAATAAGAAAGGTGCGTCTTGAAGAACTACGTGAGAAAGAAGCCAAAAAAAATGGATTTACCGTTATAAAAGAACTCAAAAACGTTGCCCAACTCACCGAACTGGTAGAATAAAAAGGGGGGAAAATCCCCCAGCAGGAAGGCTTAAAAGATGGCTAAAAGGCTACATTCATGGAAATCAGGTAGTTTCTTCCTGGCATCTGATAATTTTCAACGTAGAAATATTTCTTGTTAAACAGGTTGTTAACTTTAAATACGAAACTAACGTTTTCTACAGGCTTAAAGTTGTAGCTCAAATCAAAAACGCCAAATCCTGGGACTTTCTCAACGTCATAACCTTTCCTCTTGGAGTAAAACGTTCCCTTCAATGTAACAAAAGAATCCTTACCACCCAACACCGCTTCAGTTACAAGCTTATGCTTCGGCACTAAAACAGAAGGGTCCGGCGTTTTATCAGGGGTAAGGTCAGAATCTGCCACGTTAGAAGTTTGATAAGCGTAAGAAGCGTAAAGTTTACACCAGCTGTAAGGATTGAAGTTCCCCGCCAACTCTATCCCTTTTACCTTATAGTAATCAAGGTTTTCTATTATCCTGTCAGGAAAAGTCCTTCCAAGTAGCGTTTGAGCAGCGTAGAAGTTACTGACTATGAAATCTTTTATATCGTAGTAGTAAGCTCTCGCAGTTAAAGAAATCCCTGAAAGAACAGTAGAAGCACTTAACTCATAATCCCACCCTCTTTCAGCTTTTAAGTCGTAAGCTCTACCTATAGCTTTTAAAGCCTGATATTCCTTGCTATACCATAAAAGCTCTTCAGCTTTCGGCGCCCTGTAAACCCTTCCAGCACCTATACCAAACTTCACCTTCCCCAATTTAACGCCCAAAGATAGAGAAGGTAGAAATTCTGTGCCTGAAGGCGAAGGCGCAGGATATGGAACGTTTCCCTTCCACCTTTCAATCCTTAAACCACCGTTGAAGTTGAACGAAACGGAAGAAACTCTCAGCTCTTTCTTCAGACTGAAAAAGCCCGCGTATCTCCTCAAAGCGTTGTAGTTTTCCGGTGCAAGAACAGAAGTGTTTTTATCTATTTCGCCGTGTCCGGAGTTCTGAAACTCAACGCCGGCAGTCCCACTTAAACCGTAAAAGGAAAAATCCTCCCACACATTCCTCAAACCGTAAGTCCTATCGTCAGTTCCTTCAAAGTGCATAGCAGTAAGCTTCACACCTGCAGGCGTCTTAAAGAAACCGTAATAATCCTCGCTCTTAAAGCTTCTGTTTAAATACAAAGAAGTAGAAATCAATCCGTTACCTGTATCGTAAGAAACAGTTGAACCAAACCTCGTTGTATTGCGCTGAATGAAGTTGCTGCCGGGGTTTTCAATCAACTTTAATTTACAGAACGGCGCACATGCAAGGCTGAAGTAGGTTTCCTTAACAACAGGATAGTCCGAATCGTAGTTCGTTGCCGGATTTGAAGGGTCATTCAAAACAGGCATCCCTTTCTTCAAGTTAATCCGCTGTGCAAAAAACTTAACGGACGTTCTATCGTTCAAAAGCTTGTAAACAGTAACTGTTCCATCCCATCTATTAGTAAAATCGTTCCTGAGATAGCCAGAAGTTCTGAAAGCACCCGTCCTGATATCAATTCCCGTAGTCCCGTAGGAGTTTCTGAAGATAAAGTTTCCGCCAACAGTTCCATAAGAACCTGTAAAGCCCTGCAACTTCGTTTCCCTTTTAATCGGGAAACCCGGCGGTTCAAAAATCACGTTTCCACCAGGATTAGAACCATAAATAACGGAATTACCATAAATAACATCTATCCTCTTAACATCCTCTGATGGAACAGAAGAAAGGTCAACGTAGTAATTACCCCTTATTCCGGAACCGTTAAGAGGATAGTCGCCGTAATAAACGAAAACCCTTTCCGGAGAAAATCCCCTCAGGAGCAACCTGTCCTGAGGGGAAGGGGAGGGGGAAAGTAGATTAAGAGAAACACCTGGGAGTAGCTCAAGGCTTTCTATTACAGCATTTTCATCAGCTTCATTTTTAACAGGTAATTTAACCTGTGCGTTTGTGAGGGATTTTCCCTCAATAGTTATCTCAGCACCCTGTGCAGCAGTAAATGCAGCTAAAACTGTAGAAATGAGTAATAAATATCTCACCTCATTCCTCCACTTCAGTATGATTTTTCATAGAAAAGATAATACCATATCAGATTAAAAAGTAGAAGAGGTAGGAATAATAACCTTAACTTCAGTCCCTTTATTAACCTCTGAACTCAGGCTGATCTTCCAGTCGTGGAACTTAACAATTTCTTTAACAACAGAAAGTCCTATTCCCTGTCCTTCACTATCAGGTGATTTAACGTATTTCTCAAAAACCATACGTTGAAGCTCTTCAGGAATCCCTCTTCCCGTATCTCTAACAGAAAAAACAACGCCATTCTCCCCCATTTTAAGAGTAACGTTTATCTCCCCTCTATCTGTAAATCTAACAGCGTTATCTATAAGGTTTTTAACAAGCTGCTCAAAGAGAATCCGTTCACACCTGACATAAGCACTCTCTAAAAATAGCTTTATCTTTAAACCTTTCTCTTCAAACTTCTTTCTATAATTTCTAATAACACCTTCAACCACTGTTTTTAAATCTACTACTTCTCCTCCACTCTCCTCCAGAAAGAGCTTTCTCAAACTCCTTACTATATTTTCTATCTTTCCTACATTCTCCAGAGACTCCTCTACAATTTCCCTATCTTCCGCACAAAGATTCCTATAAGCTAACAAAAAATCCAGATTTCCCTTAACAACCGTTAAAGGTGTTTTAATCTCATGGGAAACAGTTGAGAGTATATCTTTCTTAATCTTATGAATTCTACGCGCACACGTAACATCCCTCCTCAAAACCAAAAAGACTCCATCTAAAACCCTTTCTATTTTAAATTCAAAAATCCTCCCCCCTTCCTCCACTTCAAAATACCCTTTTCCAGCACTTTTAGCATCTTCAAAACCTTTCACAACTTCACTAAAAGGAAACCTATCCCATAAACGCTCTTCCGTTCCAAAAATCTCCCCTTTTCCATCAACAAACAAAACATCGCCTGTCTTTTCATTCACAAGTTTTAACAACTCTTCAAACTTCAAACCTATACCCCACTCCCCAAACAGTTTTTATACGTTCACTACCTATCTTATCTCTCAAATGTTTAACGTGAACATCAACAACCCTGAGAGAAACGTTCTCATCTCCCCACACTTTAACTAAGAGTTCATCTTTAGAAACCACCCTACCAGCGTTATCAACCAGCACTTTCAACAACTTCTTTTCCTTCTTAGTTAGCTTCACTTTTCTTCCCTGAATAACTACTCCTTCATCAACAAATTCCAACTCTGCTGAAGAAGACATATGAAACGTTCCTCTCCTTCTCAGTAACGCCCTTACCCTTGCAACCAATTCTTTTAAACCGAAAGGTTTAGTAAGGTAATCATCTGCCCCGCTTTCAAGCCCTTTAACCTTATCGTCCTCTTCCGAAAGAGCAGTCAGCATAAGAACAGGAACGTTAACTCCCCTATCTCTCAAGAAAGAACAAACGCTCACACCATCAGCACCAGGAAGCATTACATCAAGTATTACAAGGTCAAATTGTTCCCCATATTCAAACAACTCATTGATAAACCTTTCACCCGTTGAAAACGTTCTTACCTTTAAACCTTCAGCCGACAGCACCCTTTTCAACAAGTTGGCTATTGAAACGTCATCCTCCACAACGGCAACCCTGAAACTCATAATAACCTCCACGTAGTAAAATTAAATCTTACAAAAGAAAAGGGAGGAAAGTTTGTCCTTTAAAAAGCTCCTCAAAGAGTTTCTAATCATTTTCTTAGTTAGCTGGGCTATAGAGTTCTTATACATGGGAATCAAAGGAGTTTTTGAAGGAACAACGCTTTCTCTCTTAGAAATCTCTCTTTCCTTTGACAACGCAGTAATGAACGCCGTAATCCTTTCTGGAATGTCTCAGGTTTGGCGAAAACGCTTCCTCACCTGGGGAATGGTCTTCGCAGTTTTCGGAATGCGATTTCTCTTTCCCGTTCTCATAGTATCAATAACTTCTGGGCTCAACATGGTAAAAGTAGTGGAAATTGCACTTTCAAAACCGCTAATTTACGCACACTACCTTGAAAAAGCAGAACCTTTAATTCTTTCCTTCGGTGGTGCTTTTCTACTCATGGTTTTTATCAACTGGCTCTTTGATGCAAGCAAAGAACTCTACTGGATTAAATTTTTAGAAGAAAGAGCTTCTAAAATGGCAAAGTTAGGAGAAATAAAGCTCATATTAGCACTATCAATATCTCTCTTTATAGGATTTTTGAAAAAAGACTTTGCCATTCTCTTTGCCCTGATTTTAGGAATACTTCTGTTTGAAATTGTCCAGTTCATAAAAGAAGCTATTGAATACGTTAAGGAACAAAAACACTTTGACGCTGGAATTGGCGCTTTTATATACCTTGAGCTGTTAGATGCTTCATGTTCTTTAGACGGCACCGTAGGTGCTTTTGCCATTAGCCAGAACCTGATAATCATTACCGTCGGCTTATCTGTAGGTGCTTTTATTCTCCGTTCTCTTACGCTCTATTTTGTTGAATCTGGAAAGTTAAAGCAGTTTTCCTACCTTGAACACGGCGCTCACTGGGGAATCGGTGGTTTAGGGATAATGATGCTCTTGGAACTTTTCTATCAAATACCCGAAGTCGTCATAAGCACAGTTGCCCTTATATTTATAGTATCTTCCCTAATTTCCTCAATTAAAAGAACAGAAAAGCTGATTTAAAATGGAAAAGCCTGTAAGACTGAACAAAGATGAAATTAGAGTAATAAAGGAAACGGTTCTACACTTTGACCCGGAAGCTGAAATTATTCTATTCGGAAGTAGAACAGACTTATCAAAAAAAGGCGGTGACATAGATTTACTAATCGTATCTTCTAAAATTAAACACAGAGAACGAAGGAAAATACGTGTAGAACTCTTTAAAAAGTTAGGAGATAGAAAAATAGACATTGTTACAACGGAAAACCCTTCAAAAAGTGCATTTACAGCGTTAGCATACAAATACGGAGTAAAACTATGACATTAGAAGAAAGAAAAAAACTTTTCTGCGAAAGCTGGAAGCAGTTCAAGCAAAACCTCAAGCTTCTTAAAACTTCTATAGAGAGAATAAAAAACCTTGACAAACTTGATGAAATTCAAAGAGGAGAAGCTATAGAAGCCTTTTTAAGCAGATACTCACGAACAGTTGACCTTTTAATAAACAGAGTCCTAAGAGGATTAGACATCCTTGAAATGGAAGACACCTCAAAAAAACTTGACATAGTCATAAGAGCGGAAAAAAGAGGGTTCATCAAAGACTTCAACGTCTTAATAGAAATGAAGGACCTACGAAACGAATTAGCCCACGAGTACGTTCAGGAAAGATTAGAAGCCAGAATAGAAGAAGCTCTTCAATACAGCCTGGAAATTTTCATAATAGCAGAAAAAATAGAAAAGTATCTAAAAGAAAATCGCTACTGCTAGATAAATTCCTTGTAATATCTCGCCAGATTTCCGGGTACAATTTCCTCAACAAAAGAGATAACGCTTTCAAGCGTAGCGTCAACAATTTTCTGGCTCGTTCCAGCAGAAACGCAAACTATCACAGAACTCTGCCACTTATCATGGTCACCTGCTTCGGTAACAGAAACGTTAAACTTCTTTTTGATTCGCTCAACTACCCGTTTAACAACAGCCCTTTTCTCTTTCAAAGAGTGTGCCTGAGGAATAAAAAGGTGAAGCTCCAAAACACCTATCACAACACCCATCTAACCCTCTCAGGAAAGGAAAACTTTATTCCACTCCTGACGGATAGAATCCCTTATATCCATGTAGTCTTTTCCTTCTTCCATAGCTTTCTCTATCGCCGGCGAAAACACTTTGTAGTAAAAATCCTCCCCCATCCTCCTTATTATCTTCTCATCAAACTCCGGCGCAGAAGCTATTTTTTCCCACCACTTTTCCTTCGTCTTACCCTCAACATAAGCCTTGGTAGCACCTTTATACTTCAATCTGTGCCCGTAAAACTTTCTTGCAGCCACAACTTTAGCAACGGCAAGCCCGTAAGCTTTAGCATCGTCGTCCGAAAAACCATACTCTTTCTTTGCTTTAAGCCTGTTCCACTCAGCAAAAACGTCAAATCGCCTGATAGGTGCAAGCGGTTTTATCTCTTCACTCATGCTACACCTCGTAAAAACCTTTAGAGCGGCGTCTCATCAGATAAATCCACCCCAGAGCTGCCAGTATCCCCGACATTAAAAGTAATATCAAATGGAAGTAAAAAGCAACCGTCAGAGCGTAAGAAGTATTCACGCCGAGTAGTTTAAAACCGCCCACCATACCAGCTTCGTAAGTTCCAAAACCTGCAAAGCTGTGAATCGGTAGAATCGTCGTCAGCTCCCCAAAAGTAGAAACGAAAACGGTTTGAAAGAAAGAGAGGTTTAAATCACCCCCCTTTATAATAAAGTAAAAAGAAGCAAACTTAGTAAACCACGTAAGCAGAGAATAAAGGAAAAGACGAACAATTTTCCTGAAAGAAATAAAAGTGCTTGCAAAAGTTACAATAGCCGCAATAACGGAAAACCTTAACTTTAAGCGATTTAAAACTTTCACTACCAACCAAAACCCAAGAAACAACAAAACCACGATTAAAAAAGAAAGCCATATTAACTCTTTATTTTGAAAAGCCACCGCAAACACCGAAACGGTAAAAATGGCAGACAAAGATAAAAGGTCTAAAAACCTAACAAACAACAAAGCCGTTGAAGAAGCGTGAACCTCAACACCGAAAAGCTTTTTCAGAATTATAGGAAACGAAGCTTCACCAGAGCGAAACGGAAGAACGTTGTTAAAGAACGTGTGAACGCTCATAACTGCCATCATGTCAGAAACGGAAATAGAAGAAAAAATCACCGAAAACCTTAAAGCTCTAAAGTAGTAAGTCAACGCATAAAGTATCAGAGAAACGGCAACAAACCTTAAATCAAGGTTCTCAAAAATTTCCGGCAATCTACTGAAAACGCCGTAGCGCCACAGAAAGAAGAAAAATACAACTAAAATTAGAACAGGAACGAAATATTTACTTCTCTTCAACGTTTACAGTTCTCCCCACAACGTAAGGCGTTTTATTCTGCGACTCGTAATAGATTCTCATCAGGATTTCACTTATTATTCCAGTAGTGAACATCTGCAAACCGGAAAGTATAAAGAGAACGGAAATAATAAGAAGTGGCCTCCCGCCAATGGAATGCCCTAACAGCTTTAATCCTAATAAATAAAGGAAAGAAACACTGCCTATAAGTAGCAAGATTAATCCCAATATTCCAAAAAAGTGAATGGGTTTCTGCATAAACTTCTTCAAGAACCAGATAAAAATAAGGTCAACAATAACTTTAAAGGTCCTTGAAATCCCGTATTTAGACTTTCCGTAAATCCTCGGATGGTGCTTTACCGGAATTTCTATTATCTTAGAAGTAGAAGTTACCGTCGAAGCTAAAGCAGGAATAAACCTGTGAAGTTCACCGTATAAGCGTACTTTTTTTATTACATCACTTCTATAAGCCTTCAAAGTGCAGCCGTAATCATGAATTCTGACGCCGGTAATTTTACCTATAAGCCAGTTGGCTATTTTAGACGGCAACTTCCGTGAAATTGCAGCATCTTTTCTGTTCTTTCTCCAGCCGCTAACAACATCATAACCTTCCTCTATTTTCTCAAGTAACCTTGGTATGTCTTCAGGGTCGTTCTGCAAATCTCCGTCCATAGTGATAATCACATCACCTGTCGCAAAATCCATTCCAGCCATCATCGCAGAAGTTTGTCCAAAGTTCCTCGCAAACTCAATAACCTTAACTTTCTTATCTTTAGAAGCAATCTCCTCAAGTATTTCTCTCGTTCTATCGGTGCTTCCATCATCAACAAATATGATTTCGTAACCAATACCAAGGTTATCAAGAACTTTCTTTAGCTTATCGTAAAGGATAGGAACGTTTTCTTCCTCATTAAAAACAGGAATTACGATAGAAACTTTTTTTACTTTTTCCATTCTCCACTCCTGTCAGCGTTGGAAATAATAACTAAAGAATGCTTCGTAATTAATTCTTTTCTTTTATCAATAATTCTATACGGTGCGTGCAGCCTGCTTAACCTGTTCTCTCTCGTAACTATGTAAACAGGCGTATTGCTTCTCAGCAACTTTTCTGCCTCTTTAAATCCTATACTTTTAAGCTGACCGCTCCTGAATCTGTAAACGATTTCAGGACTTTCGTAATTAAGGAAATAAAACTTACAGTTCTTGCACTTCAAAGCTATCTGCCTCAACTCTTCTCCTATTACAGGCTTTGCTCTCAGCGGTTGAAGAACAGGCAGGGTAACCCACTTAAAGAACAACATACCTAAAATAAAAGAAGTCGTTATAGGTTTTAAGTAATCTCTCTTCCACACTGCGTAGATAACGCCAGCTAACGGCGGAATAAGGAAAACTGCCCCAAGCAAATTCCAGTGTTTGTAAACAAAAAATCCAACCCCAGCAACAAACAGCACAAAAAACACAAAAAGCGTCAGCAACGCCGGAATTAAAGACCTCTCCTTCTTTAAATACCAGGTAACTATAACGGCAAAAGCAGGAAAAGACGGCAGCAAGTAGTGCGCCAATTTCGTATGTGCTATCTGGAAGAAGAGAAAAACGCCGAAAAACCAGCAAAAAGCAAACAGTAACAGGTCGTCGGTAAAAATCTCCTTATCTTTCCATGCCCTGTAAACGGCGAACAAAAAGAAGAAAGAAAACGGCAGATAAAGCCAGAAGTAGTTGGCAAAGTAATACCACCATTCTGTCGGATGCCCCGGCACCTTACCAAAAAACCGGTGAAAGTTATGAAAAACTATGAAATCCCTGAAAAACTCGTAACCGTGTTTATAAAAAATCGCCCCATACCAGGGCAGAACAACGGCAAAGTAAATCAAAAACCCGGAAAACCACGGAATTTCTTTTAACGTTTTAATCAGGTCGCGCCTGAAAATCAAGTAAACAACAGCTATAAATCCAGGCAAAACCAGACCAACAGGTCCTTTAGTCAGTGTCGCAAAACCGCTAAACAAAAACGCCAGCAAATAAAACTTTTTTGATTTCTGGTGATAACCCTCGTAAAACGCAACAAGCGAAGCAGATATGAAGAACGTCAAAACGATGTCCGGCATGGCAACTGAAGACATAATAATGAAATCAAGAAGAGACAGCAAAACCAGAGAAGACCAAAAAGCAAAATCCTCGTCCTTCCTCCTGACAAGCCACAGATACAGCAGCAAAATCGTCAAAACGCCAAAAATAGAAACGAAAAACCTTCCACCGAACTCGTTAACGCCAAAAATCTTATAACCGGCAACAATTATCCAGTAAATCAAAATAGGTTTATCAAAGCGATATTCGTAATTGTAGTAGGGCGTTATATAATCACCGCTGACGACCATTTCTCGTGCAGCTTCAAGATACTTCGGCTCATCCTTATCAAAAGCGGTGTAAAGACCGTTAGGCAACACCAGAAGAATTAAAGAAAGTAAAACAAGAATCCACAAACGCCTGCTTTTCATTGTCTAAAACCCTTAAAAGTTACAAATTTCCTGTGAGAGTTTACCACGCAAACTGCGACTTTACAATTAAAGTATAATACCCGCGGAGAGGAGAATGGAAAGCTACAAAAAGCTACTAAAGTGTTCTACCTGCGGAAACGTAGGAGAATTTGAGTACATAGGCTCAAGAGATGTGAACAAAACTGGCGACGTTGCCGACATCATAGGAAGTAAAAGTATGTGGATTAGTTATTTTAAATGTCCCAACTGTGGAAGCATTGAAGTTGACTTTCATCCCGTCGGTGAAGAACCGGACATTCCGGCAGAGTTTTTCAGAGAGGTAGGCAGTGACGGAAAAGAAAACCCTTAAATACACACTGATTCTTTTATTCTTTTCTCTATTTGCGAATTTAGGCACATTCACGCTCCACCATGAAGAGCCAAGAAGAGGCATAATAACCTTTGAAATGCTGAAAAGCGGCAATTTCCTTCAACCTACCGTTTTAGGAGAGCCCTATTTTAAAAAGCCACCTTTTCACGAATGGATAACATCCATAACCTCGTTCATCGCAGGGCACGTTTCCGAATTCACCCTCCGCTTTCCTTCTGTCTTAGCAGTTTTGTTAACCTCCCTTCTAATCTACCTATTTGGAAAAAGATTTTTAGATAAAAAAACCGCCATTTTCGGCGCTCTGATATATCCAACTTTCTTTGTAGTTCTCTTCGGATACTCTACAAAGTGTGAACCGGACGTTCTTTTTTCTCTGATGGTTACTCTATCCATCTTTTCGTGGTTCTACTTCCTGAAAAACGAAAAAGTCCTGACAGCATGGATTTCAGGATACTTTTTTATATCGTTAGCATTGCTAACTAAAGGGCTTCCAGCAATTCACTTCTTCTATATCTTCATCTTCTCTTACGCTATTATCTGGCGAAAAGAAATTAAAAAAATCCTCACCCCTCTCCACCTCTTAGGCGCAATTATAGGTTTAATACCTTTCACAGCGTGGCTTTTCGCCGTCAACACCAAAAAGGCACTGCTCACGCTGGTATATGAAGTTATCGCCAGAGCCCCCGAACACCACTCAATAACCTTTACAATTAAAAGATATCTATCTTTCCCATTGAGACTGATAGCAGCAACTGTTCCCTGGTCGTTGATAATCATCTACTACTGCCTTAAGAAGAAAATCCCCGTCAAACTCCTTTTTGAAAACGAAACAGTAAAGTTCCTGTTACTTTCATCACTTTTAAACATAGCCGTTTACTGGATTTTCCCCGGAAGCAGGTTGAGATACATAATACCGGCACTTCCAATGCTATCCTTAGTTATAGCCTACGCCCTCAAAGAGCAGGTTATACTTCATAAAAGAGCGAAAAAATCTTTCCAGTTCTTCCTTGAGATTTCCGTTCCAGTCCTTATAGTCGCAGGAGTTATAATTTCCCACAATTCCTCTTTAATTCTCAAAGAAACAATAGCCTTTTTAGCTTTTTCTTACTTTCTCTATTTCTACGTCCTGCCAAAAATCAACTTTACCAACCTGATAACCTTTACATTTTTATTTATGGTTCTTCTAAGAGCAATTTACAGTTGTTACTACATACCGATAGCTCAACTCAAATATCCGCCTTATAGAGCAGAAGGCAAGAAAGTCGCAGAAATAACAAAAGACTTCTCTCTATTCACCAAAACAAAATATCTGCAGTTCTGCTTCTATGTAGAAACATTTAGAGACAAAATCTTAAAGTTCACCAAACATCCACCCAAAAACTCTCTGTTCCTGTCTGAAAAGCCGGAAGCCAACGTTCTATACACTGCTAAAGTAGGAAAGAAAACGTTTTACGTATGCTCTTATTCTGTTAAAGAGCTTAAAATTCCCGGCAAAACTTCAGAAGCAGAAGCGCGAAAGACAAAATCACAGTAAGGTGAAAGCGGCGTTTCCTCTGGATTCACTTCAACTAAAACGGCACCGTGCCTTTTAGCTATCAACGGAATAGACGCAGCAGGCTGAACCACCGCTGAAGTTCCAACAGAGAAAAACACATCACTCTTTTCTGCAAAAGCAAAAGCCCTCTCCAGCGCATCTTCAGGAAGGCTCTCTCCAAACCAGACAACGCCAGGCCCAACGATACTGCCGCAAATCGGACAGACAGGTAGCTCTTCTTCCTTCAAGCCATTTAAAACCACCTTTTTAAATTCCTCTTCACTCATTTTTTCAAGCCTTTTTCTGTCAGCCAACGCAAATAATTCCGAAAATTCCTCTTCTTCAAAAACCTTTCCACAATCCCTGCACTTACCCTCAAAAATGTTACCGTGAAGCTCCACCAGGTTTTTAGAACCAGCCAGCCTGTGAAGTCCATCAACGTTTTGAGTTATAAGCAAAAAGGCAGGAAACAAGTTTTCCATTTCAGCAAGAGAAAGATGCCCGGCATTAGGCTTTGCTTTAGAAATCAGCCACATCCTCCACAAATACCACTGCCACACCTTTAAAGGATTACCCCTGAAAGCATCTAAAGTAGCAAGGTCAACAGGGTCATACTTGTTCCACAGACCGTCTTTGCCCCTGAACGTAGGAATACCGCTTTCAGCACTAATGCCGGCGCCGGTAAGAACGCCAACACTTCTGGCGTTTTTAAGAATTTCTAAAATTTCATCTGCCATCACTGCTCGAGGGAAATGAGGGGATTTTCCTCCTGTATAAGGTTATTCGGATTAACGTAGAATCTGAATATTCCTTCATCTATCTTGTCCGTTGCCTGACGGAACTTAAAGTTCTTCATTCTGGGGAAAAACTTAAATATCTCATTAACGGTATTGGAAACCTCTGTATCTATACCGTAGAAGAAGTTATCCTGAGGCAATCCACCGTTAGAAACGTTATTCAGGAAGACAAGCCCAGGTGGAATATTCTCCACATTCAAGAACATCGGATTGGTATATCCATTTATATAAGCCGAAATACCGTAATAATCATCTTTACCATAAACCCTCAACGACAACGAACCTTTTATATCCACGTTAACAGGATAAAACGGTAAACCTATATATTTACCAGCAACAAACAGAGAATCCTTATCCGCTTTAACCAGACCTTCACCCATTATATAACCATCCGGAACTATCAGAGAAACACCGCCCTTTTTAGCTTCAATAAGAGAATTAATAAACATATCACCGTTTATCACTTTAAGGTATATATCACCCTCTCCCGCCACAACATCATTCACGTTTAATGTTCCATCGTTGTCTATATATATACCACCATAAAGAGTAGAAGCCTCCAATCTGGAAGTCTTCAGGTCAAGAGCATCTGAAGGCCTGCCTATACCAGAATCCGCCTTAAGAGTCACAGAAGGTGAAATAATATCGTAGTCATAAGGAACTTCATTTCCATCCGAATCATAAATACCACCCCCCGCTTCTACAAAAGCGAAGTTACCGGCATTTACGCTGGAAAGAATAGAATCACCTTTTACATTTATCATCACTGAATCTGAAGCGTTAACGCTCACTCCTGATTCCTGAACGAAATTACCATCACCTTCAATCGTCACATTGCCATCAATCGCATAAATCTTACCCACCTCCTGCTCAACATCACCTGCAGAACGAACGTTAACTCCCTTACCGCCTATAATAAACGTGGAAATCGTCGCATATCCTCCTGCTGAAATATTTACATCATCCCCGGCATAGACTCCTTCACCCTTCAACGATACATTTCCATTATAGGAAGAAAGGTTAATTTCACCGGTAATTGTTTTATAAACAGCTTCCTCCACCTCAGATAGCATCTGTTCTCTGTCCAATGAACCCGGAACATCTGCAAAATCAGATAGCATATCTTCAGTAACTACCCCACCAGCTGAACCCATCAATCCATCTACATCCACATCACCTGTAGAATTCCACGAGATGAGTTTCCCAGAAACGTAATAACCTGACAGCGAAGCACTTCCACCAGAATAACCTTTAATGGAGTCCAGAGCCACTACTGTAGCGTTATCCAGCGATATAAAATCAGCACTCGTCTCAACATTTACATTACTACCAGATAGAACTCCGCTCACAACCCCGTTCCTGCCGGAAACGTTTATATCTCCCGTGGTTAAAACAGCACCATCAACAGTAAAATCTCTGGAAGATACAGAAATACCAGTAACGAGATTATCAGGCATGGGAATATTGTTAATGACATCTTTAATGAAATCAGGTAACTGTTCCATATAACCTGAGAAGATATCTTCAACTTTTCCATAAGATTCAACTATACCTAACCTGGAAACGTAAAAATCGCCACCACTGTTAATAGTTATTAAACCATTACTTCCTGCAATTCCCTCTATGCTGGCGTTCCCACCAGATACAAGTGTCAGGCTGTTAATTCCGTAAACGCCTCCCTGTATATCAATATTTCCAGTGGAATTCACACTAATAGACTCACCACCTGTAAATCCTGTAACTTCTACTGAAGAACCGGCTATTGACGTTTTATTGGCAGAAAGTGTTAATCCATTCAACTCAACAGATTTCCCTGTATAACTAACATCACTTTCTGAATAAGTGATGGCTTTCTTATCCTGAATTAAATCTCCAGATGCCACAACGTTTACTTTACCGCCAAGAACGGTTGAATACAAATAAACGTTACCATCAGCGTTAATATCCACCTTCCCGTCAGTATCCAGCAGAGCCTTAACATTTACATCTTTCCCTGCAACAAAGTTAATCTGCGAAGGTGAAACAACAGGCGTTTGAGGAAGCGGCAAATCTATAGAACCATCTGGAATATCAAAATTCTCAACAATGTCCGTAATACTGTTAACGGGTATTGTTTGAGAAGGAATATACTGTTCGAGATTGTTGTCAAACACAAATGATCGAACATCCGCGTAGTAAGGACTTTCCCTTACAGTCTGCTCAAAGTAGTTATAATAACCGTTCCATACATTTTCGGTCTCAGAAACTGCACTTTCAAACTTATCGTTCACATAAGAAAGAGCATCCAGTAACAACTGTTTATCGTTACTCTCTTCCTCAGCAAACTCAACAAGGTTCTTAACAAATTGAACATCAGGAATCGTTACCTTAGCAGCACTGCCAGAATGCACGTAGCCTGGATTTAAAACGTTAATATTGCCACCTGCATTTACATTCACCGAACCTTTACCGTTAATCCAGGCAGCGCTGGTAAAATCACCACCAGAATTAACAGTTATATCACCAAGTGAATAAACAGAAGTATAATTATCAAAGTTTACATCTCCAGCAGCAGAAATGTTTACCTGCCTCTCTCCTGCAATACTATTTACAGAACCACTGCTTGTATAAAGGTTAAACGAACCGGCACCGGTTACTACCCTAATTTCACCACCTTCACTTGCCAAAGAACCATCAATATCAACATCTTTTTGAGCCTCTACATCAAGGAGGGAATATCCTTCAATTTCTCCACCGTTCAGAACAGATAGAGAACCTTCATCCGACTTAACGTAGGTAAATTCTGCTCCTGCAAAGGAAGAATCAAACTTTATGTCTCCACTGGCATGAATATTCAAAACATTGCCCGAATCAATGTAACTTCCGTTTTCTTCACTGAAAGATGAAAGCCCATCAATCGTAACGTTATCAGTGTATGCAGTTATTCTTCCACCCGACATAACAAGAGAAGAATTTCCATCACCGATAATATTAAGCTCACCGGCACTCCCCACTTTACCGGTTACCTGAATATCACCGCTAGACTTAAGAAGAAGCCAGTCTGAACTATAAACGGAACCTTCTATATCCAGATTACCCTGCGTCTGTAAAGAAAGATATCCGGAAGTAGAAGCCAATCTACCATCAGATGATATATTAGTATTACCTTCAACATTAAAATCTACAATCCCTGCTAACACATTCCCCGAAACGCTTAAATCACCTTCAGATGTCAGATAGAAATCACCCTTAACCGAGCTATCCTTCAGAACGGTATTTCCATCATTAGTAATATTGACATCACCTGAAGAAAATACTTCTAAATCACCAGACCCCAAACTCAGATTAAGCGCCTTATCCGAACCACCACTATCTCCAACTCCTGCAGCAGTAATAAGAGCAGAATCCGCCTTAATATCTGCCTCTGTATCCTGACTCCAGTCATGAATGACACCGTTAGGAACTGAAAGCGTCAAATCGCCAGGAGTATATATATACTCAACGTAAAGGTCACCGTTAGGTGCCAGCAGATTAATACCGTTTAAAGCTCTCGCAACAATCGGTGAGCCAGAATCAAGATAGACAGATAAAGGAACATCTGGCGTTCCTATAGCACCATCAGCAGACTCCAAAATAAGACCTTGAGGGGCAGTAATATTAACTATACCGGAAGATGCCAGAATATCACCGTAAACTTTGAGTCTTACCCAGTCATCTTTACTGAACAGGTTGTAAACAGTCATCTTGGAATCAGAACCAAGATAAACGTGACCGGCTGCCACTGCAGTAACCTTACCGTTAGCGTCAACGTCAATATCATCTCTCTGGTGAATAATTATTTCCTTATTATCCGGGTCTATCTTTACATCACCAATTTCAGCTGCTGCAAGAGCCAGATAAACTTTATCCTTTTCATCCTCAGGAATGGAATCCGGATCTGAATAGTTATAGACAATATCCTGCTTATCTATACCTATCGAACCACCCGTAAATATGTATACGTTATTTCCTACAATGTTAGGCGATTCCGTCATATAAACGGTATCTGTAACATCTTTCTTGAAAAGGAATGAAGGCAAAGGATTCTGTAGCTGTCTGTCCGTCCAGGTATTATCAGTTAACAGATTATACTGGTCAGGATCATCGGTCTGAACATTATAGGTAAAGTTCGGATTATAAGGTTCCTGTCCCCATTCATTATAAAGTTTCGTCATTTTATCTTCGTAGTCCTGTATCATATCATCGGTCCAGCCAGCAGCCTTGAGAGCATTTATCTCTTCATCAGACAACTTGAATTCCACTTCCTGATAATCAGAATAAGAATACGTCCCATCAGGATTTACCTTGAGGTTTCTGTAATTCTTCCAGTAATCCTGATATTGCCTTTTCATCATTCTGTTATAAGCTTCTATTTCCTGCTCCTTCAACTCATCAGCTGAATCACCTGTCAATCCAAGCTTATTCCATAACTCCTCTAACTCTGCAATGGTTCTATCGTCTTTCTTTTCGTTAGGATTAGCATCTATAAGATTTCCAAAAGGAACCTCTACATACACATCACCCGAAGTCTTTATTTCATTCAGATAAAGGTCACCTGTAAGTTCTCTTATTTTTACGTCACCGTTTGAAGCCAGAACGGTAAGCGTTCCTCCAGCATCCGCATCAGTATCAACGTTAATAAATTCACCTCCTTCCGCAGACACACTACCAAATTTGGACTCAAGGTAAATATTTTTACCTTTTATAAGAGCACCACTGAGCGATGTTCCAGCAAATGGATCGTAGGTCTCAAAAACAAGATTTTTATCACCAACAATATTTACATCACCTGCAGTCTCTATACTTGAAATCATCGCATTGGTATCAACTGCATACAGGTTAACATCACCCGTGGCAAAAACGGAAACCTCAGGTATTACATAACTTCCAGAAACCAAACTTCCCGTTATTTTAATAGGTGCAGTCTGAGAACCAATGACGTTAGCTCTCAAACTTATTTTCTGACCTTGAATCAACCCTACATTTTTAGAAAGAATCTCTGGTGCAGTAATTTCTGTATTACCTTCAGGATTTCTTATAACACCAGCAATCTCAACGTTGGAAGAACTATAAATGTTCACACTTCCTGTATCATAACCTATGAAGTGTATCTTTATCGGATAATCTGCTTTTACATAGTTAAAGTAATAATCCCTATCCGTTTTCTTTTCAGTAACAGTCCATTTCACTATTGTATGCTTAACTAAAAAATGCCACTCAGTCCATTCATCCACATCAGTATGTTTACTATCCTGTGTTGTAACCCTAACATGTTTATAAGCATAAGGAGATGAACCGTCAAAACTATAAACTCCTAACACCGAACCATTCGGTAGCTCATCATTCGACAGAGTTTTTGTATATTCATTAACTTTCCAGCTCTCTTCGTAATGCGCATCGCTGTAAGAAATAAACCCTAAGAACTTACCATAATCATGCTGATAAACCGTAACTGTTTTTGTTCCTGTTTCAGTTCCTTTCAACCAGTAATAATACAAATTATCCAATGGCTTATACTCAGCTATTCTACCGGTAATAGTTTGCTCGAGTTTTACAGGTTTTGATGAATCAATACCCATATTGTCATAGACTTGAATCGTATCTCCAAGCCGCGTGTATTCAGTTGTTAAATAATATTTACTACTATCAGGATCAAACCAGTTACCATAATTATCTTTACTTTTATCAACTAAAGTAACTTTCCCCTCAATTCCTCCCGTATCCACACCTTCTATAACAACAGGATAATTTGTAAGGTTAGTTATCTGAATTTTCCCGTAACCATCCATTACATTAATCCAACCTTTTTTCGCATTATTACCCGTATTTATAATTTTCCCCGATATAAATACAGTTCCCCCTTGAACACTAACATCAGGAATGTAAATCTTTCCATCCTTTAATTCATAAGAAAGAGTTTTCGCCAATACTGGTTCACCATCATCCATGTCTATCCAAAGTGAGCTCTCTTGAACCTTTATTGCTCCTGAAATCGGATCCGCGTATATGGTTATCTTTCTATCAGGTATTCCACTCTGAATAATCCCATTTATATCAACAATATCAGCATTGATAAAAATATTATTACCAGCTAAAGTATAACCAGAATAAGAATCAATATTACTTAGGCTCGTATTATAAGAAACATACGATGCCTCATTTTCTAAATCACTATCAGTATACGTTCCTGTATTACTCCCTTCTATACTCTGCGCACTATCCGCAGTAGATGAAAATTGCGACTCCGGATCTCCAAGAACAAAGTAAAAAGCATTAGGATTATTAAAAATAAAATTGGCACCCGCATCAAGAGTTATTGTATTAGCAGATATTGGTTCAGTAACAATTATACTCCCTGTCCCTTTTATAGTTACAGAACCACCCATATTAGCAATATAAGTGTTTCCACTATCATCTCCATCCGTCGTTGAATATCCTGCTATCACCGGCGGTGGATATAAATACAATGTTGACCCATCCGACGTCACATACATTTTTCTTTCTGCTTCACTTATTACTGATATAGAAGGCAATGGCGAATTTTCACCATCAGTAACAGAGATATCAGGCCTAACATGAGAAGTATTAACTTTCGCAATATCATCTGAAGAATGAATAGAAGTAGTGTTAAACCTTACATGTCCTCCATGACTCCAAGGGATTATTAGAGAACCAAGTTCTATAGGTAAAGGCGACTTATTAACAACATCAATACTAACATCCCCAGGTGCATTAAGCTTACCATCTCCATAAAGATTATCAGCATTAATATTGATATTACCTGAAGAAGCATAAATAGTCCCGAGTTTTATTATATGAGTAGTTTGCGAAAGTGCTGAATCAGTTAATTCACCTTTAAGTACTTCAATTTCAGTTTCTATATCCTGCGCTGTCTGAGAATCTGCCCCATAGTTTGCTTTTAAATCTTCTAATTCTTGAATTTTATCCTCTATACTCTTCTCTATAGTAAAATCCGTAATAAGACTCCAACTAACTCCATTACTTTCTTCATCAGGATTAAGAGTTTTCACATAGTTACCATCAGCATCATAAACTTTCCAAACTCCATCGTCCTCCACAACTGTATTAGGAACAAGTTTGTAAGCTGTACTGTTAGTAGTTGGATCAACATAGCTCGTAACATAAAAACCAGGGTTAAAATCCTCTCCAAAAGTCACATACTGCTTCCTGTATAGTCCCGTCTGCAATTCTCCATCCACGTAAACATCACCTTCACCAGCCGTATAACTCGTTCCTGCAGTATATTCCTCAGAACCATCATCATCACCAAACCACTCTTTAATTTCTTCCAGAGCTTTCTTATAGAGATCAATGGCTCTACCATAACCGTAAGCGTAAAGGTCACCCTTTGTAGCGGTTATATCTATATCATAGCCAGTCTCAACGGTGGCACCACCATCTATCTTCACAGTAGCATATCTGATTGAAGACGCTGTAGCATCAGGCGACCCTTCAAACGGAACCAGAGCCTTGTTATATATGTCAGTATAAGCCTTTGTTTTCAAATAACCCACAGCATTATCGTCAGCACCCGCCAAAATGGTCACTTTATGAGAAGCCTTTACAACAGCATTATCTTTTATTTCTACTATATCATTTGCTTTTATAGTAGATGAAGAACTACCATCAGCGTAACTACCACCACCGTAAGTATAAGAAGACGCTTCTACATTACCCTCAGCGTTTGTAACAGAAGCCAGTATCACATTTCCCATTACATCAAAGTTTGCTCCTTCACCAATAGAAACCGTAGAGTAAATGTTGTCAGTAGCGGAAATATCAGCCTCTGAATTAGCCAGGTCAATTAAACCACCACTGCTCAACTTCGCTTTTTCATAGAAATTAAAATCATTTACCGCTTTAATGAGAACATCGTTATCACTAAAGTAATCACCATCCAGTTTAATAAGTACTCCACTACCAACGTTCACTTTAGAACCGGTGTTGGAAACATTAAGATGAGCGTAAGAAGCTGATCCTTCTATAACGCCACCCGAACCCTCAGAAGAATTAGGTGTAATAGTCTGTGGCTGTGAAAGTTTGTTCGTTGCAACAATACTTATTTCAGAGGCTTCAAGGCTACTCCCATCTCCAATTTCAATATCGGAATAACTCTCATCTACACTACCATAAGCATTTGCCCCACTCGCACCGGCTACAGAAGCCTGCGAGCTATCAGCGAAGAAGTTAAAGGTAACACTCTTGTAAGCGTTCATACTTAAAGAATCATGAGAGTATATTGCCACATTGCTATCAGTAGATACGTTCAGAATATCATCCACGTAAACGCTGGCATAGGAAGCATCACCACTTACAACACCTCCACTACCTGCTACAGCCTTAGATTGAACCGTGCTGGTAGTCTGAGCCTTCACATTTACATCACCCTGAGAGTTAACACTACTTCCACTATCAAAATAAATTCCATTCTCACCATTAAAGTCCACTTCCGCTTCAGACTCACCAATTGCCAGCAGTCCTCCTACCCCACCTTCAGCATCAGCATAATCTGAACCTGCCCTCTGGGTAAACAGAGAAAATCCCCCCTCAGTAACCACCTTAGAATCAGTCCCCAACGAAGACTTAACAACAGAACCGTCCGACAGATACCCGTAACTTCCAACCGAGCCGGCCAGAAGCCCGCCACCTACTGAAGGTATTGCATTAGAAGATGCAAAAGAGTCACTCGTAATGGAAGAAGCCTGGTAGAAGTTATCAACATTTACCTGATTTCCAGAACCAATACTTGAAAGAACCTGAGGCGAAAGAGAAATCTGGGATAAGGATTCACCTGCCGTGCAAATCCCCAGATTAACGCCATCAGCCTTCGAATTCAATCCGTAAGTCAGAGTAGCCACCGCATTGTAATCACCAGACGCATAGACTGTATTGGAATATCCCGTATAAACCTTCACATAAGGGTCGTAATCAATTTCAGAATCTGAAGCAACTGCTGATGCCGCACCAACATTCACCGGCAAAGAGTAAACGTTAACAGAATCATCTCTTGAAGCGCTAAAATTCAAAGATTTCACTTTATTGGAAGAACTACCTATATCAACGTTATTCCCGACGTAAGCTGCTGTCTCACCACCAACGTCAACCTCAGATTGCGTAATTCCAGCTACAGCCAATCCTGCACTGGTTCCGATAGACTTAACGTCAACGTTAATACCTTCCGAAGAAGAAAAGTTCAGGTTCACATCACCGCTAATCGAAGCATAATCCCCAATGTAAGACAGACCGTTACCACCTAAATCCACATAGGTAACAGCTGCTCCCAGAGTTATTCCACCACCAGAACCGGCATACGTAACAGCCGTAACGTTATCACTTACATCAGTTTTAACGTCCAGCAGAGAACCAGGAACAGTAAAGCTAACATCTGCACCTGAATCTATATAAGCCTCTGCATTCCCATAATTCTTAATTACATTAACAGTTCCGCCGATGCCAGCAACTCCGAAAGCGCCTCCACCAATTTCAGAATCAACGTTAATACTATTCTTTGCCATCAGAGATAGGTTTCCATGAACAACAACATGAGCGTTTTTACCTATAGATGCCAGAGTCAAATCTTCAAAGGAAGAATCTTCAGATAGGTCATCAGAAACGCTATCATCTGACGTATCAGAAGAGACTTCATTATTAACGTCACTAACGCCAGTATCCAATCTAAAAGGATCAGTTATACTGTTATCAACTCCGCTGCTCGTATCCCCCATTGCTTTATCTTCATTTGAGTCAAAAGAGCTACCCACATGAACGACAGAAACGGTGCCCTGAACTCCCACAAATCCAGCACCCAATCCAATAGCTTTAACGTCAATATCCCTATCAGTATCCGCGCCTATCAATACAGAATTTGCATCAACATTTGTAGAATCTCCTATAAAAGCTGCATTGTAGGAATGAATAGAAACAACGTTTACAGAAGCACCTATAGAAGCACCTGCTGAACCAGCAGCATTACCAACGCCACCTTTTATATTTGTAGTATCCACAGACGAAACGTTCAGATTATTAGCCCAAACATCCGACGTTCTATCACTACTACTACCAATGAATGCCCTCGTATCAGATCCAATAGATATAACGCCAACAGAACCACTAAGCCCCAGATAATCACCAACTGAAACGTTGGCTACCGCATAGTTAATGCTTTTGGTAGCATTAGCACTGACGTTAACGGTCGCCCTTGCAGCAGAAGTCCCAACCTGAGAACCAGCAATAAAAGAATAAGTCTTATTATTAACTTTCACTACACCAACACCACCACCAAGCCCAGCAGGTCCACCAGTAGCAGACAGAGAACCTATAATAGCACCTGGCAAACTACCATCCTGCAGGGAAAACGTATCTTTAGCATTTACGTTCACAACAGGCGAATATAAATAACTGTCCGTTACGTAAGCCTCATTTTCAGACTCGGAAACAATCACCCCTATAGCCCCGGCTATAGATACCTCACCCATAATAGAACCGGCTACTGCCGTCACGAACGGCGTCTCTGCCGTTTCAGAACTTACAGACACGCTGGCAGCTTTAACTCTCGACTGCTCTATATAAGACGTTGTCTTCTCTTTAAAAACAATAGCACCTGCTGCTACCCCTGCACCTGCTGCACCGCCGCTGGTAACAGCCATTGAACCATCCATAACAGACACATCAGAAGAATGCACTGCAGAAACGTCAACCATGGATGCACTTGTAACATCCGAATCATCGATATAACTTTCTACATCGTCTTTGTCGGTATCCACAGAAACCGTTCCACTAAAGCCAAAAAATCCACCCTTCGCCAGCGTTCCCGTAGCAACATACGTCTTCCAGTCTTCTTTGCCTTCAGCTTTTATTCCGATTCCTGTAACGGAATAGCTAAAATCACCTAAATTAACGCTTTCACTGGAAGCCCCGGACACAATAGTAGAATTGTAAGAATAAGCCTTAACAACGTTTGAAACGATATTGGCAGTTCCGGTTCCACCTATACCTACTTCACTACCACCAACTATAGAACCACCGTATATGCTATTTTCACCCTCATAAAAAGACGCCGTTACAAAGCTTCCACTTGAAGTTACATTAGAATTTGAAACGTAAGATTCAACATCATTTTCCTCTTTGTTAATAACTACGTTAAAACCGACGCCCGTTTTGGAAACTGCAACAGAAACGCTAACGTCCGTCACACTGGGATTAGCATAAGAAACCAATCTAACCGAAGTTGCATTTACAGAAGTATCTGATAGATACGAAGAAACAGAATCGCTCAAATCATTATAGGTAAAGGAAGCACCTATACCCACAGCGTTCTTACTTGCAGTTAGAGCACCTGAAACAACAACAGAAGTGCTGTTATCTATAGCCTCTACATCAAGCTCATTAGCTTTCACGCCATCCTTTTTCTTGCCGGCCACGTAAGCAGAAACGTCAACGTTTGAAAGATTAAAGGACGCAGAAGCAGCAGCAAGCAAGTAACTGTCTTTTGCAGCCGAAGCAGAAGCAGTAATACTCAACAAATGCCTATCCGAATTGCTCTCTAAAAATAAACTTCCAGAATCAACATCCGAATCGTTCAGATACGAACTTTCAGTTCCGCTTACATCGTTAATAGAAATCGACGCACCGGCAGCTATTTTAGCGCTCGAAATGTCAACAGCAGCAGAAACTATCCCTGAACTGTCTTTTACGCTTGCAGAAAATGTATTAGAAGTAACTGTAGAATTTGTAGCGTAAGAGAGAAGGTCTTCATTTTTCTTCACTTTAGTAACCGAACCCACAAGTGCACCTGAGTTATCAGAAGAAGCCACAGCGCCACCAGCACCAATGGTAACTGCATGACTCACGTCATCAGAGAACAAACTTAAATCGTCAGCACCTGTAATCGTAGAATTTTCAAGATAACTTTCTGTATCGAGAGACATATAATCAGCCATAAATGCACCGTTAAGTCCTGCACCGTTAGAATCCGTAGAAGTAACCGCTGCAGTCCCACTTATAGCGTAAGAGTCTGTGGAATAGCGCGAATTCAGATATAAATCAGAGCCGCCAGAAGCGACGAAAGACAGATTATCAGTATAGGCTGATGTCTTCGTATTTACCAGATTAACCACACCTGCAAAGACAGCTGCAATTCCCGTCGTAGGCGTCTGCGGTTCATCGCCGAAAAGATTTGGAAGGCTGTAACCATCAAGTGGGTCATCCTCAGCGACGTTAGAAAACTTCGTAGACTGAGTAACTACAGAACCAGCAATCACTATGCCAAGGTTCAAACCATCGTTAGTAGCAGATACAGTTGTATCGCCATCACTAACGTTTAAGACGCCAGATAGATAGCTTTCGGTATCCCTGTTTATATCGTTGATGACGGCAGAAGCACCAATACCAACGCTATGTCCAACGATAATTCCACCTACAACGTTAATAGCCTTATTTTCATCAAAAGCGCTGACAACAACAGCATTGTTACCGGTTATATAATCACCACCAACGTTTAAAATACTTCCTTCTGTAGTGTAGGCTTTCGTTGTTTTATCAATTCCCAGCCAGGAAAAAGAACCGCTTATAGCGTAATTATCTGCTATACCTCCAGCTATTCCTAAATTGAAAGCAAAATCCTTCGAATATGCATTAACCTGTAGCGCCGTAGCATTAACGGTTCCACCAAGTTGAGCAATAGTGGTTTGCTTCATTTCTAAATCGTTATAAGAACCACCAACAGCGCTTTTATCCGTAGGCTTCAACTCACCTGCTAAATCACCAGCAACATTCAGGAAAAACAGATTTTCATAGGCATTAACGTTCACTTTTCCATAGCTATCAACGTTCTGGTTAATTGCAACACCATCATCAACCAGAGCCTTACTCGTCTCATCGAAATGAGCTATATCCACCATTCCAGCTACACCAACAACACTACCACCTGATGTGCTGACAACCAGATTATTAGGAAAAGCATAATTTTCTAAGTAATCAACTGTTTCCCCCACATAATACTTCGTCGCATTGTAGTAGTCTTCAGCTGAAGACAAACTTCCAGAATATTTATCAAAAGTGTCCCTGCCATAACTCATATCTATCTTGGAATCAACATTCAAATCACCCACAGCGTCAAGACTTGAACCGCTGTAAACGTGGGTTTCCACATCATCCTTAATCAGAGCTACAGAAACTGCACCTGCAAAAGAATAATCTTTCTTGGCAGAATCATTATTATTAACACCCGCAGAAGCTCCCATACGTATATTACTTACAGGATAGGTAAGCGTTGAAGAAAGATTCAAATTTCCAGCCGAAGAAACAGAAGCACCGGAAAGAATTTCATCGGTCACAGAAGTATCACTATTAACGTAAGAAAAAGCAGCAGAAAAGCTAAAAGTAGAAGAATTACTTTCAGACTTTGCCGACGGAGAATTTTTAGTCATAAAATTAGTAATCGCATTTGCTGGAAGATAGTATTCGGGCTTCAAATAAGCCGTTTTTCCTGTGCCAGATGAAGAAGATGTGCTAATGGCAAAATTATCAATATTTAAATCGCTCTTAATACTGGCATCACCAGAAGTGGAAACAACATTACCAGATACTGAACTTTCTACAGTGCTTTCAAGCTCAGCTATGGCAACAGAACCACTTAAAGTTCCATCAGCATAAGCATTTCCCACACCCTTAACTTCTACACTTTCCTCACCCTCTGCAGCAATATTAACCGATGAACCTTCTATCAAAGAAGCATCACCCACGGACAGCTTTGAAGTTAAAGACCCCTTACCATAAGCAACGCCTATATAAAAGTTATTACTATCCCTACTTTCATCTACCTTGACTACCGTCTGAGCTTTAGCCGTAAGTTCCTCATTAGCATAAGAATAGATGTTAACAGTTCCAGCAGCCTTTATGTTACCGTTAATCGTAACTTCCGATGAAGGCTCTGAAACAGAATAGGCAACATTACTTACCGGAAGGTATTCTGCAACATAGGCTTTTGCGTGAGCCTGCGATTCAACATCTACGTTTGTTCCTTCTATACTGGCACCCTTTTCTATTATTATCTTGGAAGAAGCCTGAGCTTCCTCTTTAGCACCTCCCGCAAAAGGTACCCCCGAAGAATACGCAAGAAAGTCTAGAGTTACAGTTTCACTCCCTTCCTCTGCATCACTTTCACCAAACGTAGAAATTTCCTCTGCTTTTGAATATAAGTTAACATCACCCCCTTTAAGTAAAGCACCTGACTTAATTGTCAATGAAGTATCGCTACCACCAATAGCATTCAGAGTTATAGTGCCAGACTTATAATCGTTATCAGCAAAGGTAACCAGTGTGGCATTAGTTCCTATCGTTATATTGGGTGCGGTAAATGTTAAATTACCGGAATCACCCACAGAAGGTAAGGAAATTTGTTCAGTAGCATTTGTTGAACCAACATTTCTCGTTGAAATTACAGCACTATCAGAAACAGTTATCGAGTTAGTGGCGTTAACCTCATAATCTCCACCACCTGTAACGTAACTGCCCAAAACAACATCTTCAGGGTCAACAACCACTTTCCCGGGCTTACCATCTTCAGCTGAAACATCAGTTCTTCCTGAAAGATTAACAACACCATTACCGCTTACTTCTACAAACCCTCCTGAAGAGTCTTCCCCCTCACCTTTAGCCTCAATATCAGAGCTATCTTTCAAATCTACTTTTGTCGAGCCAAATATCTCCACACTTCCTGCATTTGAATTTTCAGCACCGCTGGCAAGAATAGAACCACTATTTTTAACACTACTACCTTTTATCGTCACAGAGCCAGATTCTGCACCTGACTCTCCCGAAGAAACATCAATAGAACCACTATTCTCAACTGTTCCACCTTCCAAAACAACTGTGCCACCCTTAACTTCAAGAGATTTTGCCTCTATAATTCCTTCATTATTAACAACAGAAGAAAAAACGTTCTCAGCAGCTTTAGTCGTCAGAATTACATCACCACCATCTGCCTTTATAACTCCTACGTTTAAAACGCTCCCGGAAGAGTTAGAAGAATCCACAGAATAGGTGATTAAACCATCTCCTAAAAAGTCAAACCTGTATTCAGTTCCCGAAGCCAAAATAACCTTGCCGAGCTTCGCATATATAAAGCCTTCATTAGAAACAGAAGGAGCAACGAGCATTACAAAACCGTTATCAGTTAACCTTATTTCACCACGGTTAATCACAGAAGCCAAAGGCTTATTCGCTATTTGCTCAAAATCATAGTTACCATTCAGAAAATCCTCATCCCTTATATCAAGCGTAGTAGCCACAAGTCCGGCAACGTCAACAACGGCACTTTTACCAAAAACTATACCGTTAGGATTAACCAGAAAAACCCTCCCATTCGCTACCAGTTTTCCTAAAATTTCCGAAGGGCTTTGACCAACCACTCTGTTTAGAATAACTGCTGCTGAAGAAGGCTGGTTAAACTTAACTAACTCCTTCTCAGCTATACTAAAAGCGGACCAATTAACAATTGCCTTATCAGTAGCTTGCTTAATCAACATTTCTGTAGTTGAAGGAGTAGTTATCGTAGCCTTACCAGCTACTACCTGTCCATCCTGCGGTAAAGCATAAGCTACCTGTCCCCCCGCTAAAAAAGTAATAGAGGTCGTAAGGAACTTCCTCAAAGAACTTTTTCCATAAGCCATAACATGCCTCACCAATTAGTTTAAGCAAGCTTCGAGAAATTAGCTAAAGAAATTAGATGCGCGTAAACTGCCCCCATAAATCCTTTTTTAAACAAATCAAACACCTGTTCTTTATTCAGCTTTGACAATCTAACTTCATCAACAACAAATAAATTCTTGATTACTACCGTCTTATCGTTACCCTTTTTAACCGTCGCTTCCATGCCTTGCAAAAGGTTCAAACGCTGAAGTTCAGAAGCAAACTCAACTGTAAGTTGGTAATCCTTATCGTAAGCTGAAAGGAAACGAGCCGCTGACTTTAAAAACTCTGTTTCTTTTCCCTCCTCATTAAAAAGCTCTTTGCCTTCACCATCTTTTACTAAAAATCTTCTATCAACACCTACGAATAATTTCCTTTCCCCTCCGTTGCCTGAATTTTTATCTTCAACCAGTATAAAGGGAAAACGTCTAACAAAAGCAGGAATGTAATAGTCTTTAGTCCATCTACCATTCTCATCTATGAAAACATTCCTTTCCACACCAAGTAAAAAAACCGGCATAAAACCTTCAGGAGTGTTCATAAACACTATAGGGTAGAATTTACATGCTTCTCTGAACTCTGAAACTAAAGCCACACATGAATTAAGCGGCTTAAATTCCTCAAAACTCTTAACTTCTTTGAGCTTAAAACCTTTATGCTTTTTAGAGTTAAGCACTTCTACATCTTTATACAACATGATTCCTCCCCTAAAACTCCTTCGTTATCTGAACATAAGTATTAAGATGTCGTACACCGCCATCCAATTTCGGATGTATTGGATATCCAACATCAGCTTTAATCCTAAAATCGCCCGGCAGGTTTAACCTCATTCCAAAACCAGCTCCAGTTAAAGCTCTCTTCTTTTCCTGACCTGAATAAGGATGGTTTAGAAAAACCTTTCCTGTATCAAAGAAACACAGGAATTGAAGAGACTGCCTATCAGGTGTGGGTGCCCAACGCAATTCACCGGACAGAGAATAACCGCTATCACCACCATATTGCGTTAGTAGGAATCCCCTTATTGAAGCTGGTCCACCTATATAAAAATCTTGAGAAGACATCAAAATACTTTTAGAGTACTGCCCCTTAAACTTCAAAACGCCAAAAACAGACTCTGTCAATCTTTGCACTCTCGTAAGACCTAAATTGAACTTCGTAAATTTCGTAGAAGCGTTATACCTACTCGCTTCAGCTTCATTATCTCCACTACCGAACGTTGCTCCAAGTCCTTGAGTAACAGAAAACTCCATCAAATTTTGAGAGAAAACTTCATTTTTTCTATAGAGAACAGTTCCCTGCACGTACCTTACATGGTCTTCACTTGTAGTAGCACCCAACATAGTCTGTTTAGAATAAACGCTGTTAAAAGAAAATTGAAAATCCAATTCTTTATTAACCAACTTTACAAATGGATAGTTAAAGTAAAAACCAAAAGCTCTTGAATAACTCTTAATATTAAGAACAGCTAACTCTCTCCCCAAGTTACTATTACCAAAAGAACCCCAAAAACCTGTTCTTAACCCATTCCTTCCCGCAGGAATCTCATAGGAAACACTTCCAGAATGCAATCTATGATAACTACTACCAACAATTCCTGAAAAAGAAAGGCGAGAACCTTCTAAAAACACATTACCAATATCCAAACCCAGTCCGTAACGTATCCTACTTGTATACTTTGAACCCCAATTATTAAGGAATACCTTTCCCTTTACATCTCTTTGTTTTTTAACTTTTAGATAAACATCTGTAGTTAATGGTTCTTTACCTTTCTTCAAATCTGCAGTAACTTTTAAACCAGGATTATCATTTAAAACAAGAAGTTTTCTCTCTATCTGCCTCTTATTAAGAACTTTTCCTTTTAAATCTTCAAAAAATGAAAGAACAAAAAGTTTCTTCTTTTCGCTTATTCCCCCTTCTATGTAAATATTCCCCACTCTCCCTTCTGCAATCTTAATAACAACTACACCATTTTTTACTTTTTGAGGTGGGATATAAGCTCTTGATGTTATGAAACCTTTTCTTAAAAGTAAATCGGTAATAGAACTGGCTATTTCATCTAAGGTCTTTAAAGTTAAAGGTTTCCCTATGTATTTATCAGTTATTTTCTCAATTTCAGAAGAAGGAACAAGCGTGTTTCCTTCAACAACAATCTTTTTTATAGTTAAAAAAACTTTTTGCTCCTGTGAGGCGAAACAGGATAAACTAAGACCCCCTTCAAATAACAAAACTGGAAGTACTAAAAGTAAAACTCTTCTTTTTAACCATTTCATTACTCCCCCGAGATAAACCACCCATTTCTATTCTTCATTCTAAATCAGACATCCGATTGTGTCAAGCTAATAACAAAAATTAAAAATACTCCACTATTAAAATTTTGTTACGATATATCCTACGCCTACAGAGTTAAAAACTTCATAATCTCTGATATAATCCCTTTATAATCTTTACCTACGAGGAATTTCATGGTTTACGTTGCCTTGCTCCACTACCCCGTTTACAACAAAGAAAAGAGAGTTGTAGCAACTTCTCTAACCACGCTGGATATCCATGACATAGCAAGAGCCTCAAGAACCTACGGAGTAAAAGGCTACTACATTGTTCAACCAATAGAAAATCACCTCTGGCTTGCAAATAAATTACTTTCCTTCTGGCAGGGTGGACACGGCAGGGAATACAATCCCAAAAGATGGGAAGCTTTAAAATTAGTAAGAGCCGTTCCCTATTTTGAAGATGCCTTAAAAGACATAGAAAAAAGAGAAGGTAAAAAACCAAAAGTAGTCGTCACAACTGCAAGAAAATACGATAACGCAATTTCATACAACTCCTTACGTGAAAAAATTAAAGAAAACGAACCTATTCTGCTCTGCTTTGGAACAGGCTGGGGACTAACAGAAGAGTTCATATCATCTGCCGACTATATTCTTGAGCCGATAGAAGGTCCTACCGATTACAACCACCTTTCCGTTCGTTCGGCAGCAGCGATAATTCTGGACAGACTGCTTGGTAGAGCGTAATTTATAGGCGCAACTAAACGCTGGAGGAAACACGATGCTTGAAAAAATCCACCCCCTCAAACAATCCCTCTCAACCCTTAAAGACCGCTACAACGAAATCAGGGGGTATTTTTGACGTTGAAGGAATGAAAAACCGCCTCAAAGAAATAGAAGAAGAAATGTCCTCTTCTGACTTCTGGAACGACCAGAAAAAAGCCCAATCAATTTCGCAGGAAAGAAACAGAATAGAACAGGAACTATCGCAAATTTCTGAACTTGAAAGAAAATTGGAAGACGCTGAAGTCCTTTTAGAGATGGCTGAAGAAGAGCCTGACGATAACTCTTTAGTAGAAGAAGCCGAAAACCTTTTATCTTCCGTTGAAAAATCCCTTGACAAATTAGAAATAAAAACTGTCCTTTCAGGTGAGTTTGATAAAAACAACGCAATCGTCACAATCCACGCAGGTGCTGGCGGAACGGAAAGCTGCGACTGGGCAGAAATGCTTATGAGAATGTATCTGCGCTGGGCAGAAAGAAAAGGCTTTGAAACAGAAATCCTTGACTATCAGGAAAACGAAGAAGCCGGTATAAAAAGTGCAACAATTTTAGTTAAAGGACCTTACGCCTACGGATTATTGCGAGCAGAACACGGCACTCACAGGCTTGTAAGAATTTCACCTTTTGACTCAAACGCCAGACGCCACACTTCCTTCTGCGGCGTAATAGTTGTCCCGGAAATAGAAGATGAAATAGACATAGAAATAAAAGACGAAGACATAAGAGTTGATACATACAGAGCTTCCGGTGCTGGCGGTCAGCACGTTAACAAAACCGATTCAGCAGTAAGAATAACCCACATACCCACCGGAATAGTGGTAACCTGCCAGAGCGAAAGGTCTCAAATACAAAACAGACAGCGCGCAATGAAAATCCTAAAGGCACGCCTCTACGAGCTTGAAATGAGAAAGAGAGAGGAAAAAATCGCCCAGGCAAGAGGAGAGCACAAAACGATAGCCTGGGGCAACCAGATAAGGTCCTACGTCTTTCACCCATACCAGATGGTAAAGGACCACAGAACCGGCGTTGAAACATCAAACGTAAACGCCGTAATGGACGGCGATATAGACTTATTTATAGAAAGTTACCTCAAGCAGAAGGCACTTCAGAAAAACGCCAGCTCTTAAATACGTTGCTTTTTTTCCATCAGGTATTACTTTATAAACTAAGTAAGGCAATTAAAAGAGGTAAGGTATGCCTATCGCAAAAATCACATCTAAAGGACGGATTACAATACCCGCTGCTTTCAGGAAACGCCTGAAAAGCAATCTTGTTTCCGTTGAAATGGAAGGGGACAAAATAGTCATAAGACCAGTTTCAGGAATTGGAGGAATATTTAAAAAGTTCGCATTCAAAGATAAAACGCCCGAAGAAATAATGGAAATTGAAGAAAAAGCCATTGAGGAGGCTTTCTGCCAGAAATGGAAGTAGTAGATACAAACGTAATAATTCGTTACCTTATGGCAGATATTGAAGAGCTTTACCTGCAGGCAGAAAAGATATTTACCGAAGCCATAAAAGGACAACGAAAACTTTTTATCCCTCAATCCGTTATCGCAGAGGTAATTTTCGTTCTTTCAAAGGTCTATAAAATCCCTCGTAAAGAAATTGTTTCAGCGATTAAATTCTTTCTGGGAATCAAGAGCTGCAAAGTCCAGGATAACAAAATTGTAGAAGTCGCCTTAAGTATCTACGAAAAAACAAATTTGAGTTTTGTAGATTCTTTCATCTGTGCATACGCCAGGTTAAACAGGTCTAAACTAATAACCTTTGACGTCAAACTTAAAAACAAATGTGAAAAAATTACCTTGCATAACTCAGACGCCAGCTCTTAAGAAGGGCAATTGCGTTCCTTTCGCTCTCTTCCAATTCTTCCTCTATCTTCTTTGCCTTTTCTCTATAATCAGGCAGGTAAAAGTTCTCTATTGCGTTAATCCTTACAGTAGTCTTCTTTATCTCCTCCGCCAGCCTCCAGCCCTTCATTTCAAGTTCCGCAATTTCCAGAATTAATTCAACAACCTCTCTAAAAATCCTCTCCGAGAGTTTAGAAAAAATCCCCTCTCCCCTCTCCACCACAACCTCTTTCTCAAACTCAAAAGAAACTTTAGGCACAACTACTCCAGCAAAAACCTGCTCTGCCACGCTCAAAACTATCTTTCCCCCGCCAGAACTTTCCTTTAAAAGCCTTCCCTCACCCACTTCCATAATCGCTTTTGAAAGCGTTTTATAACCTTCAAGCACTTTGGCATTCAGTCTTTTCCTCTTTTCTTCTATCTCATCAACAATAGCCATAACCTCTTTAAGCAGTATGTTCCTCTTTTCCTCAAAAATCGCCTTTCCATCTTCTAAAAACTTTATCTCCTCTTTAAGTTTTAAAAGCTCCGTCCTGCTCTTTATCATCTTCCTAACCTTTTCAGGTCTTCCTCTTTAAGTTGAGTAAGCTCTTTTTCAGGTAAAAGAGAGAGAACCCTCAAGCCAACGGCAAACGTATCCTCAAGGGTTCTCTTTTCTCCCTCCTCCTGACCTATAAATTCTTTTAAAAACCTTCTGCCAAACTCAAGATACTTCCGTTCAACTTCTCCAAGCTCACTCTCACCTATGATAGATGCAAGTTTTTCAACAGTTTTAAACTTAGCGTAAGCTGAATAAAGCTGAGATGCAAACCTTCTGTGAAAAGGCTCTATCGCATCGTTCATTAACCTTGAAAGAGACGGCAAAACGTCAATCGGCGGCTTTATACCCTGCTGATAGAGTTTTCTGTCTAAAACTATCTGCCCCTCTGTTATGTAACCGGTTAAGTCTGGAATAGGATGGGTAATATCATCGTCAGGCATCGTAAGAACAGGAATCATCGTAAGAGAACCCTTTTTACCCTTTATCAATCCAGCACGCTCATAGATAGAAGCGAGGTCGCTATACATGTAGGCAGGATACCCCTTCCTGCCTGGTATCTCTTCCCTTTTTGAAGAAATCTGCCTTAAAGAGTCGCAGTAGTTTGTCATATCAAAAAGAACGGTAACAACGTCCAAACCCTTTTCAAAGGCGAAAAACTCTGCCACCGTCAAAGCCGTTCTTGGTAGAAGAACCTGAGCAGCTGGAGGGTCTGAAGCTCTTGCAACGAAAACTATCGTATTGCCGACAATTCTTTTTATAAGATAATCAACAATCTCATTTTTAAGTCCAATAACGCCTAAAACGGTAAGCGTTTCTTCCGTTTGAATCTGATTAACCAGACTGATAACCAAATCTTCCGTCTCAACGCCAGAGACAGAAAAAATCGGTAGCTTCTGTCCCTTTACCAGCACGTTTAAACCGTCTATCGCAGAAAAGCCTGTAACGATAGGCTCTTTTGGGAAATCTCTGAAAAACGGATTTATAGGTTTTCCGTAAACTTCAACTTCTTTACCAATCGGTTTTTTACCGGTTGTCAGCTCTTCACCGTAAGCGTTAAACCTTTTGCCTACCATCTCTTCAGAAACTGAAACGGTAAACATCTCACCGGTAAACCTGACAAGCACATCCCTTGATATTTCAGAAGAATCCCCCAAAACTTCTATCAACGCCACCTTTTCGTTAATTTCTATTATCCTGCCCGGAACTTCCCTGTCTTTCCACTTCACGAAAACTTTTTCTCCAAACATAGGCTCAACTGCATCACTCTTAAAAAAGAGAAGCTGCTCCTTTAAAGACTCAACGCCTTTGTAATATTCTTTCACCTCAAAAACTCCCCATAAACTTCTTCTATCTTTTTCTTCAACTCTTCTAACTTCTCCAGCTCATCCTCGCTCACTTCCATCTTCATTTTTAGAACCTCTGAAACAATCGGCTGTGAAACTATTCTGTCAACGGGAACACCTCTTTCCTCAAAAACCTTACGCCACCACTCAGAAAGAGTTTTTAAAACTTCAGCCATGAAAATCTGCTTTTTAGGGGAAGAGTAGCAGTCAACGGGGTCAAAAGCGTTCTGTCTCAAAAACGCTTCTCTGATAACGTTGAACTCTTCATACTTTAACTTCTGGTCTTCCGGCAGCGACTCCCTTCCTAAAAGTCTCACTAACTTTTCAAGCCTTTCACCTTCCTGAAGCGTTTCAACCATCCACCTTCTTAAAGCCCCGTAATCACCGAACCGATTCCACCAGTCTTTAACAAACTCAGCATACCTACTGTAACTGTTGAAAGGATTAATAGCCGGGTAAAACCTCGCACTCGCTAATTCTCTGTCAAGCGCCCAAAACGTTCCCGTAAATCGCTTCGTGTGCCTTGTAACCGGTTCAGAAAAATCCCCACCCGGCGGCGAAACAGCTCCTATTATCGTTATGCTTCCATTCCCATCAGCAGTTTTAAAAGCGCCGGCACGCTCGTAGATAGAAGCTATCTTTGAAGAGAGAGAAGCGGGGAATCCCTCCTCTATCGGAAGCTCTCCCATCCTCCCGGAAATCTCCCTCATGGCTTCAGCCCACCTTGACGTTGAATCTGCCATAACGGCAACCGAGTAACCCATATCCTTAAAGTATTCGGCTATCGTTATTCCAAGGTAGATTGAAGATTCCCTTGCAGAAACGGGCATGTCTGAGGTGTTGGCTATCAAAACCGTTCTGTTCATCAGAGGTTTTCCCGTATAAGGGTCTTTAAGCTTTGGAAATTCCTTCAAAATCTCTGTCATTTCGTTTCCCCTTTCACCGCAGCCTATATAGACAATCACATCGGCGTTGCACCACTTTGCAAGAGTTTGCTGAAGAACCGTTTTGCCTGTTCCAAAACCGCCAGGAATAGAAGCTGCACCGCCCTTAGCTACCGGAAACAGAAAATCCACGATTCTCTGACCGGTAAAAAGAGGCTCGCTTACCTCTACCCTTTTACCGAAGCGAGAAGGTATCCTTACAGCCCTTTCCTCAAATATAAAGACATCGGTTTCTCCCACCTTTACTACCGGTTCTTCAGCAGAAACCTTCCCCTCTTTTACCCTCGCTACCGTTCCGTCAACAGGTGAAAGTATCTTATACTTAAAACCTTTAAACTCAACAAATCCAACCAGCTGACCTGCATTTACTTCATCTCCAACTTTTACCTGCGGCACAAACTCAAATTCCCCTTCCGGAAAGAACTTCTTTCCTCTTCCCCTTTCAATCCTCTCACCAGAAGAAGAAAGAACCCTGCCCAAGCCGTCTAAAATCATTCCTAAAATGCCGGGGGCAAGCGTTACAGAAAGCATTCTGCCGGTAAAGAAAACTCTTTCACCAACTTTCAAACCTTCCGTCCTTTCGTAAACCTGAACGACAGCTCTATCTTTAGTTATTGAAACAACTTCACCCATCAGCTTTAAACCGCCAACCTGCGCAACTTCAAAGAGAAAAGGCTTTTCTCCCTCCTCTACAGCAACTTCAACCACAGGACCAGAAACTCTTACAACCCTCCCCAAGTTAAACCTCTCTTAAAAGCTTTTGAACTTCCGCTTCTACCACTTCCATTAACTCACTCTCATCAAAAAGAACCGCTACGTTTTCTCCCTCAAACTTGAACAGAACGCCCTTTTCGTCTGTGCATTCAAGGTCAGGAAAATTGCCCTTCAACCTGCAACTAACCAAAAACCTTCCCGTTTTATGCTTTTCTAAAACGCGCTTTTTAAAACACTCAAAGAGATAGATAAAATCCAGCTTCTCTAAAACCTGAAGGAAGACCAATTCTTTAAAATTTTCAATAGTTTCGTTTACTCTCCTTTCAAAAGCGGTTTCAATTTCTTTTCTCTTTGCAGAAAACTCTTCTTCCAACTGCTTCAGCGCTGCATTTAACCTCTCTTCTTTAATCTTTTCTGCTTCTTTACGCGCATTTTCTTCTATTTCTTTAGCTCTTCTCTCTGCTTCTTCTAAAATGGCAATACTTTTCTTTTTGGTAGTTTTTATCACCTCTTTTCTGAACTCCTCAAAGTTACCCGATTCCCAGAACTCCATACAGGAACTCCTTTAAATCCCTTTTGAGATGAATGCCGTCAAAAGAAGGGACGAAAACAACTACCGGTTTTGCCTTTCTCTTTAATTTTTCGGAAAAGGGAAGGAACGTTTTGTAATACCTGTCAGGAATAACCAATATTCCAACGTCCTCATCGTGAATAAGCTGGTCAACTTTCGCTTTAAACTCTTCTTTGCCGTTTACGATAACTGCTTCTGCGCCCCCCAGCCTGAAGCCGGCACATTCTCTTTCATTGCCGATAAAAACGATTCTCATAGCTTACCTAAAATAAGGATTGCAACGATAAGACCGTAAATAGCAATACCTTCAGCAAGCCCCAAAAAGATTAAAGCTCTTCCCGACATCTCCGGCTTTTCGCCCATCGTCCCCATTGCAGCAGAACCTACAAGCCCAACTGCAACGCCGGCAGCAACGGTGGAAAGCCCAACAGAAACTGCTGCAGCCATGTAACCCCACGCCTTATCCCCCGCAAAAGCAACGGCAGGAAACAGCAGGAAGAAAAGAAACCTTAAAGCAGTTTTCATAACGTTCCCCCGCAGAATATTGATTAATCCGTTACTTATCTTCCGTGCTACTTAAAATGTGTAAAATTTCCTTTCTTAACGAAGGAATTGATTCCTTAACTACTTTCCAAACAAGCTCATAATCAATTCCAAAATATTCATGAATAAGTATATCTCTCATTCCAGCGATATTTTTCCAGGGAATATGGGAATAGCTATATTTAAATTCTGCTGGCAGATTTTTAACGGCTTCTCCAATAATTTCTAAACTCCTTACAAAGGCTCTCTGAAAAACTGGGTTATTTGAAAACTCCTCATAATTTAAAGTGCGTGAATTTTCAATTAGAAAGTTGCATTCCTGCAGAATATGGTGCAGAAAAACCTTGTAACTTTTTTTCTTCATTAAAAAACCTCAAACTCCTGAATGTAAGGTTTAACAAAAGGACTTATCCCTCTATCTGTCACTAAATCTACTGAAAGCCCGGTAATCTCTTCTAAGTAATGCTTGAGTTCTACAAAACCGAGTAAATCTATCCTGCCATCAAGAAAAACGATTACATCTAAGTCACTATCCCTTTTTTGTTCGTTTCTGGCAAAAGAACCAAAAATTTTCAAATGCTTAACCCCGTATCTCTGGTATAGCTCTTCACGATGTTTTAAGAGAACTTCAACTATTTCCGATAGACTTTTAGGTTTCTTACGCGCAGTTCTTTTAAGGATTTTCACCTGTTCTCCATGATTATGTTCCATTTAAAAATTATAACTATTCAACTTCCAGTCTAAACGGTTTGAACGGTCTTCCTCCACCCCTGTAAAACTTCTTAAAGAACTCGTAATAGTTGAGCCTTAACGCCTGTATCGTAACTATTAAACCTTCTAAAGCAACGACAAACAGGTTACCCAATACCACTATTAACCAGTATATCAGAGTTCCTCCTTTAAGAGCCCTGACAGATTCTGCAACGGTAAAAACGGCAAAAAACAGAGCGCCGTGCGCAAGAGCAAACGCCCCAAGCCTCATGAACGAAAGCGTGTTAATCAGATTCTCTAAAAGAATTCGGACGGCATCTATAAAAGAGGTAGCAGCCTGCTTCGTTTTCCTGAAAGCGTAGAGAAATGAAGCCAAAAGTAGAATAAAAAGAATTGTTAGCTCTACCTTTACGCTCATCTTCAGAACAAGCGCTTTAATCAGAATACCCAAAGAAAGCCAGTAGGCAACGAAGGAAAGGACGCCCTCTTCACCGAAAATAACCTGCTCAAAGCTTTCTCTGTGAACGGAAGAGAAAAACTTTATGATAAACCCGGCAGTAATAACAATAACGCCTATACCTATGCTGAACACTAACAAAGACTCAACGCTTTTCATCGGCGAAAAGAGTAAAGGATGGAAAACTTCTCTGCCGAAAGCCGAACCGTAGAGAAATCCAAAAATCGTAGAAGAAATACCTGAAAGCAGCATCAACCTTCCTATTGCTTTCTTTCCTTTCTTCTCTAAAAGAACAGCTAAGGCTGAGAGCATCAAGCCGTGTCCCACGTCGCCGAACATAACGCCAAAAAGCAGGACGAAAACGGCTATGAACGGAAGAACGGGATTGACATCGTGGTAGGAAGGATAGCTGTATGAGAAAACTATCTCTTCTATTGGTTTGAGGAAGGAAGGGGTTTGGATGAGAGAGGGGGGATTTTCGCCAGGCGGATGGAATTTGATTCTGCAGTCGTTAAACAACTTTAGAAATTCCTCTTTCTTTTTTTCTGGTATCCAGCCCTTCAAAACTTTCTTTCCATCTCTTTCAAAACCTGAAGATGTAACTTCAAAAATCCTCTTCTTCACCCTGAGAAAGCCAAGAGCAGATGCAACGTCTTTTTCGTGCTGCCTTTTTATCTCTTCAATCTTCCGCTTTATTAACTCCTCTCTTGACTCTATCTCTTTTTTAACTTCCTCCTTAAAGTATTTAAGAGGAACAGGTGTTACGTTAAAAGCTGACTGTATCTTTTCAAACAGATACTCTCTTTCAGGTGGAAAAAAGATAAGAACGGCAAGGTCGCCGTGATAAAGAGAGGCAAAAAGGGCATAAAGCTTTTCAGACTGCAAAGATAAAGATAAACTTTCACTAACTTCCTTTTTGATAGTGCCTGCCCTAAAAGGTATTACTCTTAAATCTCTAACCAACTTAGAAACGTTACCACCGAATGACTCGTCCACTTTTTCTGCTAATCTAAGCAGTTCTTTTTCCTTTTCTACCTGTGCCAGTTCCTCTTTTAGCTTCAGGGTTTCTCTATACAGGCGTTCAAACTTATCCTTTAAAGCTTCAACGTTTACTTTTTGATAGGAAGGGGTGGGGGGGATTTTCAAAAATTCTGCAACGCTTTGCAGTTGAGAAAGAATCAACTCATCTTCAAAGATAAAAACGCCATTTTCTTTAGAAATTTCAGGATGGAAAAATCCCCACCTCCCCAACCTCACAACAACGTCTTCCAGTCTTTCTTTCTCAACTTCCAGCTCAACGTAAAGAAGCCTTTCAGGAAGTATCAATTATCATCTCCTCTATCTGCTCTCTTTCAAAATTCCCAGCTATTCCCTCTATAACAGCAATTAAATTGACCTTCTCAATCTCTTTAAGCCTTAAAACCACAAAAGAAACGACAGGTGTAAAGGGATACCCTAAAAGCAGCTTCCTCAAAGAATCAACGTGAAAACGAAAAAGACTTTTGCGAAACTCTTCAAACGTGGTAACGTGGCTGGCAAACGGCAAAACTGCCGACAGCTCTTTTAAACCTGAAGCTTTTAGCATCTCAGGAAGCAAACCTTTTAAGCTACCCTTTGCAAACAAAAACGGTGCAACATCTTCAGGCGATAGACCTTCTATGACACGATACCTAACTACAGTAAGAACGTCTAAAAAGTCGGAATAGACCAATCCAAAGCGCCTGAAACTTCTGCTATTTAAGAGTTTTTCTGTAATAAAACCTCTATCCTGCACCAGAAAAAAACTTTTTAACTCCTCAACAGGATAGATTTTAAAAACCTTATCAAGAAGGAAATCAAAGTAACTTTCCACTGCACTTAAAAGACTTTCTCTATCAGCAGCTCCCACAAACGGCGAGTAGGAAGTTTTTTTCAAAAGCTGATAAACTTCTTTTAGAGAACCTGTTCTTATAAGAGTCCTAAAAAATTCGGTGTTCAAAAGCGTTGACAGAATACTTCTGCAGGTAGCGTTCAATCTACCTAAAACGGCAGTCTTTAAGAGCAAACCTTCTCCCTGATACGATTCAAACAGCTGTTTGCGAGACTATCAACCTGCGTTTCTTCCAATTTTTTTCTTAACCCTTCAAACCTTAAAGAAAGTTCTGCTTCTAATTCCCGAAGTTCCTTCTCTTTTCGTTTTCTCTCTTTATTTACAGTAGAATCCACCTCTCTCTCTGCTTCTTCAAGTATCCTTCTTCTCTGCTCTTCACTGAACCGCAATAAATCTTCAGCCCTGCGCTGCGCATCCTTTAGAAGAGAAGACACCTCCTTATCTAACTCTATCAACCTCTCAAAAGCTTCACTCTTCACTTTCTGACTTCACAATCAAGATTGGCTGCTTCGTGGCTCTCAAAATGTCCAAAATCTTTCCAACTCTCAAAATAGAAAGAGAAGCACCGTTTATTCCTAAAGCCACCAACTTTATTCCATGCTTATCGGCGTAGTTTGAAATCACCTCGTCAAGTTCTCCCGGAATCATCACCACCCTTGTTTTTATTCCGTTTTCCTCAAACTCTTTAGCTATCTCTTCCATCTCCTTAAAACGTTTAATCAGAGCGTCGGAATACCCCTCACTTAAAGCGCTCTTTAAGCCTTCAACCTTTTCCAGAGTGTCATACTCTTCGTGTGGAAGTAAACCCCATTCTGAAGGAAGTAAAACGTAAAGAATGTGAACTTCTTTACATCCAGCCTCTTTCAGTTTTAAAATGTAAGGCTTCGCTTCAAGGCTGTGCTTTTCAAAGTCTATCGGGTAAAGGATTTTCTCAAACAGCATCACTCCTCCCTCCTTTTGATTATCAACACAGGACATTTCGCTTTTCTCATAACGTCAACAGAGACGCTCCCTAAAAGAATCTCTGTTAAAAGCCCTTTGCCGTGGGCACCCATGACGATAATACTCACCTTCTTTTCTTCTGCAACGCTTACAATCTCATCGCCGGGATTTCCATATCTCAACGCTATTTCCACTTCAAACCCGTAAAATTCAAGGTTCTTCTTTATTCTATCAAGCTTTTCTATCGTTGAAGTGATGTAAAGCTGGTCGGTTCTCGGTAAAACTTTTGCGAGGGTTTCAGCATCTAAAAGGTCAACTCCTTCAGGCAGTTCAATTGAAAGGGATTCAATTACGTGAACAACCACTACTTTTTTTGTCCCAGCTTCCTTCAGTTTCTTCACGTACTCAAGGGCAGTTTCAGCTAAAGGGGAAAAATCTGTTGAGTAAAGAACAGTTTTAAACAGCGGCATAGCGCCTCCACAGAATCATCTTTTCACCATAAACCTTTCACACTCGTAGCAGGGCGCAACAACCAATTCCTTTATTAGTTTACCATTTTTGTAGACATTTACGTTTACCTGCTTTTCGTTTTTAGCGTCTGAATACCTTGCTACTATTGATGCAGCTGTTTTAACGGTCTCATCGTCAGGATTATCACACGTTAAAAGACCTATCGGTGAAGGGTAATCAGGCACAGTAGTAGTTAACTCGTTTTCTCTTGCTTTCTCTTTTAGCACCTCGTTTTCAACCTTGTTTCTACCAACTATCAGCTTGCAATTTCCTATACGAAAGTGTCTGCCTATTTTCAGAAGCTCTACGTTCCGCCAGTTAAGTTCGTTATGGTCCATCAGGTCTTTTACTTTTACAGCGAAGGAAGGTTCTGTTAAAAGGCAACCACCAGAAGGTGTAGGAAAATCGTCAACTTTGAATCCAAAGCTTTCAAGCAGTTTTGGATGTTCTTTCCTTGAACGACCTTTCAAAGACAGCAATTTATTTCTGTCAACGATTCCCTCCTTTTCGTAAACGGTAGGGGGTAAGAGTTTACCTGACAGAGGTCTTAAAACCTTCCCCTCAAGCCCTGCTATCTTTTCTATTTTTCTAAAAGCATCTAAACGCTGAGACATAGGGCGTTGTCCTAAAACCTCACCTGTTGCGATTATTCCACTTTCACCTGCTATCTCTTTCAGTTTTTTCAGCATGTAGGCTTTGCAGTCTATGCAGGGGTTAAGGTTTTTGCCGTGGCCGTGGGGGGGATTTTTAACAAGCTCAAGGTAGTCATCTCCAACAGGAATCACTTTTAAGTCTATTCCTATTTTCTTAGCAATCTCCTTTACACTTTCAAGATTTTTCTCAAAGAAAGGACACGTTAAATGAATACCAACAACCTCAAATCCCATTTTTTTCAAAAGTAAAGCAGATAAAACGCTGTCCAATCCACCAGAAAAAAGCAAAAAAGCCTTCCCTTCCATAGACACCTTCAAAAATTTGTTTTAATTTAAAGGTAGGTTAACAGAAAAAAACTACAAGGAGGATGGGATGGCTGTCCTAAAGCTTAACCTCATCGGTGATGGTATTGACCTTACAGGAGCAATCAAAAACACACTGGAAGAGAAGTTTTCAAAACTTGAAAAGTATCTTGGAGACGATGAAAGAAGGGAAGTATTCGCTGACGTTATAGTTAAGAAGGAAAAATACAGGGCATCCGTTGAAATAGTAATCTACAACGTTTTTGACCATACGTTAAGAATAAAAAAGGAAACCGATGACCTCTACACTGCCGTTGACTACGTCGTTGACGCTGCAGAAAAACAGTTGAGAAGGCTAAAAGACAAAGTCCAGACTCAGGCTAAAAGGGAAGCACAGAAGAGTAAAAGGCAGATAACCTTAGTTGAAGAAGAAGTTACCGAAAAACCTGTAGAAATCATTGAAGTTGAACCGGAACTCTACAAACCTATTTCCGTCGAAGATGCCGTAATTAAACTTTTAGGTTCTAACAGAGAATTTGTCGTTTTCTGCAACGTAGAAACCGGAAACGCCGCTGTCGTTTACAAAAGGAAAGACGGCAACGTTGGATTAATAGAAATGCCTTCCTGCAAATAAACCTTTCTTCCTCCTCTACTTTCCTTCAAGGACTCTCTGCGTGAGAGTCCTTCAATTTTAATTCCTTATCTTTAAATCAACAGAATTTATCTATTGCGATTTCCTGCTATTTACTTGATTTGAGTTAGCAAATATAATTAAATAGACTTACACCAATTGAAGAGAGGTGGCTCATGGCTGAAGAACCAAAGATAGGCGTGGTTCTTTGCACCTGTGGTGACGTTCTAAAGTCAAAAATAGACTTTGAATCCCTTAAAGCATTTGCCGAAAGTCTCCCGGGTGTAGAAAAGGTAATAATTACAAAAGACTTCTGTAAACAACCAGAAAAGCAGGCAGAAGAACTTAAAGGAAAAGTGAACGCTTTAATTTTTGGCGGATGTTCAGAAAGGTCTTCTCTACAATTCAACGAAGACCGCATAGAAAAACTCATGGTAGCTTTGGGCTTAGACCCGGCTGCCTGGGAAACACTCAACCTGAGAGAACAGTGTTACTACATCCACGACGACATAGAACAGCTCAACAACAAAGTAAAAGACATGTTTTTAATGGCTTACGAAAAAGTCAAAACAAACGCTCCTGCTCTAAAAGAAAACCTCAAAAAGAAAGTCCTGGTAGTCGGCGGTGGCGTTGCAGGTCAGCGCTGTGCCCAGGCTCTTGCTGATTTAGGTGTTGAAACAACTTTAGTTGAAGAGAAACCTTACTTGGGCGGAAATGCAGCAAGAATAGCCCTTCTCTGGCAGTCTGAATCTTCTCCTTCTTTCTGCACGAGCGAGTGCGTGATACCGGTAGTCGGCAGAGATACAATGATAAGAGACAACATAAAGGTAATGGTCAACTCAGAAGTTGCAGGAGTTGTAAAAGAAAATGGAGACTTCAAAGTTAGAATCCTGCAAAAAGCCCAAAAAGTTGACCCGGCAAAATGCATCTCTTGCGGCGAGTGCGCCAAGGTATGTCCCGTTGAAATTCCTAATCCGTTTAACTTAGGTAAAACCAAAAGAAGAGCTATAGACAAAGACTTCCCGCTTGCAATACCAGATTCCTACAACATCGTTGATTCAGCCTGCACCATGTGCGGAAACTGCGTAGAAGTTTGCCCAACAAACGCAATAGACCTTAACGCTGAAGATAGATACGTTGAAGACGAATTCGGCGCAATCGTAATAGCCACAGGAATTACCGGCAAAGATATGAGCGTTTATGAGGAGTTAGGTTACAAATATCCTGAAGTTGTAACGCTCTTTGAATACGAAAGATACGTCGCTAACAACTTTTTCGGCAAAAAGCCAAAAGAGATAGCTTTCGTCCTGTGTAAAAAAGACGATGTAGGTTACTGCTCAAGGCTCTGCTGCCTTGCAACCGTTAAAGCAGCAGCCATACTGGCTAAAAACCATCCAGACGTAAAAGTAAAAGTTTTCTACAGAAGCCTGCGCACAACAGGAAGAGCATTTGAAGAATTAAGAAGAAGAGCCCAAAAAGCTGGAGTTGAATTTATACAAGAAGCTGTTGAAAAAATAGAAAAAGATGAAAACGGAAAACTCTTAATTAAGGGAGAAAAGCAAACTTACTCATCAGAAATGGCTGTTTTAGCAGAACCTCTAATTCCCGCCCAAATGAAACTAACAAACATGCTTGACGTCCAAACTGACAAGTTTGGCTTCCCATTAGAGTTCCAGCCAAGAGTAATCAATCCAATAGAAACTTATGTTGAAAGGGTCTTTGTGGCAGGCAGCGCAAAAGGATTCAAGGACGTTCAGGAAAGCATTGAATCAGGTTTGGGAGCAGCAGTTAGAGCTTATAAAGCGCTAAAAGGAGAAAACAAAAAGTATTACTCGGTAATAGACCAGGAAAAGTGTTCAAGGTGTGAAACCTGCCTGATGTGCTGCCCTCACGGTGCAATAAGCCTCAAAAACGCAGGTAGTGAAGAAAAAACAATTGTAGAAATAGACCCAAACCTTTGTAGAGGATGTGGACTTTGCTACTCCGCATGTCCATCAAAAGCTATCAAGTTCTCCAACCTTGAAGATGAACAACTAATAAAAATGGCTGAAGTTGCGTTCAAGCACCTGCCTAAAGATAAACCAAGAATCCTTGCATTCCTTTGTTACTGGTGCGCATACGGCGCAGCAGACCTAATGGGTATAAAACTAAAGGAAAAGTTGCCTGAAAACTTTAGAAGCATAAGGGTAAGATGCTCCGCATCCCTGAGCCTTGACGTTATAGCTGAAATCATTGAAAGAGATTTGGCAGACGGAATCATCGTTGCTGGATGTCCCAAAGACAACTGCCACCACATCTGGGGCAACTACATGCAGGAAAACAGAATAGAAATGTTTAACGAATCTTTAAAGATGTTAGGAGTAAACGACAAAATCGTTCGCTGGGAATATATAGGCGTTCCTCAGGGCAAAAAACTTGCTAACGCAATAAGAGAAGTTAACGAAACTCTCCTTAAAGTTAAAGGAGGCAGTCATGTCAAAGCCTAAATTTGCCTATTACTTAGCCGGCGGCTGTGCCGGATGCGACACGTCCTTGCTGGACACTTCTAAAAAACTGCTGGAATTTTTAGAAAACGTTGAACTAACGTTTTTCGCACCAACAATAGCAGACTTCAAGTATAAAGATTTAGAAGCAATGCCAGACAATTCCATAGATTTTGGATTTTTCAGCGGTAACGTTAGAAACTCTGAACATGAACATATGGCAAAAGTAATGAGAAAAAAATGTAAAACGTTAATAGCTTTCGGTATATGTGCAAGTTTAGGTGGAATAAAAGGTTTAGTTAACCTCTTTCCTCAAGAAGAATTACTTAAAAAAGCCTACATTGAAACGCCGTCAACTGATAATCCTGAAAAAATCCTCCCCACCCCCCACTGCACCATAGACGGCAAATACGACCTTGAACTGCCCGTCCTCAAACCAGCAAAAGCGTTAGACCAAGTCGTTGAAGTTGACTACTACGTCGGCGGCTGCCCGCCCTCTTACAACCATATTAAGTGGATACTTGAAAAACTGCTGTCAGGCGACCTCCCGCCAAAAGGAAGCTGGCTCACAATGGGCAAAGCCGTCTGCGACGTATGCCCCAGAAACCCGATAAGACACGGCGGAATAAAGAAACGCCCGACAGAAGTCAAAAGAGTTTTAGGCGAAATACCAGAAGACGTCTGTCTGCTTGAAGCAGGATACCTCTGTCTTGGTCCTGTAACCTTAGGAGACTGCGATGCAGCGTGCATAAAGGTAAACGTTCCGTGCAGAGGTTGCGGAGGACCGATACCAGGCGTAAGAGACTTCGGTGTTAAAGCAATAAGCACCATAGCCACAGCTATGGGAAGCCTTGAAGTCCTCAAAAAAGTGCCAGACCCAATGCACCTTTTCTACAGATACAGCCTTCCTAAATCATCAGTAGTCAAACCTAAAGAGTAATCGGAGGAAACAATGAGAAAGGCTGAAATAGAACCAATTACAAGGCTTGAAGGTCACGGCAAAATAACAGTTTTCCTTGACGATAACGGAAACGTTGAAAACGCCTTCCTTCAAGTTGTTGAATTCATGGGATACGAAAAGTTCCTTCAAGGAATGCCGATAGAAGAAGTGCCGAGAACCGCAAGCACAATTTGCGGCGTCTGCAGAGCCGTTCACTTTTCGGCATCACTAAAGGCTGCAGACCAGATATTTTCCGCTGAACCCCCTCCTGCAGCCAAAAAAATCAGGCAGCTCTTACTTTTAGCCCACCACATAGAAGACCACACAGAAATCCTCTACGCTTTAGGACTGCCAGACTTCATCTGCGGACCAACCGCACCACCGCAGGAAAGAAACCTGATTGGCGTAGCAAAAAGAGTAGGAAAAGAACTTGTAAAAGACATACTTCAGAAGCGCTTTTCAGCAGCAAAAATCGTTGAAATTTTAGGCGGAAAGCCCGTTCATCCAGTCGCAGCAGTGCCGGGAGGCTGGGCTAAAAAAGTAACGGAAGAAGAAAAAGCCGAAATAGAAAAACTTTCCGACGACCTTTTAGAACTCGGAAAAATGACCGTTGAACTCTTTAAAGAAATTGTCGTTAAAAATCCCGAATACTCAAAATTGCTGAAAGAAGAAAACTTCAACGTCGTTACCAACTACATGGCAACAGTTGACGAAAACAACAAAGTCACCTACTACCATGGCACTCAGGTTGTAGTATCGCCAGAAGGTAAAGAGATAGTCAGATTTACAGGTAAAGAGTATTTAGACGTTTTAGCGGAAAAAACCCTTCCGTGGAGCTACGCAAAATTCCCATACCTCAAGCAGAAGGGCTGGAAAGGTCTTGAAGACGGCAAAGACACCCACCTTATCAGCGTAGGACCTTTAGCGCGCTTCAACGCTTCTGAAGGCTACTCAACGCCTTTAGCTCAAAAAGCTTACGAAGAAATGGTTGAATTCTTCGGTGGAAAACCTGTTTACAACATCTTCGCCTACCACTGGGCAAGGGCAATAGAGATACTCAACCAGGCAGAACTGATAAAGGAACTTCTCAAATCCCCTGAACTCACAGACGAAAAAGTCGTAACGCCACCGGGCAAAGTAACCGGTGAAGGCGTTGGAATAGTTGAAGCACCAAGAGGAACGCTCATTCACCACTACTGGACAGATGAAAACGGCTTTGTAACAGACGCTAACCTGATAGTGCCAACCACCATAAACAACGGCGCAATTCAGGTAGCCGTAAGAAAAGCTGCTAAATACTTTATTAAAGACGGCAAAGTTGACGAAGGAACTCTTAACCTAATAGAAATGGCTCACAGACCTTACGACCTGTGTTTAGCCTGCGCAACCCACGCTTACCCGGGACACTATCCAACAAACGTGATAGTTTACAGAAACGGCAAGAGAATAAAGGAACTGAGGAACTATTGAAGGTAATAGTTGTAGGCATCGGAAACCCCTCTTTCGGAGACGATGGAGCAGGATTTGAAATAGTTGAAAGGCTAAAAGGAAGGGTGGCCACGTGCCACCTTCTTTTCCCTTCCCTTGAAATTTTAGAAAAAATCAAAGGCTACGACTTAGCCATTTTAGTTGATGCCGTTGATATAGGGCTAAACCCGGGCGAAATAGTTGAATTCTCAATTGAAAAAGGAAAAAACAAAGAACGCTTCGGCGGTTTAACCCACACCCTTTCAATGGAAGAGATAGTCACAACCGGCTACGAACTCTTTCCCGACGAAATGCCTCAAAAAGTTATCTTCATCGGCATTCAGGTAGAAAGCATGCCACCTTTCACTAAAGGCTTGAGCCCACCCGTCAAAAAAGCAGTTGAAGAAATCTCAAGTAAAATACTGTTTGCTTCTTTAAAGTAATTCTTTCCTTATAAGAAGGAAATTCCGTCTCGAAGATTTCCCTTTAAAAAGGAAAGTCAAACTCTTTCCCAAACTTTTTCAATATCTACTTCAAACGGACACTTGATTTTAAAAATGAAAGAACCTGTGTCGCTGTCAAATACCTTTTCAAACTTTCCACTTTTTAACTCAAAAACTCTCATCTTTCTAATGTCCGGGTAAACAAGGGCGTAAAACTTAACCTTTTCTCTCTCGTATAGGGCAAACTTTACGTTTTCGTCCTTAAAAGCAGTAGATTTAGAAACTATTTCAAAAACAACTTCTGGAGTAAACTTTAAATGCTCATCTACCCGTTTACACACAACTACCAAATCGGGTCTTACAACGGTGTGTTCATCAACTATCCAATCGAGTTCCTGATAGACAAAACACTCTTTTGGACAGTTTTCAAGCTGCTCTTCTATCTGCTTTGCAATGAGAAAAGATGCTCTTTGATGTTTACCGAAAGGGGACGGTGCCATAGCAAAAGGTATGCCTTCTATTAGTTCCCAGTCTCCCTCCCAATACTTATAATCTTCTACTGTATAACGAGGCATAAATTCTTTTGCAGTATTCATTCTATCCTCTAAAGCGTTCAATCTCTATTATAAATTAGTCCACTTTCAGGACAGCTAAAAACGCTTCCTGTGGAACTTCTACCTTACCAAGCATTTTCATCTTCTTTTTACCTTCTTTCTGCTTTTCAAGGAGTTTCTTCTTTCTCGTAACGTCACCACCGTAACACTTGGCAAGAACGTCCTTCCTCAAAGCTTTAACGTTTGAACGGGCAATAATTTTGTTTCCAATTGCTGCCTGAATGGCGACTTCAAAGAGTTGTCTCGGGATAATCTCTTTTAGCTTATCAACTAATTGACGCCCTCTCTGGTAAGCTTTATCTTTGTGAACGATAACGGAAAGAGCATCAACAGGTTTTCCGTTTATAAGAATGTCAAGCTTTACAAGTTCAGATGGCTTATAACCAGCAAGCTCGTAGTCAAAAGAAGCGTAACCTCTTGAAACGGACTTTAACTTATCAAAGAAGTCAAAAAGAATTTCGGAAAGAGGCATGTCGTATCGCAGTTCTACTCTTGACTGGTCTAAGTAGGTAAATCCTGTTTGAATACCTCTTCTATCCTGACAGAGCTGCATAATAGGTCCAACGTATTCAGCAGGCGTAATAATAGAAGCTGTAATATAAGGTTCTTCAATTCTTTCTATCTTTTCCGGTGGCGGCATCTCTGCCGGGTTTTGAACGTCAACGACGGTACCGTCTTTCAGATAAACCTTGTAAATAACGCTCGGTGCAGTTGCTATAAGGTTTAAACCAAACTCTCTCTCAAGCCTTTCTTTTATCACTTCCATGTGAAGAAGACCCAAAAATCCACACCTAAACCCAAACCCAAGCGCAGCAGAAGTTTCCGGTTCAAAGAAAAGCGCAGCATCGTTTAACTTCAGTTTTTCCAGAGCTTCCTTCAGGTTCTCGTAATCGTCAGAATCTACAGGGTAAAGTCCCGCAAATACCATCGGCTTTGCAGGTCTAAAGCCGGGACAGGGCTCATCGGTTGGATTTTTAGCGTCCGTTATCGTGTCGCCAACCTGCGTATCCTCTATGTTCTTAATGTTTGCTGCAATCCAGCCAACCTCTCCGGCAGAAAGCTGGTCTAACTTAACCATTTGAGGAGATTGTGTTCCGACTTCCACAACTTCAAACTCTTTATCGTTAGACATAAGCTTTATGGTCATTCCCGGCTTTATTACGCCGTCAAACACCCTGATAAAAGGAATTACCCCTTTGTAGTTATCGTAGTAAGAATCAAAAATCAAAGCTTTCAAAGGCTTATTTGGGTCACCAGAAGGCGGAGGCACTTTCTTCACTATCGCTTCTAAAATCTCCTTTATTCCAATTCCTTCTTTAGCAGAAGCAGGTATGGCATCGTCAGGGTCAAGCCCTAAAACTTCTGCAATCTGCTCCTTTACCCATTCAACGTTGGCGCTCGGCAGGTCAATCTTGTTTATAACAGGAATAATTTCAAGCCCGGCGTCTAAAGCCAAAAAGAAGTTGGCTATCGTCTGCGCCTCAATCCCCTGCGTTGCATCAATCACTAAAAGCGCCCCTTCACAGGCAGAAAGGCTTCGTGAAACCTCATAAGTAAAGTCAACGTGACCAGGCGTATCTATAAGGTGCATCGTGTAAGTTTTTCCATCATCAGCCTTATAGTTCATTCTAACAGCGTTAAGCTTTATGGTAATACCTCTTTCCCTTTCAAGCTCTAAAGTATCAAGCATCTGTTCTTTTAATTCTCTTTTTGAAACCGTTCCGGTAAACTCAAGGAGTCTATCTGCAAGCGTTGACTTACCGTGGTCTATGTGAGCAATTATGCAAAAGTTCCTTATCAGTTCCTGATTCATTCTTACCCCTTTCAAAAAGAGTTTTACTGAAATATAGGAGTTTGCAGAAAAAAAAGAGAGGGCTATATTATAGAACAGAAATAATGGGGGTGAATGGTTTCGACGGGGATGCAAAGGCTCGGATAGCGGCAGGTCGAGGAGCCAACCTCGTAAAAAAGGCACCCAAGATAGTTGCCAACGAAGAACTCGCTCTCGCTGCCTAATTAACGCAGCGACGTCCCCCGAAGCTCCGCCCGTCGGCTTCGGGTAGGGCGACAGAGAGACGGGCTGGGTAATCCCTCTCGCCCTCGGAGGGATTACCGAGAAGTCAGAGGGCTGGCTTCGGGGCGCCTGCCCGTGGGCTAACCCCGGAGCGAGAAGAAAAAACACGGGCTAAGCCTGTAGATGCTATCCGGGTCGCATCTCCGGACGCGGGTTCGAATCCCGCCACCTCCACCAAATAAAAAGTCATTTACAAATTACCCTGTTTCTACCAGAACGTTTGGCTTCATATAGATTTTCATCAGCTCTTTCTATAAACTCCTCAATGCTCATACCATCTTTATACTCGGTAACTCCCGCACTAATGGTGACTTTAATGCCTATATCCTTACAAAAAGAGTGGTTTTCTATCTCTTTTCTAATTTTCTCCATTTTCTTACATGCACCAGATAGTCTGGCAAAAGGCATGACAATTACGAACTCCTCTCCACCATATCTGGCAACACAATCAGACACTCTCACACTCTTACGAAGAATAAGGGCAATCTCTTTTAGAATACAGTCACCGATAAGATGCCCGTAAGTATCGTTAATCTTTTTAAAGTGGTCTATATCTATCATCACCAGCGATAGAGGAAACTTAAATTGTTTCCTCTCTTCCAACTTTGCCTTTAAATATTCAAAGAGATAACGCCTATTGTAAAGTCCTGTCAGCGGGTCTTTTGTGGCTTTCTCAAATAGTTGTTTATTTTCTCTTTCCAAAAACTCATATGTTAATTCTCTACTTAGAGATATAGAAAGTGGCACTGAAATTTTCTTGAAAAGAACTTCCAAAAACTTTCTTTCTTTTTCACTCAACTCCCGTTCAGTTTTTATACACAAAAATCCTATTTTGCCTTCGTTGGTTTCCAAATCTATAGAAAAATCACATTCATCCTTAGATGGAAACTCCTCCCCCACCTCTTTCAAAACTTTCCCATCCTTCACCCAAATAACAGCAACCCCATCCTTACAAACAGGCGTTCTACCAGCTACAAGTATCTCTTTAACGTGAGGAACTTCTTCCTTTATATGGTTAAGTAAGTTAACAAGCAGTTTGTCAAACGAAGATGATAGTATCGCGTCTTCAAAAAATTGTTTTAAAACTTTATCCGTTTTGCCTAATATGAATAGGTCTGTTTCTTTCTCGTCTAATAGGTATAGTCCGCATTCTAAGTCACTTAGAATTTTCATCACTTTAGGTATCATGTCTTTCTTTATGATTGAACCGTGTTGTGGGGCGATTAAAACCGGGTCTTTTTCTTTTATCTGCCTTAGGGCAAAGTTGAGAATAACGCTTGAGGGCATGTAGTGTTTGTGAAATAGTTTCAGTCCTTCGTAGTATTCTTCTGTGTCTTCTGCGTAAAACATGAATTTGTCGGATATGGCTCCCATAATGTCGCTGGAAAAGAGTGTCTTCGTTTTTTTGTCAAAGGTGCAGAAGGCTCCGGGAAAGTGAGCGTATGGGGTAAATATGAATTCAAGTTCTCTGTCGCCTGCTTTTAGTTTCCAGCCTTCTTTGTCTACTAAGTAAAAGGGGGTTTTCCATTGGTAGTGTTTTAGGAGCATGTACGCTCGCCAGTGGGTTACGACGCGTCTGTCGTCTCTTTTGGGCATTATGGATTCAAGTGTGTTGTAGCAGCCTACAATGTCTGGGTCTTGATGGTGCATTATGATGTATTTTATATTCCTTAGTTTCGTTACTTCGCAGATTTTCTCTAAAACAATAGGAAAGGTAATCATACTTCCCGGGTCAATCAGAATGCTTTCATCTCCGTTGCGGATAAGGTAAACGTGACATTGAAATGGGTCGTTGGGAACTACGTATCCAACCCAAAAGATGTCTTCGGCAATCTCTATTGGTTTCGTTAAGTCAAGCCCTTTCGCAGCCATAAAATCTCCCAATCCAACAAATTATTTAACGGAATTCAAAACCTCTTCTACCCCAAGTTTCATTGTACCATCGGGAAATATGAAAACCGGCGTTCCAGTAATCCCATATTTTTTAAATACATCTTCCACAGTCCAAACTTTAAGCTTTCCGCTATCACACAGCTTCCAACGTTTAGGAACGTTAAAAAAGTCTTTCAATCCTTTCCGTCTGCAGAAAGCATCAATGGCTGCAAGTTCCTCTTCTCTTTTAAAGCCTACAGGTATAAATCCAATTCTGTACTTTGAAAGAAAGTCTTTTATCTCTTTCCTGTGAGCTCTACAAGCTTCGCACAGGGGGTTTGTAGCAATTAAAAGAAGTTTCTTACCTTTACCGGCATAAAAAAGGACGTTAGACTTTATTATCTTGTAATCCCTTTCAGAAAGTTTGGGGGTTGGAACGTTTAACAGCATTCCCTCTATTATCTTCTTTCCATCGGCGGATAGAAAGAACGTTTCTCCTTCATTTGTGTTTATCTGGCAGGCATTGAAAGGTTTTAGTGGTTTCAAGGATTTAACCGTAAACGTTCCTTTGGAAATTCTTGTTATAATCCACTGAGCTTTAGAAAGTGGAGGACATAAATCGGAAGGTAGAGCAAGGTTTAAAGGTAAAACCGCAAGAACTGAAACCAACAGCAAAACTTTAACCTTTTGAGCAATCATGATTTTGAAATTATATTACATCTTCAGGTAAAGAAAATGACAGACCAAGAGATAAAGAAAGAATTTGAAACAATAAAAGAGGAAATAGAGCTTTTGGAAAAACACCTTTCAAACATAGAAGGTTCATTAAAACAGGAAAAAAGCTCTTTTAATTTCAACGATTTTATTCAGGAACTTACAGGAGCTATTATCTTAGCGCTTCCATTTGCTACAAACGCAGATATATGGGAAATCTCCAAAAGCATGTCTTGGATTCATGCTGTCTGTTTGCTAATAGCAATGGTATTTGGAATATACATGTTCATTAAGTACTCTAATTTCGGCAACTGGAAAATCCAAAATGTCGCAGGCTTCTTACCACTGAGGTTAATAACAAGTATCCTTATCTCTATGGTTGTATCTGCCCTTATTCTAATAGCTTTAGGCATATACCCTGCAATCGTAGATAACGTTAACTGGTTTGTAAAAACAATCATTTTAGTGAGCATTTTTTCAGTCATCGGAAGTATAGGACTTGATGCAGCAAAATAATTAAGGGGGTTGAAATGAACTTTGAAGGAAAAGTGGTTTTAGTAACAGGAGGAACGAGAGGTATTGGAAGAGCAATCGCAGAAGCGTTCAAAAACGCAGGTGCTACAGTTTATATCACTGGAACGTCTGAAGAAAGAACAAAAAAAGTTGCAGAAGAGTTGGGCGTTAAAGGCTTAAAAATGGACGTAACAAACAGGGAAGAGGTAAAGAAGGGCGTTGACGAAGTTTTAAAAGCGGAAGAAAAAATTGACGTTTTAGTAAACAACGCAGGAATAACAAGAGATACTCTGTTCATAAGAATGAAAGATGAAGATTGGGACGCAGTTATAAATACGAACCTGAACGGCGTATACAACGTAACTAAAGCAGTTATTCCTGCAATGGTAAAACAGAGAAGCGGAAACGTAATAAACATCTCTTCAGTTGTAGGTTTTACGGGGAACGTGGGACAGGTTAACTACTCTGCTACAAAGTCTGCTCTTTTAGGTTTTACAAAATCACTTGCAAAAGAGTTAGGCGGAAGGAATATCAGGGTAAACTGCATAGCACCTGGCTACATAACAACGGACATGACTGAAAAGATACCCGAAAAAATCAAACAGGAACTTCTTAAGTCTATTCCCTTAAAAAGAGAAGGAAAGCCGGAAGAAATTGCAAACGTTTGTTTATTTTTAGCTTCAGACATGGCTTCTTACATTACAGGAACTGTGATTCACGTCAACGGTGGACTTTTTTAGCTGTTAGACTATAATTCCACCCGATAATATAAAGCTGTTAAAGAGGAGGTTAACGATGGAAAACATCGAACAGAAAGTTAGAGAAATCGTAGCCGATAGACTTGGCGTTGACCCTGAAGAGGTAACACCTGAGGCTTCATTTATTGAAGACCTTGGTGCAGATTCCCTTGACACTGTTGAATTAGTAATGGCTCTTGAAGAAGAGTTCGGAATTGAAATTCCTGACGAAGATGCCGAAAAAATCCAAACTGTTGGAGATGCTATAGAATACATCCAGAAGCACCTTTAAGACTCCTATTGCGGGCTTTTCTCCGCCCGCTTCATTGATTTTTATCATTTAAATCTCCGGCTCTCTGCATAGTTTAATCTTATAACTTGCGAAAAGGAGAATCTTTATGTTAATTAACCCCCAAAAACTGCCTGAAGTACCTTATGAAGGAATGAACTTAGTTCACAGACAAGAAGTCCAGATACTCAACCAACTCTACGATGCACTGAAAAAAAACGAACCAGAAGAGAAGATAGAAAAACTCTTAAGAAGCTTTGAAGAGGATTTAGAGAATCACTTTTCTTATGAAGAAGACTTGATGAGGCGGACGGGATTTTTTGCCTATGAGTGTCACCTTGAGGAACACAACAGAGTAAGAAAGGAAGTGAAAGAAGTTATTAATCAGTGGAAAGAAAGTAAAAACAACGAACTGCTAATAGAGTATTTCAACGAAACGTTCAAGAACTGGATAGTGGAACACGTATTAACCATGGATACGGTAACAGCTCAATGGATTAACACGGTTATAAACGGGTTACCTTTCAGCACAGGCTAAAATGGATAATCGTCGTAATATACCTTTTCAAGGTACAAGCCATCGGGTGGAGCTAAGTAAGGAGCCTGTGACCTGTCTTTAGCGTCTAAAATCCTTTTCACATCTTCCGGTGAAAGTTTGCCCGTTCCTACTTTAACCAAAGTTGCAACTATTACTCTCACCATATGTCTGAGGAAAGAACGTCCCCAAACTCTGATTTCCAAAGCGTTGTCCGAAAACTCAAAAGCTATTTTATTAATCTCTCTTATCGGATTGATTTCCCTTTTCCTATCCCTTTTTGAAAAGGAAGAAAAATCGTAAACACCTATAAGGTAAACAGAAGCAGTTTTCATCGTTTCAAGGTTCAATTCAAAGGGAATAAACCAGGAACGCCTATACTCAAAAGGACTCGGAGTATCTCTGTTGAAAATCTTGTACAGGTATCGTTTGCCGGTAGCTGAAAACCTTGAATGGAAACCTTCAGGAACTTCTTCTACCTCTACAATTTTAATGTCAGGAGGAAGTAATCCATTCACAGCCTTCTTTAAATTACAGAGGGGAATATCCCTATCGGTAAAGAAGTTAGCAACCTGCCCAAAAGCGTGAACGCCGGCATCTGTTCTACTTGCCCCTATCAATTTAACAGGATGGTTAAGTATCTTCTCCAAAGCCTTCAGTAATTCTCCTTGAATGGTAGGTTTTTTAGGTATCAACTGCCAGCCGTAATAGTTTGTCCCCAAATACTCTATCGTTAGCTTGATGTTTCTCATTTCAACTCTTCCATTAAAGTTTTCTTATTAGTCTATAAAGATTTTGCATGCTAAAATCACCTTACACCTTTACAGGAGGCTTGTTTGAAGCTTCAAACAGAAAGTCTCATAGTTAGCTTTTTAATTATACTCGCAGGAATTGGAGCGTTAGAAATAGGTTTTTCTTCTTCTATATTAGAAATCTTAGCCGGGGTTTTTGCTTCCAACTTCCTAAAATTAGGAGACCTCAAATGGATAGACTTCCTCTCTAACCTTGGACTATTAGGTTTAATGTTTTTTGCAGGACTTGAAACAGACCCGGAACTCATGAGAAAACACTTCTGGAAAAGTTTATTCATCGGTTTCTGTTCTTACTTTTTCCCTCTTATAAGTATTTTTTATGTTTCTCATTATCTTTTGAATTATTCGTTTGAAGCATCTTTACTAATTGGTATAGCTCTTTCTACAACTTCTTTAGCTCTGGTGTATCCTTTGCTAAAAGAGAAAAATCTACTTTCCCTTCCAGCAGGTCAAATTCTGTTAGCAGGCGCCATGGTTGTTGATATATCCAGTATGCTTACGATGAGCTTCCTATTTGAAGGGATAAATATTTACAACCTTCTGTTCTCTATTGCCCTTCTCCTACTTTTGTTTAGACTTCCCAAATGGGGAGAAAAACTTTTTGAAAGGTACGCAGGAAACCAGATAGAGTTTAGAACTCGTTTTATCATTGTAATTCTAATTGCTTTAGGTTTTCTATCCGAAACTGTTCATATAAACGAAGCCGTTTTAGCCTTCACAACAGGTATATTTTTCGCTGAGTTTTTTAGGAAAGACGTTAATACGGAGAAAAAAATCCGCGCCCTCATTTTCGGCTTTTTAGCTCCTTTCTTCTTTTTCAAAGCAGGTTACTCAGTAAAACTTTCTGTGATATCCCCAAAAGTGATTTTCCTATCCTTCGTTTTAGGAATCATCGCCTTTCTGACAAAATACTTAGGTACGGTATACGCAACAGCCAACCTTTTTAGAAGTGCCGTTTACAAATTAGCTGGCTTATTCTTTAACATGCGATTGACTTTCGGTATTGTCGCTTCTTTGTTTGGACTCAATGCAGGAATAATAGATGAAGAAACTTACGTTGCTTTACTTTTAATAATAATAACAACCTCCGTTATAGCATCTATCGTGTCTCACAGACTCCCCCACGAAACGGAAGAAGATTTTTTAGAAGATATACTGAAGTTGTGAAAACACCTATCTTGTCATAAGATTATTTTGAGGATTTTAACCTTGAGGAGTTTATGAAGTTTTTCAGTTCCCCACCGTTAACGGTGGGTATAGAGTTAGAAGTTCAATTGGTAGATAGAAATACGGGTAAGTTAACGAGAAAAGCTGACACAATCTTTGAAAATGTGAATTCTCCGTTAATACACAGGGAATTTCTCAAATCTATGGTGGAGTTTGTTTCCCCCGTATGTGAACATCCCCACGAAGCTGTAGAACAGATTCAGACTATATCTGAGAAGTGTTGCGAGGTTGGAAAAGAGGAGGGATTTTCTATAGCAGCATCCGGAACTCATCCGTTTGCCCAACCTGAAGAGGTAAAAGTTACTGAAAACGAAAGATATTTAAGGCTCTTAAGTGAATTTCAAGAAGTTTTACGCAACTTCCTGATATACGGATTACACGTTCACATAGGCTTTCCTGACGAGAAGTCAGCAACTAACGCCTATAACGCTTTTGTTAAATATGCACCTCTGTTTTTAGCTTTATCCGCTTCCTCGCCGTTTTTCAGAGGAAGAAACACAGGAATTTTATCCTACAGAAGTAAGATATTTGAGCAGCTACCAAGAGCCGGAATACCGCAGCAGTTCTGCTCCTACTCAGAGTTCACAGAATTAATAGAAATTTTAAAAAACACTAAAACTATAGAATCTTTGAAGGACATATGGTGGGATGTAAGGTTAAGACCGGACTTAGGAACTGTTGAAATCAGAATATGTGACTCTGTGTCAAACTTTGAAAGGCTAAAGGGGATAGCTAACCTTATGGTTATGGTAGGAAGATTATTTATGGAGGAAACCGTAAAGCCAACGTACCACCAGATAAACCTGCAAAACCGATGGAACGCAGCAAGGCATGGACTAAACGGCAATTTCATAGATGAAGGAGCAAATAAGAAGGTAGGAACGGTTCTTTTAGAGTTGGTTGCACAACACAGCAAAAAATTTGGGAAGCTGAAAGAAGGCGCCAAAATATTGGAAAAACTTACAAGCGTTCCCACAGTTGCAGAAGAGGAATTGAGAATTTATGAAAGGACAAGAGATTTCAAAAAAGTAGTAGCCCACCTGTGTTTCGGAGGAAACGAATGAAAGGAGTTGTAGCGGCAGGAGATAGACTGACAGCAGAAGCAGGAATAGAAGTTCTTAAAGCAGGTGGCAACGCCTTTGATGCAGTAGTGGCAGCTTGTTTTGCAGCTCCTATGTGTGAACCGGCACTTACCAGTGCAGGGGGGGGAGGATTTTTACTCGCAGTTTCTCCAAATAGTTCTCCTCTGCTTTACGACTTCTTCGTTGACGTTCCACCCAAAAGGATTGAAAATCCGAACTTTTATCCTATCTACGTTGACTTTGGCGATACTGTTCAGGAATTTCATATAGGAGCAGGAGCAATAGCTGTTCCGGGATTTGTAGCAGGTTTATTGAGAGTTCATACTGAAAGAGGCAGACTTCCTTTAAGAGAAGTTCTCACCCCCGCAATAGAATACGCGAAAAAGGGCGTAAATCTTTCGCCTTTACAGGCTTCTTTCGTGAAGCTGTTGGAACCTATATTTACAGCAACAGAAGAAGCAAAGAAAATTTACACTGTCAACGGAAAACTTATAGATGAAAACGTTCTTTTCAAAAACCCCGACTACGCAGACTTTTTAGAGCTGATAGCTGAGGAAGGGCAGTGGGCGTTTTACGAAGGAGAAATAGCAGATAAAATAGAAAAGGTTTCTATTGAAAAAGGTGGAATTATTAGAAAAGAAGACCTTGCAAGATATAAAGTTTTTGAAAGAGAACCTTTAAAAGTGAACTTCAAAGGAAAGCAAGTTTATACCAATCCACCGCCTTCTTCTGGAGGAATACTGATTGCTTTTACCCTGAAACTACTTAAAGATTGCCAGATGGAAAAGTGGGGAAGTTTAAATCATATAGCTTCTCTTATAGAAAGTATGGAAGTAACAACGAAATTTAGAAGCAAATTTGTGAACGGTAACCTCCACAAAGATAAAATAGAAGAACTTTTAGAAAATGAGGACTTAATAGAAACTTTTAAAAACTTGTTTGTTAGAAAATTGAACCTGTGGGGTAACACTACCCACATAAGCGTTTACGACTCAGAAGGTAACGGTGCAGCCGTAACAACAACAAACGGCGAAGGGTCTGGAATTATCATACCTGACTGCGGCGTCATGCTCAACAACATGTTGGGAGAAGAAGATTTAAATCCTAAAGGATTCTTTAAATGGGAGCCTTACGTACGACTTCCTTCTATGATGTCTCCTACTGCCGTATTTGAAGGAGAAAAACTAAAACTGCTTTTAGGAAGCGCCGGGAGTAACAGGATAAGAAGTGCCATTTTACAGGTACTGCTTAACTCAGAAGTATTTGGAATGAACGTTAAGGAAGCCGTTTCAAAACCACGACTCCACTTTGAAAATGGAACGGTTTACGTGGAGCCAGGATTCTCAGACAGCGTAATTGAAGAAGTGGAAAGACACTATAAGGTCGTTAGGTTTAGAGAAAAAAACCTGTTTTTCGGTGGCGTTCAAGCAGTAACAGGATATTTTGAAGGGGCAGGAGATGAGAGACGCGGAGGAGTTAGCATTACTTTATAACTTCCAAAATCCTCTCTTTTATCTCTCTTAACCTGTTTTCATCTGTTATTTTCTGATAATCCATGTCCGTAATGTAGAAACTATCTATAACCCTATTTCCCTCTGTTGAGATTATTGCTCTTCTTAGGCGAGTGTCCATATCAAGCAAAACCTTTGTAATAGCATATAAGACACCGAGCCTGTCGTAAGTTGATACCTCAATAATAGTATATCTATCGGAAGTTTGATTATCAACTTTTACCTTATTTTCAGGTAAAGGAACGTTCTTTCTGAAAGTCTTAGGCTTTATCAAGTCTCCCGGTAAATCCTCAACCGAAAATTCTCCGCTGTAAAGCTTCTCAAGATACTCCTGAAACTCCTCTATCTTGTCTTCTGGTAGAGCTTCACCTGCAACAGTTGAAACGTGAATGGTATAAACCATACAGTCGCAGTCGTCTTCTATTGCGCGGTTGATATTTGCCCCTTTTATGTTTATTCCCAAGTAAGACATTATCCCTGCTATTTTGTTAAAAAGTCCCCGTCTATACTTGGTAACGATTGTAAACTTAGTAAAACCTATATCAGGATAACTCTCGCTGGCAAACTCGTAGTCTTTATTTTCTTTTCTAATCTTTCTCATCATTAAGAGATGCTTGGCTATCTCATCTGAGGCGTAGGTAATGAGATAATCCCTATCTGCATTCTGGAAAAACTTCTCTACAGATTCTTCTCTTATTTTTCCTTTCAAAAGGTTCTTTACCTTTTCTTTTCGACGATTAAGCTTTTCTTCAATCAGCTCCTCTGCTGTTTTCCTCTCAACAAAAAGGGCAAGAGTAGAGTTGTAAAGCTTCCACAGAAGAGCGCTCTTCCAGTTATCCCAAGCACCTGGTCCTACCGCTTTTATATCCGCATAAGTAAGCAGGAAAAGTTTTTTAAGTTTTTCTTCCGTTTGGCAGGTTTCTTTAAAATGTTGCAAAAGTTCTGGGTCTGAAATGTCACGCCTGAACGCAAGATGAGACATCAAAAGGTGGTTCTTAACAAGCCAGGAGGTTTCTTCTATCTCTTCTTCATTGAATCCCATTTCCCTCATATACTTTTTCGTAAGACCTGCACCTACTATTTCATGGCGTCCCGGCTTTCCCTTGCCTATATCGTGAAATAGAGCTGCGATGTAAAGGGTTGAAGGGTTCTCAAGGTCTTGAAGTATTTGCGAAAGCTGTTGCTTTTCTTTTACAGGTATGCGACTCGTTCCCTTTTCTTCTATCTTTTCTATTTCCCTTACTGTCAAAATAGAGTGAATATCGGTTGTGAATTTATGATAAGTATCGTACTGGAAGTGTCCTCTAAGCCTTTCAAAATCAGGGATTAATGCGCCTAAAACTTTTGTATCGTGCATAAGTTCCAGCGTGTAGGAAAGCCTCTTTAAGTTCGTAAGAATCTCTTTAAACTTTTGTAAAGTTTCTTTCTTCCTGAATTTTTCTCTGTTAGTTTCAGCAGACAACTTAAACAAGGAGAAAAGGGCAGAAGATAATTCAACTCCCCTTTCCTGAATAATTTTAAATCCTTCCAAGATAAGAGACGGACTTTTTAAAACTTCACTCTCTGCGTCTTCTTCAACGTAAAGGGTGTTGTTTTCTATGTAGTAGGGGGGAAGCTTCTCACACTTAAACTTTAAAAATCCAAAAACACCACCTTTCCTCTCTTTCTCTAACTCTTCTGTACTCCCCTTTATGATTTCTTTACTAATTACAGAAAGGTCAATAGCAGAACTAAAATAGTTCTTCATAAAGCTTTCAACACCCTTCCTGCTTTTAGGAAATCCAAAATATTCTGCAACTTCTTTCTGCATCTCAAAGGAAAGAATGTCGCTTTTTCTTCCTGCAGTTATATGTAGGTGATTTCTTACCCTTAACATGAAATCGTAAGCGGAAATAACGTCTCTAAAATTTTTCCTATCAAGTATTTTCTTGTCTAAAAAGCCAGAATAATTTTCAATTCCGTAAACGATTTTTGCCACCCAGAAAGCTTCGTGTAAATCTCTTAAACCACCTTTACTTTCTTTAACGTTAGGTTCCTGATAGTAAACCGTTCCATAAAACCTCTTGTACCTCTCATTTCTTGCAGCAATTATCTCCGTTACTAAACTTTCCTTATTCTTCTTAATAAACTCACTGAACCTTCTATTAATAAGCCTTTCTACTTTTTCTTCACCACAGAGAACTCTTCTTTGAAGGAAGTTAGTAAAAACGGTTAAATCCTCACCTGCAAGCTCTACAGCTTCATCTACACTTCTAAAAGAAAACCCTAAATCAAGTTTTAGAGAAAGCAAAAAGTAATAAAAAGCTTCTACATCTTCCGAGTGTGACTGGGTTAGATTACCCGTATAGATAAGGTTAACGTCTATATCGGAATAAAAGTTAAGTTCCCCTCTTCCATAACCCCCCAATGCGTAAAAGCAAACTGGCACATCCCAATTAGAAAAATATTCCTTAAACGCGGGAATCAGGATTTTATCAAGAGCGTTCCTCAATCTGTTGGCTATCTCAAATCCAGTTTCTTTTTTATAGTGAAGCTCCTTTATTTTCTCTCTTTCTGAGAAAAATTTCTCTTTTAAAGCAGAAAGTTCACTCAATTTTCAAGCTCCGCCAATCTCCAGAGTTTCTCAAAGTTTCTCTCATAAACCTTAGCCAAGTCAGTATTTTTAATAACTACCAAGTTTTCATCGTTTCTGTACTCTGCGCTTTTAGTCCAGTTAAAACTTCCAGTAATAACGACTTTTCCGTCAATAACAGCATATTTGTTATGCATCAGTCCACCGCCACTTCCTCTTTTATATCTTACAGGAATGCCAAACTTTTCAAGAAGAGGAAGTACACATCTTCTTCCGCGAGCAGCCCCCTCATCAGCTACAACTCTTACTCTTACACCTCTCTTGTAAGCTCTTATCAAAGCATCAGCAATCCTTCTACTGGTAAAAGAATAGATAGCGACATCTACAAAACTTTTAGCCCTATTAACGTTCCTCACTATAGCCGCGGTACAACCACCTCTTGGGGAAAAGTAAGCCTTTATCTCTACATTATCCGCTTTAACAACTGGCGTTGCTTTTTCCTGGCAACTAACTATTGAAATTAGAAGTGGAAAGATAAAAAGCAGAACTAATACTCTTTTCATCTTAAAGCTTCCCTCATGTTTTCTATCATTTTCTTGATTATCCCATATTTGGTTTTAAGACTTGCTCTGTTAACTATCAACCTTGCAGTTGAATATAGAATAGTGTCAACCTCCCTCAACCCGTTAACTTTTAACGTCGTTCCCGTCTGAACGAGGTCAACAATCCGGTCTGCAAGTCCTACCAGAGGAGCAAGTTCTACAGAACCGTAAAGAACTATTATTTCCGGGTGTATTCCTTTACTTCTGAAGAATCTATCGGTAGTTTTTGGATACTTAGTTGCAACTCTAATGAAAGATAACTTCTCCAAATCGTAAGGTTCAGAAATATTAACAGGTTCAGCAACAGAAAGCCTACAGGCTCCAAACTTTAAATCAAGCGGCTCGTAAAGAGGATATCCTTTTTCCTCTATTACATCTTTACCGGCAATACCAATATCTGCCGTTCCATAATAGACATAAGTAGGAACGTCCATAGGTTTAACCAAGATGAAACGAAAATCCCCACTTTCAAAAATCAGCTTTCTCGTATCGGAAAGCGTTTCTGAAGCATCAATGTTGGCTTTTTTTAAAAACTCCACCGATTCTTTTAAAAGCCTTCCTTTAGGAAGAGCAATCGTGATTGTTCTGTAATCCTTTTCTGCCATTCTTTCTCCAGCTTAGTAAGGAAGTTCACTTTTTTCTCTTTTAATATCTGCTCCCAATGATTGTAACTTTTTCTCTAACCTTTCGTAACCTCTATCAAGATGGTAAATACGATAAACCTCTGTTGTGTTCTCTGCTGCAAGCCCCGCAATAACCAAAGAAGCGCTTGCCCGCAAATCTGTAGCAGTAACTTTAGCACCTATTAGCTTTTCAACTCCGTTTACCACAACAGTATTCCCGTCAATAACCAAATCAGCACCTAACCTTTGAAGCTCAAGAGCATGCATAAAGCGGTTTTCAAAAATCGTTTCAGTTATTACAGATGTCCCTTCTGCTAAACACATAGCTGCCATAAATTGCGCCTGCATATCGGTCGGAAAACCGGGATAAGGTTGTGTAACTATGTTTGTTGCCTTTAATCTGTTAGTTTTTTCAACAACCGCTGTATTTTGATTCTTCCTTTCTATTTTCAATCCAGCTTCTTCAAATTTTTCAATCACCGCTCCTAAATACTCAAAAGGAAAATCCTCAACCTCCACCTTCCCTCCAGCCAACGCAACAGCAGCCAAAAACGTCCCCGCCTCTATCCTATCAGCCATCACCCTGTAATCTATCTCTCCCAAATCATCAACTCCCTCAACCTCAATAACATCTGTGCCTTCACCCTCTATCCTTGCACCTGCCGACTTTAAGGCTCTTGCTAAATCAACTATTTCAGGTTCTTTGGCAGCATTCCTTATCACCGTTTTCCCCTTTGCTAAAACGGCAGCCATAAGAACGTTCTCCGTCCCTCCCACCGTTGGAAAATCAAAAGTTATTTCCGTTCCTTTTAGTTTCCCGTCAACTTCTGCATCTATGTAGCCGTGGTCAATTCTTATATCTGCCCCCATCTTTGACAGAGCTTTTAAATGCAGATTGACAGGTCTAACGCCTATGGCACAACCACCCGGCATAGAAACTCTTGCCCTACCAAATTTGGCAAGCAAAGGTCCAAGACATAAAATGGACGCCCTCATAGTCCTCACAAGTTCATAAGGTGCTTCAGTTTTAATCTTTTCGTTCCTCTTCACCTTAACAATGCCTTTATCAAAAGAAACGTCAAATTCCATTTCTTTCAAAAGATTGCACGCTGTAACTACATCTCTTAAATCTGGAACGTTACTGAGCCTTAAAGAATCAGTAAGAATAGAGGCAAAAATTATGGGAAGGGAAGCGTTCTTGGAACCTGAAATTTTTACTTTTCCTTTTAAAGGTTTACCGCCTTTTATAACGAATTTTTCCACTATTTAACTCCCGTGACCACCCGTTCTATTCCACTTAAATCAGCGTAAGAATTAATATCCCTAAACCCCGAACTTTCAAGCAGTTCTTTCACTTTTTCCGATTGACCTTTACCAACTTCTAAAGCTATAAATCCTCCATCGCTCAACTTTTCGTAAGCCTGAACCACTAACCTCCTGATAACGTCAAGACCATCTTTACCGGCAAAGAGAGCAACGGCAGGTTCAAATTTTTTAACGTTTTCCTCAACTTCTGGGTCGTTTAAAGGAATATAAGGAGGATTGGAAACAACAACATCAACAGGAAAATCAATACCTTGAAGTAAATCGGATTTTAAAAGCGTAAGGTTCTTACAACCCAAAATCTTTCTGTTTTTCTCTGCTACTTTTAAAGCTATCGCGGAAATATCAACGCCGTAAAACTTATGTTTCTCTCCAAGTAATTTGCAGAGAGAAATAGCAATACAGCCAGAACCTGTACCTACATCAACAACAGTCTTTCCTTCTTTCCCTTTCAAATACTCGTAAACGACTTCAACTAACAGCTCCGTTTCCGGTCTTGGAATGAGAACGCCTTTTTCAACTCTGAAAGTAAAACCGAAAAACTCCTTTTTTCCAGTTATATAAGCAACCGGTTCCCCTTTTGCCCTTCTTATTATTAACTGCCTGTAATTTTCTACTTCTTCGTCGGTTAAAGGTCTATCAAATTCTGAGTAGAGTTTAACCCTATCTTTAAAACCTAAAGCGTGAGCAAGAAGGAGCTCAGCGTCAAGACGGGCTGATTTAACGCCGCGACTTTTTAGAATCTCTGAAGCCCTTTTAACTAAAGTTCCAACTGTCCATTTCATAGAAGGAATTATAGCACGCTGAAGAATAGGCAGGCTCCAACAAGAGCCCGCCTAAAAGGTTTATTAGAAGAAGTAGAGAATGCTACCCTGGAATCGGTTAACTGTGCCATCACCGTAAGTATCGCCATACATATCTTTTTCAGGATAGTCAGTTTTAACCCTTAAAACTTCCCCCATTAAACCTAAAGAAGGCGTCAACTTGTAGAAAACGTTTCCATAATACATAGTGTTTTTAAGTCTAGCAAGGACAGGATATAAACCATTGTACTGAAGGTCACTGTCTTTCGGATTATCAACACCGTAACCCAAGTGGAAAACTAAACCATGCTGAGGCTTGAGAGTAACTTCTACCCAACCACCTTCAGCCCGGATTTCTTGAACATCCACCAAGCCAACTGGGTCATGTGTAGTAGTTTCATCAACGAGCTTCGTCTTTAAGTAATAATCTCCTGTCGGTTGTAAGGTATTATCCAGTTTTCTATAAACAAAAAGAACCCCCTGTCCTATACCTCCCGTATACCATCCACCAAGGTTCTTACCTTTCCATATTTTTCCAGAAATCTCCAACCATGAAGCAGGTGAAATTGCCCCTTCAAGACCGTAAGAATAGGTGTCAAGTGTTTGTTCATCACCGCCATAAAGTGTAACCTGTTCTTTTCCGTAATGCCCTATCGTTCCAAGATGTATTTTTACACCACCAGCGTAAAAGTCGTAAGCAATCCTACCCTGAACATCAGGTCTTCCTGAATTAGCACCAGTATCAAGATAAGGCTTCATTACAGGGTCAGGGTCACCCCACACTTTATCAAAGGCAACCTGCGTTGTTAACTTGCTCTCATCAAACTTAAACAGCTTTGTAAATCTAATCTGCGGAATACGATAACCGATGTTACCCATCATAGCACCAGACGGGAAGTTTGAAAGGTGAGGGTAAAGCTGTGTCAGGAGCATCCAGTCAAGACCAGCTCTTATATTCCAATCATCTTTCCCGAACTGAACCCAAGCTTTTCTAACTCTTATACCTGCATGGTTAGGGTTATCATCGTTGTCATCAAGTGTTCCGTAAAAATCAAACTCAAAGTTACCTACAATGTTGTAGTCGTTTTCCTTCGTTTTTATAAGTAACCCAAACCTGCTGTGTTTAAAGTTAATGTTAAAGTCGTTATCGTTGCTATTAATAGTGTAAGGAAACCATTCCTTCAAAACAGCACCGTTGGAGTTTTCAGGTAAAGCAAAAAGTATAAAGTCCTTTCCAACGGCTTTTGAGTCAGAATAGGAAGCATCAATTTTGAAATACCCGTAGAAGGTTACTGGCTTCCCCGTCTTTGAAACAAAAGAAGCCTTCTTTTTAGGCACACTTACAGGTACACCACCTTTAAGCTCCTGAATCTCCTGTTTTAACTGCTGGTTCTCTGCTTTTACTTGCTGAAGTTCCTGCTGCATCTTCTCAATCATGGCTTTTAACTGCTGAATTTCAGAAGAATCAGATGCAACAGCAGCGTTAGAAAGTCCGATGGCAAAAACTGTTCCTGCCACAAGCAGTTTTCTCATCACCTTACCTCCCATTATGAAAACTTTTTAACTCTCACCGCTTTCCCTTCACTTCTCGGAATTTCTCCTTTTCTTTTAAGGGTAACGCTTATGTGAAGACCTAATAGGCTGTAAATTTCTTCTTCTATCCTCTCTTTTAAGTATTCATCCTGTCTGTCAGCCTCTATCACAACCTCTACAACGTCCTTACCTTCATGCTTTCCAATAATTATCTGGTAGTTGGGGAGAACTTCCGGATACTTCATTATTATCTCTTCTATCTGGCGCGGGTAGAAGCAAACACCTTTTACTTTAAGCATGTCATCTGTTCTACCTTTTATGCGGGCAAGGCGAAGGTGTGTTCTTCCGCAATCACACCTCTCTCTTGAGATTATCTTCGTTATATCACGGGTTCTATACCTTATAAGCGGTAAACCTTCCCTTGTTAAAGTCGTAACAACCAATTCACCTTCCTCTCCGTCTGGCAGAACTTCGCCAGTTTCAGGATTGACTATTTCAACAATGTAATGGTCTTCCCAAACGTGAATGCCGTTGTGAGCTTTACAATCTATTCCTAAGCCAACACCGCCTGTTTCCGTCATTCCGATTATGTCAAAGGTTTCTATTCCCATTTCTCTTTCTATGTAGCGGCGCATCTCCTCACTCCACACTTCAGCGCCGAAAATCCCAACTTTTAGATTTGTTTCCTTAAAATCAAATCCTTCCTCTTTTGCTACTTCAATCAAACGTAAAGGATAGGAAGCAATTCCTGCAAGTGCCGTTGTTTTAAAATCCTTCATAAATTTCAGTTGAAGGAGCGTCCTTCCCGGACCTATCGGTACAACAAAGCATCCAACTTTCTCAGCGCCGTAGTGAAAACCAAACCCTCCGTTAAACAAACCAAAAGAAGGCGTTATCTGAAGGACATCTCTAAAGGTGAGCCCTGCCGCACAGAGGCAACGAGCCATTATTTCACCCCATTGCTCTACGTCAGCAGGAGTGTATGGGTTGACAACCGGCGTTCCAGTAGTTCCAGAAGACATGTGAAACCTGACAAATTCGCACTGTTCACCGCAGGCAAGTCCAAAAGGATAGTTTTTCCTCAAATCTTCCTTGGTTATAAAAGGAAACTGCTGCAAATCTTTAAGACTCCTAATATCCTCAGGTTCAGGCTTCCCTATTTTTTCCCAATACCTTTCGTTTTTTTCCTTTATTCTTTGGATAGTTTTCCTCAACCTCTCAAGCTGGAGTTTTTCTATCAGTTCTCTATCAAGAGTTTCAAGCCGTCTCTGAAACATTCCAACCTCCAAAATAAAAGAGAAAAATCCTAAGTGAAGTTTAAAAGTTAAAGAGTATTTTATACAATATTTTTACATCTATTTAAGGAGGTAGGGAATGTCTTTGAAAGACAAGGACTTCATGCCAAGAGAAAAAATCGCAGCAATCCAGTTACAAAGATTAAAAGAAACGGTTGAACGAGTCTATCACCTTGTTCCTTTTTATAGAAAAAAGTTTGACGAAGCAGGCGTTAAACCATCTGACATTAAAAGCTTGGACGACCTCAAGAAACTACCATTCACGACAAAGCAGGATTTAAGAGATAACTACCCTTTCGGCTTATTTGCTGTTCCGTTAGAACAGGTAGTAAGGATTCACTCCTCTTCTGGAACAACCGGAAAACCAACAGTTGTAGGTTATACCCGCCACGACATGGAAGTCTGGACTGAAGTTATGGTAAGGACTTATCTGATGGCTGATGTTAACGAAAAAGACGTTGTTCACAACGCTTACGGATACGGATTGTTCACAGGCGGTTTAGGATTCCACTACGGAGCAGAAGCGATAGGAGCTGCGGTTGTCCCTGCAAGTGGCGGATTTACAAAAAGACAGTTAATGCTCATGAAAGATTTTGGAGCAACAATTTTGTGTTGCACGCCTTCTTTTGCTCTTCACCTTGCAGAAGTTGCCAAAGAAGAAGGTTACGATTTGCATAAAGACTTTAAACTAAGAGCAGGCTTTTTTGGAGCTGAACCCGCTTCACCCGGATTAAAGAAGGCTGTTGCCGAAAGCTGGGGTATCCAATACGTTGAAGCCTACGGACTTTCTGAAATTATTGGTCCTGGCGTAGCTGCAACGTGTAAACACGGTCACCTTCACATTTTTGAAGACCACTTTATACCGGAGATAATAGACCCAGAAACTGGAGAGGTTCTACCTGAAGGTGAAGAAGGTGAATTAGTTATTACAACCCTTACCAAACAAGCACTGCCTATGATTCGTTACAGAACAAAAGACATCACCGTTTTAAGAAGAGAGCCTTGTCCGTGCGGCAGAACGCTAATCTGGATTGAAGGTATTAGAGGAAGAGCCGATGACATGTTAATCGTTAACGGCGTAAACGTATTCCCATCCCAAGTTGAACACGTAATTACAAAGGTTGAAGGTGTAACTCCAAATTACGTAATAGTTGTTGATAAGAAAGGCGTTTTAGACAAGTTAGAAGTTTGGGTTGAAGTTGACGAAAAACTGCTAACAGACGGCGTTGGAACTCTTGAGAGGCTTCAGAAGAAGTTGGAAGAAGAACTGCTTAACCACCTCTTTATAAGGGCAAAAGTTAAATTGGTTGAGCCTAAAACACTTGAAAGAAGCATGGGTAAGGCGAAAAGAATTGTTGATAGAAGAGAACTTAACATCTAACTGGAGGAAGCTATGAGAAGCAAATACGCCATAAAGCAGATTTCGGTATTTTTAGAAAACAGAAAAGGCAGGTTAGCTGAAGTAGCAGAAGCTTTAGCAAAAGCAGACGTAAACATAAGAGCGCTATTTTTAGCTGACTCCTCAGAATTTGGAATACTAAGATTGGTAGTGAATAATCCGGAAAAAGCAAAAGCTATTTTAGCTTCAAGCGGCTTTGCGGCAAACGAAACTGACGTGTTTGCAGTAGAGGTGGAAGATGAGCCGGGAGGATTTTATAAAGTTGTCAAGGTTTTAGCGGATAATAACATAGACATTGAGTACACCTACGCCTATGCTGGTGCTTCTCACAAGGCAATTCTTTTCTTTAAAGTGAAAGGGCAGGATTTTGATAGAGCATTAGAACTGCTTGCTAAGAACGGCAACAGATTAGTTGAAGCAGCAGAAATTTACGATTAAGGAGCATAGCTTTGAAAACCTCAAAAGAAATAGCCCTTGAAAAACTATGGAACATACTTATAGCTTTACTGATAGGAGAAGTAACTACCGCCTTCCGTTACGGTAAACAAAAATTAGGCTGGATTATTATTGGTTTCGGCGCGATTGTCTTCACAAGTTTACTTATAGCTGTCTTATCTTATCAGCTTGATAGTAAGGAGGAATAGCGATGCTTCCAGAAATTATTGTAATTCTATCTTTTTTAGTTGTCATTCTCTTGGGATTCTACATAGCCCTCGGCACAAAGAAACCTGTCAAACAGCACTAAAACACTTTCTGGGAGGTCTGGGAGGATGGATTTTCTCTTTGCCGTGTTACCGATTTTAGTAGTTTTAGTCGGAATGCTTATGTTCTCGCGTTCTGGCGTTTTTATGTCGGTGGTGGGGTGGATTTTTACTATGTTGGTAGCCGTGTTTTATTTCAAAACGCCGTTTTCCGTTGTTTGGGGAGCAAGTATCTACGGTATTGTTAAAGCTTTTGCAATTACCTTTGCAGTAGCGTTTACAATGTTAATGATTTTCATTATGAAAGAAACAGGAGCACTCTCTCAAATCGTTAAAACTATCCAGGCGATAACAAAAGATAAAATCCAGCAAACGCTGTTTTTAGGAATGGGTTTTGGTTCTTTGGCAACTTCTTTAGGTGTTGTAACGCCCGCTTTGTTCCCACCGGTTTTCGTGGCTTTAGGTTTTTCACCCTTAGCCGCCGTTGCAATATCGGTTCTATGTTATGACCCGCTAACCTCATTTGCACTCCTTTCTATTCCAATTACTCTACCTGCTAAAGTAGCGTGGGGACCATTCGGCATAAGACCACCAGGAATAGAAAACGTTGACCAGTTCATTTGGAGTTTCACCCAACACATTACAATCTTCCTTCCTGTAGTTTCTGTGGGTTTTGCTTTAATGATGCTTTATTTTGTCGGTAAGTGGGAAGCTATTAAAAAACATTGGAAAGGCGCACTTATAGCAGGACTGGTTCTCTCATTCACAGCTCTCTTCCTTGCTTTTACAAAAATCGTTCCGGTTGAGGTAATAGGTATATTCTCTGGACTTGCGACAATGGTAGTAGCTTATCTCCTTTACAAAAAGAACGGAGATGGAAATCCTAAATTCACAGCTGAATTCTGGAAAGCTGTCTCTCCATGGGTGTTCCTTTTCATATTCTCATTAGTGGTAAATTACCCACCTGTTAAGAAGTTCTTTGCAAACCTACCAGGCAGCATAGAAGTTATCCACATAGTTGGTGGTAAAAAAATAGATTTAAACGTTTTTGCCCACGTTTATTTCTGGATTTTAGTAGCAATTATCGTTTCTCTACCTTTCTTAAAACCAACACAGGAACAGCTATCAAGAGCATTTAAAACGTGGATAAACAGAGTTTGGGGACCATTTATAGCCTACTCCCTCTTCTTTGCAGTCGCGTTCATCATGGCTTGGTCTGGAATGGATATAGTACATGGAAAACTCATGCCAGGTGCTCACTTCAAAGAGTTAAATATGGATTTAATAATAGGTAAAACGTTAGCCGATATTTTCGGTAGCTTCTATCCTCTTATTTCTCCGTTCTTAGGTTTATTAGGAGCTTTTGTCGGCGGTAGTGAAACCGCTTCTAACGTTCTCTTTGCTAAAATTCAATACGGCGCAATAGCTTCAACTGTTGGTGCTTCAATGTTCATGGCAGCTTATGGTGCTCATGCTGTCGCAGGTGGTATCGCGAGTGCTATAACTCCTTCTAAGCTAACAAATGCAGCTGCTTTGGTTGGTCTAAAAGGTAAAGAAGAAGGAAGCCTATTAAGAACCCTTATCCTGCCTGTTCTTGCCTTAACACTCTTTGTAGGAATTATGCTTCAGATAATAGTAAGCTTCTCTTAAAGTCCCCCGTTTAGGGGGACTTTCCCTCAATTCTCAAACTTACAGTTCTGTTAAAATTTTGTAAAAATTTTGTTAAAATCATTGGCAATTCAAAGGCGGGAGGAAAAGATGAAAATCCACGAGTATCAAGCAAAAGAAATATTCAAAAAATACGGACTTCCCGTTCCAGAAGGTATAGTAGCCCACAACGCACGTGAAGCTGAAGAAGCTGCCAGAAAGTTAGGCACGCCGGTTGTCGTTGTAAAGGCTCAGGTTCACGCCGGAGGAAGGGGAAAAGCAGGAGGCGTAAAGCTTGCTAAGTCTCCTGAAGAAGCCGGAAAAATTGCTGCTGAAATGATAGGCAGCAGGCTTAAAACCTACCAGAACCCTGAAGGACTTCCGATAAACTGTGTTTTAGTAGAAGCTGGCGTAAACATCGGTAGAGAATTCTATGTAGGCTTAACTCTTGACAGAGAAGTTTCAAGACCGGTTCTTATGGTTTCTGCCGCCGGCGGAATGGAAATTGAAGAAATAGCAAAAACAAACCCGGAACTAATTATTAAAGAACACGTTGACCCCGCAATAGGACTGCTACCGTATCAGGCAAGAAAAATAGCGTTCAAAATAGGACTTAAAGACAGAAATCTTATCAATCAGTTCGTAAAAATAGCAATGACTCTATCAAAAATGTATTTTGACCTTGACGCTTCGCTGATAGAAATTAACCCGTTAGTTGAAACAAAAGAAGGAAACTTCATATGTCTTGACGCAAAGATTGACTTTGATGACAACGCTCTATATCGCCACCCTGACATTCAAGAACTTGAAGATACAACTCAGATAGACCCACTTGAACTTGAAGCGAAAAAGTGGGACTTAAACTACGTAAAGCTTGACGGCAATATAGGTTGCATGGTTAACGGTGCAGGACTTGCAATGGCTACCATGGATACGATTAAGTTCTACGGCGGCGAGCCCGCAAACTTCCTTGACGTTGGCGGAACTGCAACAGTAGAAAGGGTTGCTGCTGCGTTCAAACTACTGCTGTCAGACCCAAAAGTAAAAGCAATTTTCGTCAACATTTTTGGCGGTATCGTTAGGTGTGACAGAATCGCCGGCGGTATCATAGAAGCAGCCAAGCAGGTTGAGCTGGACAGACCACTAATCGTAAGGCTTGAAGGAACGAACGTTGAGCTTGGAAGGAAAATGCTGGAAGAAAGTGGATTAAACATTATCCCAGCAAAAGACATGGCAGACGGAGCGCAAAAAGCTGTTAAGGCAGCAAAAGGAGAACTATAAGGGGAGGTAAACAATGAGCGTTTTAATAGATAAAAACACAAAAGTCGTAGTTCAAGGATTAACCGGAAAAGAAGGTTCTTTTCACGCAAAGCAGTGCCTTGATTACGGGACTCAAATAGTAGCAGGGGTAACGCCAGGTAAAGGCGGAATGACGTGGCAGGACGATGAAGGAAAATACAGCGTTCCTGTCTTTAATACCGTAGAAGAAGCAGTAAAAGAAACCGGAGCAAACGCTTCACTTATCTTTGTTCCACCTGCTTTTGCGGCAGACGCCATAATGGAAGCAGCAGACGCCGGGATAAAATTAATTGTTTGTATTACTGAAGGTATTCCCGTAAACGACATGGTTAAAGTAAAGCGCGCACTTGAAGGAACGGGTGTAAGATACGTAGGTCCTAACTGTCCGGGCGTGATAACTCCTGAAGAGTGTAAAATGGGAATTATGCCGGGACACATCTTCAAAAAAGGAAGAGTGGGGATAGTTTCAAGGTCTGGAACTCTCACATACGAGGCAGCATACCAGCTAACCACAAGAGGAATTGGGCAATCAACAGTTATAGGTATTGGCGGCGACCCTGTTCCAGGAACAACCCACAAGGAAGCAGTTGAAATGTTTAACAACGACCCGGAAACCGATGCAATCGTTTTGATAGGTGAAATCGGTGGAACGATGGAAGAAGAAGCTGCCGAGTACATAAAAGAAAACGTTAAAAAACCTGTTATCGCCTACATAGCCGGCGTTACCGCACCACCGGGAAGAAGAATGGGACACGCAGGTGCAATCATTTCTGGCGGTAAAGGAGATGCAAAGAGCAAAATGGACGCTTTAAGAGAAGCCGGTGCTTACGTTTGCAATACTCCTGCCGAAATCGGTGAAATGGTGGAAAAAGCTTTAAGGGAAAGAGGTCTCATTTAAATCAATAGTGGAGGATACTATGGCAGCAAAAGGTATAGTTGTAGTTAAAGAGGAATGGTGCAAGGGATGCAACATCTGCGCAGCCGTTTGTCCGACAAAGGTTCTTGAGCTTGATAAAGTCAAAGCCGTAATGAAAGTAGCTCATCCGGAAAAATGTATCGGCTGCAAGCAGTGTGAAATGATATGCCCGGACTTCTGCATCTACGTATTTACTCCAGAAGAATACGAAGAACTTGTAAGCGCTTAAAGGGAGGAAAGTATGGCAAAGTTAGAGTTAAAGTACGGAAACCACGCCTGCGCTGAAGCTGCTGTTTTAGCAGGATGTAGATTTTACGCTGGATATCCTATTACGCCTTCTTCTGAAATAGCAGAAAAAATGGCAGAACTACTACCAAAGTTAGGTGGTGCTTTTATACAGATGGAAGATGAAATTGCTTCTATGGCAGCAATAGTCGGCGCTTCTATGGGCGGTGCAAAAGCAATGACTGCAACTTCTGGTCCTGGATTCTCTCTAAAGCAGGAAAACTTAGGTTACGCATTTATGGTAGAAGCTCCATGCGTGATAGTAAACGTTCAAAGGGGAGGTCCTTCCACTGGTCTTCCTACGCAAATCGGTCAGCAGGAAATCATGCAGTCATTGTGGGGAACTCACGGCGACAAGCTAATTCCCGTTTTCTATCCTGGAAACGTTCAGGAAATCATGGAAGAAACGATAAGAGCGTTCAACTGGGCAGAAAGGTTAAGAACTCCTGTTGTTCTTCTTTTAGACGAAGTTTTAGGACACATGAGAGAAACTGTTGATATGGAACTGTTTGAAGAAGGAAAGTTTGAGGTTTGGAACAGAAAACAGCCTGACGTTCCACCTGAAGAATATCTGCCCTATAAAGCTGGCGAAGATGACGTTCCTGCAATAGCAGACTACGGAACACCAGGATACAGAGGTCACGCAACAGGTCTTCACCACGACTACACCGGCTTCCCCACTACAAATCCTGAAATGTGTCAGGAGCTTATAGAAAGGCTTATAAGAAAGGTTAAAAGAGCTCAACCAGAAATGGAGAAAAACGAAGCTTACAAACTTGATGACGCAGAATTTGCAATTGTTTCTTTCGGAACTACTGCAAGAGCAGCAAAAGCAGCAGTTGACCTTGCAAGAGAAAAAGGAATTAAAGCAGGATTGCTGAAAGTAATCACAATCTGGCCATCACCGGAAAAAACTCTAAACGAACTTGCAAAGTCTGTAAAAGCTATTCTCGTTCCTGAACTTAACATGGGTCAATACGTGTTAGAAGTTGAAAGATGTGCTCAAGGCGCCTGTCCAGTTTACAGACTTAACAGAGCTAACGGTCACGTAATCTATCCTAACGAAATCCTTGCAAAGTTAGAGGAAATTGCAAAGGGAGGTAAATAATGAGTGCTCCTAACATACCTATGGAAAAAATAATAGAGAAAAAACCTTACTTTAAATATTTGCGCCTTGATAAAATGCCTACAATCTGGTGCCCCGGCTGTGGCATCGGACAGGCTTTCAGGGCAACCTGTATGGCTTTAGATGAGCTTGGTATTCCCAACGATGAAGTTGCAATGGTTTCCGGTATCGGTTGTTCCTCAAGAACTCCCGGTTACTTTGACGGTTTTACCCTTCACACTACCCACGGTAGAGCGCTCGCTTTTGCCACGGGACTTAAACTCTACAAGCCAGAATTAACAACGATAGTTTTCTCTGGTGACGGTGACGCTTTAGCTATCGGTGGAAACCACTTTATCCACGCTGCCCGTAGAAACATAGACGTAACAGTTGTTCTTATTAACAACTGGATTTACGGTATGACAGGGGGTCAGGTTTCCCCTACAACTCCAAAAGGTGCATACGCCACGACAACCCCTTACGGAAACTACGAACCTCAATTTGACATAGCTAAAGTAGCAATTGCTGCTGGAGCTACCTACGTTGCAAGAGGAACTGCTTATCACGCTATGGAATTAAAGAAATTAATAATGGACGGAATTAAACATAAAGGATTTTCTCTCATAGAAGTTCTTTCTCCGTGTACAATCATTTACGGTAGGAAGAACAGAATGGGTATAGAGGATATGTACTTCTGGTTTAAAGAAAATACTCTGCCGATTAAGGCGTGGGAAAAGCTTCCTGAAGAGAAAAGAGCAGGCAAGATACCTCGCGGCGTTCTTTACCATGACGACTCCCGTCCGGAGTATACAGAAGTTTACTGGAGCAAGGTGAAGGAGCTTTCTGGAGGTGAAAAATGAGATATGAAGTTAGAGTTATAGGTTCAGCAGGACAGGGTTCTATCCTGGCAGCGGTGGTTTTAGCTACGGCAGCCGCTGAAGAAGGTTTGTGGGCTACTCAAACGGCTACCTACGGCGCTGCCATGAGAAGTGGTGTTTCTTTAGGAGACGTAGTCATTTCTGATAACCTCATAGACTTTCCCAAAACTACCAATTTAGATGCTGTAATAATTCAGTCTCAAGAAGCTTACGACGATATGATTAAAGGGAAGCCTGTGAGGCTTGACCCTGAATGTAGTGAAAACGATGCTGACGTTTTAGTTAACGTTAAACCTGGTGCACTGGTAATTGTTGATGCAGACTTAGTTCAGTGCGACCTTGATGCAAATATGTACAGAATCGTTTCAGCGCCTATTGCAAGAACGGCTGCAGAAGTTTTAGGAAGAAGACAGGTTATGAATATAGTGGCTCTCGGCGTTTTCCAGGTAGCTACGAGCTTACAGTTTGACGGTAAACCTTTAATTTCTGAAGAATCCTTTATTAAAGCAATAGAAAAAAGCGTTCCGGCAAGGTTTATTGACCTTAACAAAAACGCATTTAAGGAAGGCGTTAAAATAGGTAAGGAAGCAATTGCTAAAATTTAGTAGCTGGTCCCCCGATGTGGGGGATTTTTTTTATTGGAGGAAAACTTGCAGGCTGAAAAAATAGCTCAATTTATGGTGGAAAACGACAAAGTAGCTATATGGCTTGAAGTAAAGGTTTTAGAAGTAAAAGAAGGTTACGCAAGAATAGAAATGACCGTAAAAGATAAAATGCTCAATGCTGCCGGTGTATGTCAGGGAGGAGCTATATTCTCCTTTGCAGACTTTGCGTTTGCTTTAGCTTCAAATAGCTATGGCAATGTAGCGCTTGCCACTTCGGCATCAATAAGCTTTCTAAATCCAGCTTTTGAAGGAGAAAAGTTAATTGCAGAAGCTGTAGAAAAGAATAGAACAAGAAGAACAGGCGTTTATGAAGTAGAAGTAAGGAAAGAGGACGGAAAGCCCGTTGCTCTGTTTGTAGGAAACGCTTTTATAAAAGAAAACACAAAGATTCTGAGATAACTCCTACTTCATTCCTCCAATACTCCACTACAACAAGTGTTAAAAAGTTCTTTTGAAAAAGGAAGATTTATCAACTTTTAAACTGAATACCATTTCTTCCTTCCAAATCTCTGACTTTCAGGATGGTAGAATTCATGAATTAAAATTCATTCATGGGAGCAAAGTATGAAGAAAACGCTTCTTGGAAACGAAGCAATAGCGTGGGGACTGCTCTACGCCGGCGTTGACTTGATGTCTGCGTATCCGGGAACGCCGAGTTCAGAAATTTTAGAAACCTACCAGAAAATAATAAAAGAGAAAAACCTGCCTGCCTGGAGTGAGTGGGCTGTAAACGAAAAGGTTGCCTACGAAACGGCTTACGCCGCAGCTATAACGGGCAAAAGAGCAGCCTGCGGAATGAAGATGGTTGGATTGAACGTTGCGTCAGACCCGCTGATGAGCAGTGCATACATAGGAAATAAAAGTGGATTTTTGATAATTTCGGCAGACGACCCGGGATTTTACAGCTCTCAAACGGAACAGGATTCAAGATATTTTGCAAAGTTTGCAAGAATTCCAGCTCTTGACCCTTCTAGCCCGCAGGACGCCTTTCACCTTGCAGTTAAAGGAATTGAAATTTCCGAACAGTTTGAGATACCGGTGCTTTTAAGACCCGTTTTAAGAGTGTGCCATGGAAGGCAAATCGTGGAAATTCCGGATTTTGAGTTTAAAGGCAGAGAAGGAAAGTTTGAAAGGGATATAAACAGGTGGGCTGCCGTTCCGAGAAATCCGAGACTAAAGCAGGGATACGAACTACTTGAAAAGTTGGAAAGAATAAAGGAATACAACTACGAAGAGTTTTTAAAACCGCAAATAGAAAAACTAAAAGGCGGAAAGCTTTTAATAATAGCTTCTGGAACGGATTACGCTTACGCTTTGGAAGTTTTAAAAGATACGGGATTGAAGGCAGACATCATAAAAGTTGACATGCCGACGCCTTTACCGACTGAACCTTTTGAAAGGTTAGGAAAGCTTTACGAAACGATAGTGGTTTTTGAAGAAACCTATCCGCTGATTGAAGAGCAGATAAAACACGTAGGAAACGTGAAAGGAAAGCTGACGGGCGACGTTTTTGCGATAGATGAAGCTACTCACGAAAGGATTGAAGAAACGTTTAGAAAGTTAGGATTTTTAGATAAAAGCGTTTATACGGGAATTGAGTTTGAGGGAGAAGTTCCTCAAAGAGTTCCGGCTTTGTGTCCCGGATGTCCTCACAGAACGGTGTTTTTTGCAATGAAGAGAGTATTTGGGAATAAAGCGATATATCCGTCTGACATCGGCTGCTACACGTTAGGTTTAAATCAGAAAGCGGTTGACACGGTTTTATGCATGGGCGGTTCTGTTGGGCTTGCGTGCGGATTTTCAAAATCTGACAAAGAAAAACCGATAGTTGCAACGATTGGAGATTCTACGTTCCTTCACGCCGGAATTCCGCCTTTGGTTGACGCCGTTGCCAACAAACACAGGTTTGTTCTGGTAATAATGGACAACAGCACTACCGCGATGACGGGACTTCAGCCGACGCCGGAAAGAATTGGTGAGGTGAGCATTCCTAAAATCGTTGAAGGGTGCGGAGTAAAGCCGTTTGTCTTGGAATACGACGGCACAATAGGAACGACGGTTTCCTTCTTTAAAAAGGTTAAAGAAGCCTACGAAAATTCTGAACTTCCAGTTGTGGCAATAGTTAAGGAGTTCTGCACATTTGATAAGGAAAACGTAAAACTGCCCGGTAAGTTCGCAAAGGTTGACCCGGATAAGTGCACCGGTTGTAAGGTGTGTATAAACGAGTTTGGATGCCCGGCTTTTGAGTGGAAGGACGGCAAGGTGGAAGTTAACCCTTACTTCTGCGTTGGGTGTGGCGTATGTCTTTCAGACCTTTGCCCGTTTGACGCGTTTGTGGAGGTAAAAAGATGAGATATCAGATAGTTTTAACGGGAGTTGGCGGTCAGGGAACGATATTCTTGGTGAAGCTCCTTTCAAGGTGCGCCTTAAACAGAGGAATTGACTTTATAGGAACGGAAACGCACGGAATGGCGCAAAAGGGCGGAACGGTTATTTCCTACTTGAAAATTGGAGACTTTAAAGCACCGCTGATAGGAAGGGGAAGGGCAGACCTGCTTTTAGGTTTGTATCCAACAGAAACTTTAAGGTTTCTGCACTACTTAAAGCCTGACGGCATTGTTGTTACAAATGGAGGGGAGGATTTTCCTGAAATTCCGTTTAAAACGTTTAAAGTTCCTGCTTCTGAACTAGCAGTAAAGGGGGAATTTAACGTTAAGTCACTCAACGTATTTTTACTTGGATTTGCGATGAAGCATCTTGAGGATTTTCCGTTTACGAAAGAAGAAGTTGAAAAGGCGATAGAAGAAGTTGTTCCTAAATTTGCAAAGGCTAACCTTGAAGCTTTTAACAAGGGGTATAGTTGGAGAGAGTGAGGGGATTTTTATTCCTGCTTTTAGCCTGGAGTACTTTGGGGACCATAGGTCCCTTCCTTTCTTACTTTAGCCTTCAAAAAGCGGGCTTCAGTGAAGAAAGAGCGTTAACTTACTCTGTAGTCACTTTTTTAGCAGACCTATTGAACGTTTTACTCTTGGCACTTGTAATAAAAGCTCAAGGTATGAAGTATTCTGAAGCTGTAGAAAAGGCAACATTAATCTACATTCCTGTTTGGCTTTCTGACGTTTTTGACGCAGAACAACAACTAAGGGTTTTGAGTAATTTAGGTTTGCTGGTCAGTTTCTTTGTTATCTACAGGCTTTTTAGGAAAAATTTTATAAAAATTTCTGTCTATCACCTGATTTTATACGTTTTAAACGCAGCAGTATCGGAGTGGATAGCTACCAATCCGCTTCTAAAAACTATTATTGAGGACGCTGCCACTCAAGTTCGGTAAGTTCAGTCTTTAGTAGTTCAACGTTGTCTACGTTGTAAAGTTCGTTAAGTTCTAACCTTACACCGAGTTCTTTCTCTATTAGCTTGACTTTCTCAGAAATCTCTTCGTTGGAAACAGAAGAAGGAACGAAGAAAACAAAATTATCGCCGGAGTATCTAACGATAGAAAGTGGTTTTATATGCTTTTCTATAAGTTGAACCAAGCTTTTAAGTATTCTATCACCTTCCTGCCAACCTTTTTTGACGTTAATATCTCTCAGTTTCGTTACATCTACAGAGAACGCCTTGAGTGAAGGAGAACGTTCTTTTGAAAGGGCAAGGGCAAACTCCAGCGCACTTCGGTTGTAAGCACCTGTAAGGTGGTCTCTGAGGAAATAGTCAAGACGGCGTTTTTCTATTTCTGAAAGGATTCTGTAGTCTAAAAACTCTTTTCTGCTTTCGGGAGGATTTTCCCTTAACAGAATCGGTAGAGCTACTTCAACAACATCTGGGTCAAAGAGTTTTCCTGCAAGTTCTTTTATCTCTTTTACTGCTTCTTTTTTACTCATACCTTTTCTGTAAATTCTATCGCTTGTCATCGCATCAAAGGTATCTGCTACAGCGATTATCCTTGCATCTATCGGTATTTCGTCTCTCCTTAAACCTTCGGGGTATCCAGAACCGTTCCACCTTTCGTGGTGATACTTAATACCCGTAAGAGAAACTTTGAGCGGCTCTATATTTTTCAATATTTCATAACTTAACAGAGGGTGAATTTTAATTATCTCGTATTCCTCTTCAGAAAGTTTCGCCGGCTTTAAAAGAATGCTATCGGGAATTCCTATCTTTCCTATATCGTGGAGAAGTGCAGCCATGTATATTTTAGAAACTTCAGAATCAGGAAGTCCTAACTCTTTGGCAATCCTTTTTGAGTAATACGCCACCCTTTCTGAATGACCACGAGTGTAAGAGTCACGAATTTCTATGCTCCGTATGAAACTTTTAATTACCGTTTGCGTTAGTTTTTCCTCTCTATCTAACTTTTCTTCCAATTCCGATATGAGGTTTTTAATTTTTACTGAAACTCCTATAGATTTAGCCACATTTCTTATGAAATTCTTGACTTCCTCTGGAAGTTTTTCTTTTTTCCTCTTAAAGAAAATCACGTATCCTAACGTTTGTGAGAGAACATTTAAAGGCATACCGAATATGTATTTGATTCCTAATCTCTTTTCCTCTGCAGAGAAAAGACTTTCTTTACTCGTCTCAACCTCTCTGTTTAGTTCAAAAATGTAAGGCTCAATACCGTTAAGCTCATCTTTGTTTCTTTTAAGGGAAAAGTGAGTTTTAGGGGTAATTACTTTTATGTTGAAGGTGTTGTCGTTAGAAAGAATACCTATCATAACGCCGTCAGTTCCTGTAATCTTCAGAACTTTCCTCATAAGCTCTATAAATTCTCCATTAAAACCTTTGCCAACAGTTAAAAGCTGAATGAAGTTTGAAATCAATTCAGCCCTTTCATCCCTTTCTTTTATACTGTCTATCATCTTGTTGATGCTTTTTCTGATTCTGCCGAATTCATCTTCGCCCTTTTCAGGGATTTTTTTCAGTTCACCGGATTGAATCAGGTCAACGTCTTTTCTGATTCTGTTTAAAGGGTTGAGGTAGAGTTTTTTCAAAAAGATTACGATGAGGAGCTGGAGAAAGAGAAGGACTGCAAGGATGGAAAGGGAAACTTTTTGGGCTAAAGAAGAAGCAGATTTTTCTATCCTGCTTTTATCAAGTTCTATAGTTACATTCAGAGAACCATCCGGGAAAATGAGTTTTTTAGTTATCTGGTAGGGAGAAGGAGTTTGGGGGGTGGAGAAGGTTACGTGGGAGATGAGGGGGGATTTTTCCAAAACAGCTTTAAGTTCTTTTCTTTTTGAAACACTGCCTGTTGAAACAGCTACAACTTCAAGGTACTTTTCTACGTTCAAAATAGCTTGTCTCTTTAAATTATCGGACGCAAGGTAAAAAGTAACGAAATAACCTACTATTCCCATGAGAATTGAAATTGTTAGAATCACCAAGGTCAAAAGCCAGTACTTGTCCTTTAATCTCATTACCAACCTTCACACGAGAAAAACTTTATACCTTTCGGGATATAAATCCTCTCTTCTCTTTCTAAAACTTTCTTAACTGCCGGGTCTTTTAAATAGTCTATTCCCGACCCCCAACCTTTTAAAAAAGCAATTACTTTCTTTTGTTCCTTTAGAAAAGAATTCTTAACAAGGAGATAGTAAAAATCCCCTCTCCACTCCGCTATTTTACACAACTTCACCCAGTCGCTAAGCTTGGAAGTAATAAAGTCTGCTGTTTTCTTATCGGTCAAAACAACGTTATAGGTTGAAAAGTTCAAAAACTTAATCAATTCCTGAGAAGAACTTACTACGTCCGTAGAAACGTTCAGGTTCTCTTTTGAAAAGAAAGAAAAAAACTCAGCAGCTTTAATGGGAGAAAGTAGAAACTTTTCATTGGTTATTACGTTAACATCTGTTTGACCACACGAAAACAAAACAAAAACGCACATACATAACAAGAGCAAGGAATTCAACAGCTTTTTCATGGGGAAAATTGTAACTCAATCTTTCGTAAATTCAAACAAGTTTAATTAAATCATCAGGTGAATAAAAAACTCTCCGTCCGTCAAAAGAAAGGGATGCAGTAACAACTTTTAAACCTTCAGAAACCGCCTCTTCAAGAACTCTTGAAAACTCTGGGTCTGTGTTGCGGTTAGGAGAAAAACGCGAACACTTTCTCAAAAGAAGAAAGAGGACGTAAGGTTTAAAACCTTCTTTTTTAAGTCTTATTAATTCTTCAACGTGGCGCTTTCCTCTTTCAGTAGGAGCATCAGGAAAAAGGCAGGTATCATTTACTACTAAGTTACAACCTTTAACTTCAACGATGGCACTATCGTCAATCAAAAAGTCAAAACGGCTACTGCCAATTTTCACTTCTCTTTTAATCCTTTGAGGCTTAAATCCCAAAATGCCTAAGTTTATCAGCTTTTCAGCGATAGCAGAGTGAAGAGAAGTATTTATCAGCACCCACTCATCTTTACTTTTTATCCCTACTAACTTAAAGTCGAGTTTACCTTTAGGATTTGAAGCTAAAGTTACAGGAGAACCTTTTATCAATAGTTCTTCAAGCCTGCCGGTATCTGCAACGTGGGCTTTGAAGACTTTTCCGTCAACCTCTACTGAAGCGGTAAATCTGTTTTCTCTAAAAAGGAAAACCCCCGGCGTTAAAGTGCCGAGGGCTTCCTCAACGTTAAGTATCTCAATCATTTGTTCATTACGTATTCGTGAATGGCTTTTGCCGCCTTTCTACCGTCTCCCATCGCTAAGATAACGGTGGAACCGCCCCTTATCACGTCTCCTCCGGCAAATACGCCCGGAAGGTCTGTCATAAGCGTTTCTGGGTCAACTAAAACTTCGCCTTTCTTTCCTCTTTTAATTTCCTTAACGCCTTCAACTACAACAGGGTTGGGTCCCTGCCCGATAGCCATAACTACCGTGTCAACCTCTATCAAGAACTCTGAACCGGGAATAGGAACAGGTCTTCTCCTTCCGGACTCGTCAGGTTCGGAAAGCTCCATCTTCACGCATTCAACAGCTTTAAGCCAGCCGTTCTCGCCGACAAATCTAACGGGGTTTGTAAGCGTTTTAAAGATTACGCCTTCCTCTTTAGCGTGTGCAACTTCCTCAACTCTTGCAGGCATTTCGGCTTCTGAACGGCGGTAAATTATGTAAACTTCTTCAACGCCTTTAAGCCTTTTAGCAGTTCTTGCAACGTCCATTGCAGTGTTACCGCCGCCGATTACAGCGACTCTTTTGCCGGTAAAGATTGGAGTGTCGTATTCTGGGAACTTGTTTGCACCCATAAAGATTACTCTCGTTAAGAACTCGTTCGCAGAGTAAACGCCATTAAGGTTTAAGCCTTCAATGTTCAACATGTAAGGAAGCCCTGCACCGGAGCCGATGAAAACAGCATCAAACTCTTCAAGGAGTTCGTAAATGGTTTTTGTTTTACCGACGATAAAGTTAACCTTTAACTTAACTCCTAAATCCAAAAGGAAGTCAAGCTCTCTCCTAACGGTTTCGTTTGGAAGCCTGAATTCAGGAATACCGTAAACTAAAACGCCGCCAGGCTCGTGGAGGGCTTCAAATATGGTAACGTCATGCCCCCACTTTACAAGGTCTGCCGCGCAGGCTATACCTGCCGGACCTGAACCAACGATTGCGATTTTCTTTCCTGTCTTTTCCTTTATTTCAAATTTCTCGTATCCAACAGACGCTTCGTGGTCACCTGCAAAAGCTTCCAGCGCTCCGATTGCTACTGGGTCTCCTACCTTACCTATTACGCAGGCGCCTTCACACTGAATTTCCTGCGGACAAACCCTTCCGCAGACAGAAGGCATGATGTTTTCCTCTTTAATCTTCCTTGCCGCTTCTACAAACTTACCTTCTGCAATGAGTTTTATAAACTGGGGAATTGGCACATTAACGGGACAGGCTTTAACGCAAGGCATGTGTGCACACTGGATACAGCGCTTTGCCTCTTCCATTGCAAGCTGAGGACTGTAACCCAACTTAACTTCTTTAAAGTCTTTTATCCTTTCCTGAGGGTCTCTTTCAGGAACCGGAACTCTTTTCTTTATAATTTCTTTCTTAGCCATTATTGCCCCCTCTTACAACCGCAGTGTTTCTCCTGGAATCTCTCCATTGCAACCTTTTCAAGGTCTTTGAACATCTTTAACCTGTTCATAAGCTCGTCAAAGTCAACCTGATGAGCGTCAAACTCAGGTCCATCAACGCAGGCGAACTTGGTTTCGCCGCCGACGGTTACTCTGCACGCACCGCACATTCCCGTTCCGTCAACCATTATGGGGTTAAGGGAAGCAACTGTTGGAATGCCGTATTTTTTAGTAAGGTCTGCAACTGCCTTCATCATGGGAACGGGTCCTGCGCATATAACCATGTCTATCTTTTCGCCGTCGTCTATGAGCTTTTGAAGGGCATCGGTAACGAGTCCCTTCATTCCGTAGGAACCGTCGTTAGTCGTGACGATTACCCTGTCTGCCAAGAGCTTCATTTTGTCTTCCCAGAAGATAAGCTCCTTCTTTCTGAAACCCATAATAACGGTAAGCTGGTTGCCTGCTTCTTTAACGCCCTGACAGATATGGTGGATGGGTGCAAGACCAAGTCCGCCGCCGACTGCTACGACATGTCCCCACTTTTCTATGTGGGTTGGCTTCCCTAAAGGTCCTACAACGTCTTTTATACAGTTGCCCTCTTCAAAGCAGGAGAGGTGGAAGGTGGATTTTCCAACCCTTTGAACCATTAGCGTTATTGTTCCTGCTTCCGGGTCCTTTTCGGCAATGGTAAGAGGAATTCTTTCGCCTTTTGCCGTAACCCTTACGATAACGAACTGCCCAGGTTGAGCTTTTGCAGCAATTTCTGGCGCTTCAATAACGAACTCATCAACGTTTTCTGCAAGTTCTCTCTTTTCCACTATTTTGAACATATTACCCCCACAAAGGTTGGTTTTAATAGGTGATAGGGGAATTTTACTGAATTGTTAAAAAAATGTAAAAATTTTATTCAAAGAGCTGGTTATGACTTCCTATACGAACGAGAATAACTTCATGGAGCGTTTTTCTGTAAATCACTAAAAGGTCTCCACCTAAATGGAACTCTCTAAAGCCCTTCCAATCTCCAATTAGGGGATGGTCTTTAGCTTCTGGTGGAAGAGGTTTTCCATCAATCAAAAGAGAAAGGTACCTGACCAGCTTTTCAAACTGCTTATCTGTTAAGGTAACCCTGGTCAGGTCTTTCTTAAACTGCTTATGTCTTTTTAGTTTTAACACGAGATTCAGCCTCTAAAACCAATTCCTCCAGCGAAGCTTCCTCTAAATTTTTACCTTTCACTGTTTCTTCCATAACCTTAAGTGTTTCTTTGTTGGGAATGCGCACCTTAAAGGGAATTCCGTTTTCTAAAACGACCTGTGCCAGAAATATGTTGACGGCATCAGACAGGCTTAAACCATAGTGGGACAAAATTCTCTTCGCTTTTTCTTTAATTTCAGAATTCAAATACAAGTTACTCCTTTCCTTCTTAACAACTTCGTTCACATTCCACTCCAAAATAGGCTTACACCTCTGAATATACACAATGTTTGCGCAAAATCAACACAACTAAAGGGATTTTTGAACTTCAAAGTCTATCTCTTTGCCTAAATGTCCGGTAGCGTTGGCAACGTGAACAACTACTTTTTTGGTTTCTGGGTCATATTCCAAAACGGTAATGCCGCAGTTAGCCTGCTTGAAAGCCCAGAACTTGTTAAGGTCGGTTTCTAAAAGGTGGCACATCAACACTTTGTTCGTTGCATCGTGTCCTACGATAACTATCAGGTCGTCGTTGTCGTGCTCCTTTACCACTTCTTCAAAAGCCTTGACGGCTCTATCGTAAACATCTTTCAGGCTTTCGCCGCCCTCACCTGGCATCTTAACTTCGGCAGGTTTTTCTCTCCAGAGCTTTAAAAGTTCAGGATACTTTTCTTCTACTTCTGAAGCAAGCATTCCTTCCCACTCGCCGTGGTCTATCTCTTTAAAGCCGTCTTTTAATATGACATCAAGGTTGTGGTGCTTTGCAATTTCCAAAGCGGTGTCTCTACACCTTGAGAGGGGGCTGGAGTAAACGGCTTTAATGGGAAACTGCTTAAGAGCTTCTCCCACTCTCCTTGCCTGCTCTTTTCCTTCTTCATTTAAAGGAATGTCCATCTTTCCTTGATATCTGCCTTCAGCGTTCCATACGGTTTTGCCGTGTCTTACCAGGATTATCTTTGGCATGGTTCTCTCCTGTTAAAAATTTGACGGGAATTATAACTAACGTTTCTTAAAGACAATTCTTATAGGAATTTTGTTAAAGCCAAACTTCTCTCTCAAGCGGTTTTCTAAAAAGCGGCGGAAAGATTTCGGAATTCCTTCCGGATAGTTGGAAAAGAGAAGGAACGTCGGCGGTTTCGTTTTAACCTGCGTTCCGTAGTAGATTTTTACGATTTTGTTTTTGTAAACCGGCGGCTGATGGATTTCCATAAGTTCTCTCAAAGCTCTGTTGAACTCGCCGGTTCTGACCTTTTTGGTGTACTGCCTGTAAACGTCTTTTATCTGTTTTAACAGCTCTTTCAAGCCTTTTTTCTCTTTTGCAGAGATGAACACCCTCGGGGCAAAGGGAATGAAGTCAAAGTTCAGGTCAAGCTCTCTGTGGAGGCGCTCCCAGTCTTTTTCTGACTGGAGGAGGTCTGTTTTGTTAACGGCTAAAATGACGGGCTTAAACTTTTCAAGGGCTATGCCGGCTATTTTTGCGTCTCTGTCTGTTGGACCTTCAACGGCGTCAATGAGGAGGACAACAACGTCTGCTCTGTCTATAGCGTCAAGGGCGCGCAGGTAGGAGTAGTATTCTATGTCTTTGATTTTCCCTCTGCGCCTTATTCCTGCGGTATCTATGAAGATGAATTCATCGTCGCCGATTTTAACGTAGCTGTCTATGGCGTCGCGGGTGGTTCCGGGAACGTCGCTGACTATGGCGCGCTCTTCTCCGACGAGGGCGTTGAGGAGGGTGGATTTTCCCATGTTGGGACGACCGACTATTGCAACTTTTATCGGTTCTTTTTCTTCCTCTTCTATCTCGTATTCCTCGCCTGCCTCTAAAGAGTCTGCAAGCTGGTCAAGTTCGGCGCTGGCTTCTTCTGTAATCAGCTTTTCTGCTTTTTTTCTCCTCTCTTCCTTTTCAAACTCTTTTTTGGCGGTTTCTTTGAGGTCGGGGGGGAGGTGGGTGAGGATTTTTTCGGTTAAGGTAGGAATGCCTATTTTGTGAATCGTTGAAATGGGGATAACTTCGTCAAAACCAAGGCGGTAAAAGTCGTAAACCATGTCTTCCATGAACGGCTCGTCAACCTTGTTGACTGCAACGATTACCGGCTTTTTCCACTTTCTCAAAATCCTCCCCACTTCCTCATCTAAAGGCGTAATTCCCTCTTTACCGTCAACGACAAACACTATAATGTCAGCCTCTTCCATAGCCCTTTTCGCCTGCTCGGTCGTCTCCTTCGCAAAACCCTCTCCGGAAGTGTCAACGCCGCCGGTATCAACTAAAATAACTTTGTGGTCGTCCAAGTCAGCTTCCTGAACGATTCTGTCCCTTGTAACGCCGGGAGTGTCGTCTATTATGGCTACTTTCTTTCCGATGAGGCGGTTGAAGAGGGAGGATTTTCCAACGTTCGGTCTCCCCACTATCGCCACTACTGGAAGTCTTTTCATACCTCCTCCGCCATTACTATATCGTAAAGTTTTTTAAATACGCAGGTAAACTCAATATTCTCATCGTAAGCAAAAGGAAGCGTTTCTATCTCCCACAACTCTTCCCCATTATAAAGAATTCTCACTCCCACAAAAGCCACGTCAGGAAGTTCCCTATAATAGTATTCCTTATCTCCCTTTGAAAGCGCTTCACTATAGAACTTCCTAAGCTCTTCAGCTGTATCAAAATTAGTTGTCGTCGGAATCACAAACTTCAATGCCGCATAAGTATTACCACACTTCTTACACTCTCCGCTTCTCTGCATAACTTCCACCGCTGTCCTAAACTTACCTTCCTCTACCAACTCCTCTATCATCTCAATAAAATCAACAAACGGTTCATCCTCCTCACCAAAATAGATTTCCTGACCCGTCTCTTCCAGCCTGTCCGGATATATTACTGCAAGTTCTACACCACAATAGGGACATTCCACTGGAGTCCCTTCTTCCGAAACTGGTTCTACAAGACCTACTAACCTTTCAAAAAACTCAGTCATATCGTACTCATCTGCCACAAGTTCAATAGGTTGGCTGCACATAGAAAAATCGTATTTATAGTTTCTGTTAACAAAATCCTCCATTATCGCCTCCCAAACAATTAGAGTTATTCCAGTTCTAAAATTTAAGCCCAAAGGCTACTCCTTACTAAATCTTAGCCTAAAAGAAAAAGAGGGGGAAGCTATACGCTTCCCCCTTGATAAGTTGGGGTGGTCATCTCGGGGGGAGATCTACGTTGCCATTGTTCTTTTTATTAATGCGGCAACGTAATAATCTGCTATCAATTCCATTATCCACACTATCAACACAGGAATTGCAGCCCCAAGCATAAACCCTTCTGCTATAGGTGCCACCGTGAGAGACGTAACGATATTCAACCCAAACAGAAGTGCAAAGGAAAATACCAGAGCAAACCCCAGAAAAAGAGCGTATTTGAAAGGCTCTAAATAACCTTTCCACAACATAATTATAGAAACTTCACTTAAATGTTCAAGCTCTTCAATGGGTTTTCCTGTCTTTTTTGCAATTTCTTCTTTGTCAAGTTTTGCCTCTTCTTCTTTATAAAGGGCATTTGACACATCAGCTATAGCACCATAACCGAAAATTAATCTATTTGCAAAAAGCCAGAAGATAATGAACCCTATCAAAAAGGCACCAACTTCAGGGTTGGCTGCTATAAACGGAGTTAACGCAAAAATCCCCGTAACCATCAAAACAATAAACAAAACGAAAGCTGCAAAAAACAGCCACCAAACCAACCTCTCTTTATTCATCACTTCTTACCTCCTTTTGCTTTAGCAGAAGCAACTCCCATAGTAAACGGATGAACTACAGTATAAAGGTCACTGGAAAGTGGTTGCATATAGGTAAACGTTGCTAAAACAGCATCACCAAGCTCTAACTTCTCCGTTCCAGGCTTGAGCTTTAACTCAACAGATGTAACAACTCCGGGAGGCAACGTTACGTGAACAGGAATGTGGGAAACTACGTAAGCTTTCTCTTTAGAATTTTTGCCTGGCGTGAAAACAAAAGACTCTTCAACTATAGTCAAGGGCATACCACCTGGGTTTAAAATAGAATAAGTAATGGAATGCTTATCTTTATTGTACTTCGCATCAACAACGATAGGAGAACCAGGAATAGAAGCTATCACTTTTGCCACAGTTCTTCCAGTGAAAAATTCCCCTATTGTCCAGCCTAAAAGTAAAGATACGATTATTGCGAAAAACACTATAAGTGACGGTCTTTTCATCACTTTCCTCCTTAAACTTTTTTAGTAGGGGGAGCGGGCTACTCTTCCGCTCCCTCAGAGTTAAATTTTTCCAGTAGTTTCAAGGCTTCTTCTTTCGTTACTTCCACCATAAGATTCCCAAATCGGTAGAAAATCCTCCTCCCTTCCGGAAGTTCCTTAATGAAGGAAATAAGCTCTTCCTTACTCTTTACCTTTTCCTTCTTCATTTTCTGCCTCTTCAGTAGCTTCAGACTGACCATGCTCCCTGATTTTCTGAGTAATTTCTTCAACTTTTCCGTAGAGACCTACCATCGCCTTCTCAAGCACTTCTCTTAATGCAAGCAGCGCAGTAATTTCCTTTTCAATTTGCTTAACAGCCTCATCAAATGGAAGCTCAACAGAAATACCGCTACCGATGTCAATAACTACCTTATCAACATCTTCCAACTTTGCACCTACTTGAGCTATCCTTCCAACAGGAAGAAGAACTTCCTTACCAGCTCCAAGGTCTTTCAAGTTTTTGAGGGTAGTTATAGTGTTTCTGTACTCAGATACCAGAATATCAATCTGAGCAATTTCTACTCTCAAAGCTTCAATTTGAGAGATGTAGCTCCTTAACTCCCTGTTGAGTTCAGCCATTTTCTTGTCATCTTTTTTCAATAACTTCTTAATCATGACTCACCTCCTATAATTAGGGTTTTATTTCACACCAACCAGCAGTTTGCCTCTCTCTTGGAAAGAAAAGAACTCTTTTAGGTCTTATGTCCATCTTCAGAGTTTCCATCAATCTTTCTCTAACTTCTTTAATTCTCCAGAAGAAAAGTAGATATCCCCTATACCTTACTTCAGTCCACATACCAAGCCTTAAAGGAATTTCCCACCGCTTCATATCGTTAAGCAAAGGTTGATAGAACTTTTCCACAAGCGGATGGTCTTTAAGCATAGACATCTCCATCCTTGCGAGCGCCTCGCAAAACGAATGCGCAGCAGGTTTTACTTTCTCAGGTATGGAAAAATCCCCCCCAACACTCCCTACAAACACTTCCGTCCTGAAACTCTCAACCTCTTCCCATTTTTTCAAGTCAAAAACCTCTACTTCCACCTCTTTTATTTCACCATCAAGCGAAAGACGCTCCGGAATCACTATCTCTTTAACAAAGGAATACTTCTCAGCGATTATCCTTTTAACGTCACCTATTACAGCTTCTGGATTGAGATGCTTCCTGAGCAAATACGCCTTTACCTTAGATTCAATCTCCTTATCTTTCTTTATGTAGTAATAAACAAGAGCACTCTCTATCCCTTCCTTTAATACGTTTCCAGGCAGGAACGGAACGCCCTGCTCATCTCTCGGAAAACCTTTTCTGGCAAAAATCAAAGGTGTCCAGGTGTAAACAATCATCCCTCCTCCTTACTTAAACGCAGCCAAGATTTTGTCTGCTTTTTCTGCAATATCTATTTCAAAGAGCGCAATAGTCGGTAAAAGCCAGGAAACTCTGAAACGAGCATCCCCATCTTTATTCTCTCCAAAGTAAGCAAGAGCTACTCTTCCAAAACCTGCTTCCTTCTCAACCTTTTTGGCTTCTCTCAAAAATCTCCTCGCAACGTTCGGGAGTTTCTCAAACGGATAAGGCTTACCTTCCTGACCCCTCTGTTTCACAAGCTCTGTAGCAGTTCCAACATTTCTTAAAGCCTCAATTAAATGGTGCAAACGATGTTTTTTGAAGTAAGCTAAAAGCAGAGAGGCTGCAGGAAGACGAAGAATTTCTATGTTCTTATCACCTTCTCTCAGCTCACCGACAAGGTAAGCTCTACCCTCTTCCATCTCTATATGAGCAAAAAGCTTTTTATTCTTGGGCATCTCCGAAAGAATTTCTGTTACTTCATACTTGATACCCTCCTCTTCATAAACGTCTCCCGCTTTTCTCTTGCCATACTCCGCAACGAAAAAGGTTTCCTCACCACCTTTCCTACCTAAAATAAGGTCAAGACCCCAGCGTTTAAGCGTCTTGAACTTAAATTCCCTCTCCTTTTCAGGTTGACCTAAAGTTTCAAAAACCAACGTGTTTAAAGCCTGAATCTCCCTCAACTCCATCAAGTTCATTCTCTTTATACCTCCATATTTCTGTTTCTACTAAATTAATTTAGGTTAGCTAAAATATTCTGTCAAGAAATTTAAAGGAATATTTTAGAAAGGTTGACGAATTCTGACACAAGGACTATTTTGATATATAAATTTCGTTAATTAATTCAAAGCACTCAATTATTAAAATTTCGCAAAAACCGATTAAGGAGTGGTATGTCATGAAAATCCCCGGCTTTTCCACCTTAGAAGAGATAGAAGAAAATTTCGGCTTTAAAATACCTGCTCAGGAAAAGAAAAAACTGAAAAAAGTTCTTCAGCGACACCCCATGTTCATTCCCGACTACTACGCCTCTCTAATCAACTGGGAAGACCCAAACGACCCGATAAAACAGATAGCGTTCCCCTCCGTTGACGAGTTAGACGTCAGCGGTTCATACGACACAAGCGGCGAAAAGGAAAACACCGTCCTAACCGGACTCCAGCACAAATACAGAGAAACCGCTCTACTGCTTGTAACGAACAGGTGCGCCGGCTACTGCAGGCACTGCTTCCGCAAAAGAATGGTTGGAATTCCAACAGATGAAACGGTCAAACTCTTTGACGCTGCAGTTTCATACATAAAGGAACATCCAGAAATCACAAACGTTCTCATTTCCGGCGGCGACCCGTTAGTTCTTCCTACAGAAGTGATTGAATACTTCCTTTCAGAACTTTCAAAAATCCCCCACCTCAAATTCATCCGTTTCGGCAGCAGAGTTCCCGTCTTCTATCCGATGCGAATTTACGATGACACAAAGCTTTTAGAAGTTTTCTCAAAATACTCAACGCCGGAACGCAGAGTTTATTTGGTAACCCACTTCAACCACCCAAGAGAAGTAACCCAAGAAGCAAGAAAAGCTGTTGACGCTCTCATAAGGTCTGGCGTTCCCGTAAGTAACCAGACGGTTCTCTTAAAAGGCGTTAACGATAACCCAGAAGTTTTAGCCACCCTAATGAAAGAGATAACGTCAGCCGGCGTAATACCTTACTACGTCTTCCAGTGCAGACCTGTAAAAAGAGTGAAAACCCACTTTCAGGTGCCTTTAAAGAAAGGATACGAAATAGTTGAAAGAGCAAAACAGAAACTTGACGGACACGCAAAGCGCTTTAAATACATAATGTCCCATAAAACAGGAAAGATTGAAATCGTAGGCATAATAGGAAATGAAATCTACCTAAAATACCATCAGGCAAAAGATTTCAAAAAAGTAGGAAAGCTGTTTAAGAGAATCCTAACGCCAAACGCAGGCTGGCTTGACGATTTGGCTCAACCAAAAGAGTGCGTAGCAGCAGTTGTATAACACCTTCAGGGAATAGATTGATGACAAACAAAGAACTTTTAATGGAAAAACTGGAAAAACTACCAGATAGATACGTTGAAAAAGTGCTTGAGTTTATTTCCTGCCTGGAAAAATCCAACTTAGAGACAGCTATTTTGAGTGAATCCTCCCTTGAGAAGGACTGGTTAAAACCGGAGGAAGAAGAAGCTTGGAAAGATTTATAAAAGGTGATGTAGTAGTTATCCCTTTTCCATTTTCCGATTTAAGTAACGCTAAAAGAAGACCAGCATTAGTAGTAGCAAACCTAAAAGGAAACGATTTAATTCTCTGTCAGATAACAAGTCAGAAAGTTAAAGATGAATATTCCATACCCCTTACAGATAAAGACTTTACAGAAGGAAGCCTGAGAAAGCCGAGTAACGTTCGCCCGAATAGAATCTTTACCGCAGATAAAAGTATAATTCTCTACAAAGCAGGACGTATTAATACCCAGAAGCTAAACGAAGTAATCCAGAAAATTATTGAAATTCTACAATCTTAATTACACTTTTCGTAAACGCCCTTCTCCTTAACGTATTCAATAAACCTTTTATAAGTCGGATGGGAAGAAAGCGTTTTAGCGTTTCCGACGCAGATAAGCTTCCTCTTTGCCCTCGTTATAGCAACGTTTAACCTCCTTAAATCTTTCAAAAATCCTATCTCACCGCTGTCGTTTGAACGAACGAAAGAGATAACAATAACTTCCTTTTCCCTTCCCTGAAAGCCGTCAACAGAATTCACTTCCACTTTGGTTTCCTTCTCAATAAAAAGCTGCTTTAAAAGTTTTACCTGTGCAGCGTAAGGCGTTATCACTCCTATATCTTTCTTCTCAAGCCCCATCTTCAAAAGTTCTGAAACTAAGCTAACGCAGATTTTCGCTTCCTCGTAATTCTCGTAAGACGTTGAACCTTCAGCTTTAAACTCATAAGCGTTAATGGTAGAAGTATCCAAAAAGGCTAAAGGAACTTCAGGCGCTAAAACCTTTTCAAACTTAGTGGGACTGGAAACGCCTAAATCTTTAAGCGTTCTATTCTTAACTTCTTCAGCAGCTATTAGCTTCCCATCGTAAAACTCTTTATTGGGAAACTCCATTATCCTTTCATTCATTCTATACTGAATCTGCAGCATGCTTGAAAGCTCAGGATGCGCCTCTATTAAACGTTCAAAAAGCGTCTTTTCTAACTCTTTTGCTTCTTCGCTGGCAACGGTAGGCGGAAGTTGCTTGTGGTCTCCTGCTATGTAAAACCTATCAGCCCTCATTATAGGAATAAGCGTTGAAGGTTCTACCTGCTGGCTTCCCTCATCTATAACGGCTACGTCAAAGTGGAAACCTTCTAAAAGCTCCGATTTAACCATTGAGTTGGTAGATATAACAACGTCCGCGTCAGCAATGATTTCTCTGAAAATTATCGCTTCCATCTCTTTCAAAGCTTTTATGCGAACGTCTATCTCGTAGTTGGCAAGAATCCAGTTAGCCATTGAACGGAGCGTTTTTTTGGGAACTCCCCTAAAGCTTTTACCTTTCCTTCCAAAGTAAACTATCTCATCGTCGCTCATTCCTCTTCTTAAAGAGGGAACAGGCTTTGTAAACTGGTCCCTCTTCTCTATAAGCTCTCTAACCTTCTGCCAGCCTTCTCTAACCTTTTCTGCCTTTTCGTGCTCTTCAAACAGCGCGTAGATGGAAAACTTTTCAAGCTCTTCCAAAACTCTTGCCGGATGCCCTATCCTGACGAGTTTCAGCTCAGGATACTTGCTCAGGTTTAAGAGAATGTTGTCCGCTGCTATGTTTGAATCAGCAGTGGCTAAAACTTTATTGCCCCGTTTTACCAATTGAACGATAAGCTCTGTAATCGTTGACGTTTTTCCCGTTCCCGGAGGTCCGTGGATGAGGAAGAAGTGGGGGGAAGAGAGGGATTTTTTAACAGCTTTTAGCTGCGTTTCGTTCAAACGTTTATCGGCAGGTTCAAACTCAAAACTTTCCGATTCAGGAAGTTCCGGCTGTTTCAATCCAACAATAATGTTTCTTAATTCCCTCTGCCTGCCAACGGCATGTCTCAATTCTTCTAAATTCTCTTCCATCCTCTTAAACGTTACGTCGTTAACGTAAAGGTCTATTCTTACGCCCTTTTTATAAACCCAGTTGGGCGGTCTATTATCAAAAGCAACGGTTATAGTCTTTTCTGTCAGCCTGGTTACCGTTCCCAAAAGGTCACTTTTTAAAGGATTTCCCTTACTAACTAAAACGATATCTCCCGTTGAAATTTCCGTCTCTATCGGTTTTTCCCTCCAGAAGCGAACCAGATGCAGGTGAAATTTTGTTCCTGCTTTACTTCCTTTCAGGTCAAGAATCGCTCTACCTAATAATTCCCTCTCTCTTCCCGATAATCTCCTTATTTCCTCTTCCTGCGCTTCAATTTCAGCTATTCTTTCAATATCTATCAGATATTTAAACTTCTCAACGTAGTTGTGAACGGTGACAATCTCTCTAACAGTTTCCTCATCGGGAACGAAATCTTCAAAAACTCTGCAAAGAGACTCATCTTTAAGGAAAATCAACGTTTTTCCGTTGGCTATATACGTCTCTTTAACGTCACCCTTCTTTAGTCCTAACTTTTTAAGCTCCCTTTGAAACCTCTTCCCGTCATAAATTCCTTCAAGAAGTATCGGCATTTAACACTCCAAAAATTAATATTGCTAAGAGTGAAATTATCCTTTTTGAAGAAAAGAGAAACTACTGAGAAGAAGAAATCTTTTCCATAAAGGCACGCTTAAACTCTTCAAACGTTCCGCTCTTTATTGATTCCCTTATCTTTTCCATCAATCTGGCGTAAAAGTGAAGGTTATGAATGGTGTTAAGAATAGCAGCGTTTATCTCACCGGAAACGTAAAGATGCCTCAGGTAAGCTCTTGAAAAGTTCCTGCAGGTATAACAATCGCACTCAGGGTCAACGGGTGAAAAGTCGTTTTTATACTTAGCAGCTTTTATGTTTATTTTGCCCTGAGAGGTGAAAAGCGTTCCGTTCCTCGCGTTTCTTGTTGGAATAACGCAGTCAAACATATCAACGCCGCAGGAAACTGCTTCCAAAATGTCTTCAGGTTTTCCAACTCCCATAAGGTAACGGGGCTTATCTTCTGGCAGTTGCGGCGCAACAAGTCTCGTTATCCTATACATATCTTTCTTCGGTTCGCCAACGCTCAAACCGCCTATGGCAAAGCCGTCAAAGTTTAAAGGCGAAAGAAGCTCAACGCACTTTAGCCTCAAATCTTCGTAAACTCCCCCCTGCACTATGGCAAAGATAGCCGTTTTATCGGTAGTTCTCGCCCTCAAGCTCCTCAAAGCCCACCTGACAGTCCTCTCCATAGAATGTTTGGCGTACTCGTAAGTAGCCGGATAAGGCGTGCATTCGTCCAAAACCATTCCTATGTCAACACCTATCTCTTCTTCAAACTTTACGACAAATTCAGGTGAGAAGAAATGCTTTGAACCGTCTATGTGAGAGCGGAACTCTATACCATCTTCCGTTATCTTCATTAACTTTCCTAAACTAAATACCTGAAAACCGCCGCTATCTGTAAGTATGAGACCGTCCCAGTTTACGAATTTATGAAGTCCTCCGGCTTCTCTGAGGATATCCAAACCCGGACGCAGGTAAAGGTGATAAACGTTTGAGAGAACCAGAGAATAACCCATTTCCTTAACGTCGCGCCAGGTTACGCTTTTTACAGCGCCAAGCGTCCCGACAGGCATAAAGCATGGCGTTTCTGTAACGCCGTGAGTTCCTTTCAACAAACCATACCTTGCGCTGCCGTCCTTAGCTAAAACCTTAAACTCCATAAAAGCTCCTACTTTGGAAGTGTAGAAAGAACGAAAGCATCGCTTTCTGTTACAAGGCAGTCATCTTCTATCCTCACACCGCCTAATTCAGGAACATATATTCCCGGTTCAACGGTTACAACCATATTCTTCTTTAGAATTTCCGAAGAACGTTTTGAAAGCGTCGGTGCTTCGTGAACTTCCACTCCTATACCGTGACCGGTTGAATGAACGAAGAGTTCGCCGTAACCTTTAGAAGTTATGTATTCTCTGACTGCTTCATCTACCTTTTTGCAGGGAACGCCTACTCTAAGGCTTTCTATACCAATTCTCTGCGCTTCTTTCACAATGTCGTAAATGTTCTTTAATTCGGAAGGAACGTTACCTACCAAAAACGTCCTCGTTACGTCGGAAACGTAACCGCCTACGCGAACGCCGAAATCTACAACAACCGCTTCACCGTCTTTAATCTCTTTACGAGAGGTTTTCCAGTGGGGAATGGCAGAACCTTTACCTGAAGCTACTATAGTTTCAAAAGCCTCATCCTCACCGCCAAATTTGAAAAACGCCTTTATCAGCTCAGCTCTAAATTCAAGTTCGGTTATGCCGGGTTTTAACAGATGGATAACGTGATTCAGTGTTGTCTCAGCAACAGTTACAGCCCTTGATATAAGCGCCACCTCCTCTTCCGTCTTAACTGCTCTGAATTCTGAAAGGAAATTGCTTTCTATCTTTACAGAAAAACTCTTTTTCAAGGCATTGTAGGTAGAAACCTTTACCTTTTTATCATCTATCAATAGTCTGTCCAATTTTAAATCTTCTAACTTTTCCACAAACTTTTCCCAGCTTTTCCACAAAACTACGTTAACCTGTTTCACTGAACGCTTTGCCTTCTCAAAATACCTGCCATCGGTGAAAAAGAAAATTTCTCCTTCAGCGGTGACAACGCTAATTCCGAAAGAGGATTGAAATTTTGTAAGGTAGAAGTTTTCGGCACTATCAAACGAAACGTAAGCGTCACAATCTCTACTTTTTACTTTACAGGATATACTTTGTAAGGTCTTCATCCTCTATTATCCCTTCCAACTTGCTCCTTACGTAGTCCCTATCTATAACCACTTTCTGTCCTTTCATACTTGGCGCATTGAAGGACAGGTCTTCTAATAGCCTTTCCATAACGGTGTGTAGTCTTCTCGCACCTATGTTCTCTGCCTTCGTGTTGGCTTCTTCGGCAATTCTCGCAATTTCTTCAATCCCATCTTCCGTAAACTCTATCTCAACGCCTTCCGTTTCCAAAAGGGCTTTATACTGCTTCGTAAGAGCATTCTTAGGCTCTGTAAGAATTCTTACAAAATCCTCTTTGGTGAGAGGCTTAAGCTCAACTCTTATGGGAAATCTACCCTGAAGTTCGGGTAGAAGGTCTGAAGGTTTCGCTATATGGAAAGCACCGGCAGCTATGAAGAGAATGTGGTCTGTCCTTACAAGTCCGTATTTTGTAGAAACCTTGCTGCCTTCAACGATAGGAAGTAAGTCCCTCTGAACGCCCTCCCTTGAAACGTCTGGACCTCTACCGCCGCTTTTTGCAGCTACCTTGTCTATCTCATCTATGAAAACGATTCCCTGATTCTCAACTCTGTTTATCGCTTCTCTTATCACCTCATCCATATCTATAAGTTTCTGAGCTTCTTCCTGTGTTAGATAGCGAAGCGCTTCTTTTACTTTCATTTTTCTCATCTTCTTGGGCTTTGGCAGAATAGAAGAAAGCATGTCCTGAATGTTAGAAAGGTCACCTCCAACGCCTATAACGTTTATACCTGGCGTTTCAACAGTAACGGCTATCTCAACTATTTCATCATCAAGTTTTCCTTCTTTTAAAAGCTTCTTTATTCTGTTTCTCTCGTCCTGAAGGCGGGATTTCATCTTCTCATCGGTCTGCTGCGGCTTTTGAGGCGAAAGGAATACGTCAAACAGGCTCTGTAGAGACTGCTGGGCAGTCGCAGGCTCTGGAACCATTATCTCGGCGAGTCTATCGTAGGCAAGCTCTCTCGCCCTCTCCTCTACTTCAGCCATCTTTTCTTCTTTAACCATATTGACAGCTATCTCTACAAGGTCACGAATGATGGATTCAACATCTCTACCTACGTAACCGACTTCTGTAAACTTTGTAGCCTCAACCTTTATAAACGGCGCCTTTACTAACTTGGCAAGTCTCCTTGCAATTTCGGTCTTACCAACGCCTGTAGGTCCTATCATTATGATGTTTTTCGGTGCAACCTCTTCCCTCATCTCTGGCGGCAACTTCTGACGGCGCCACCTGTTTCTTAACGCTATAGCAACAGCTTTTTTGGCTTCTTTCTGACCGACTATGTATTTATCAAGCTCATTAACTATCTCCGCCGGCGTCATGAAAGATTCTTCCTTCTTTTCCTCGGCGCTCTCCTTGCCGCCAAAAAACTTTTCAAACATCTTTCCTCCTTAAAGTTCTTCAATGACAATGTTCGTATTGGTGTAGATGCAGATTTTGCCGGCGATGTGGAGGGATTTTTCAACGATTTCTCTCGCAGAAAGGTCTGTATTTTCGTAAAGGGCTGTCGCCGCCGCCTGAGCGTAAGCACCCCCGGAACCGATAGCCATAACAGGAATATCAGGCTCTATAACGTCACCGTTTCCCGAGATAAGCAAAATTTTCGTAGTATCAGCAACCAAAAGCATCGCCTCTAAACGCCTCAAAACTCTGTCAGTTCTCCAATCCTTTGCAAGCTCAACAGCAGATTTCAAAAGGTTACCGCTGTAAGTTTGAAGCTTATCCTCAAACCTCTCAAGGAGGGCAAAAGCATCAGCAACAGAACCGGCAAACCCAGCTAAAACTCTACCACCGTATATCTTTCTAACTTTCCTTGCGCCGTTCTTAAAAACCGTATTACCTAAAGTAACCTGACCGTCTCCAGCCATCGCAACTTTGCCATTTCTCAACGCAGCGCATATCGTAGTAGCGTGAAAATCCATCACCCCTCCACAATAAACATCTGTCTACGAAGTCTACCACCAACAAACTGACCCAAAACTGCAACTGCTATCAAAACCGGTGCAAACTTCCACGGTATTCCAAGTCCTATCCTCATAGCTATAATGAACGGTATAGGTATATGAACGTATAGAAACCACTGCTTAGAGAACTTCTCCACACCTTCTCTCAACCAGCCAAAAGGAAGGTTTAAAATAAACGTCATAACAATAACGAAAACTATTTTTTCCATTTTAAGCCTCCCGAGTGGAAGAATCTAACGTTGCAGAATAATTTAATGGAAATCATTCCTAAATGCAAAAGGAGGAAACCTTGACTCCTGTAGTTGCCTTTGTAGGATATCACAACTCCGGAAAAACCAGCTTCGCCTCAAAAGTGGTAAGAATACTGAAAGAGAAAGGCTATAAAGTAGCTGTCGTCAAATCAACGAAGCATTCAGGTCTTATAAAAGACACAGAAGGTAAAGATACGTTTATTTATAAACAATCAGGCGCAGATGCCGTAGCTCTCGTAATGCCAGACGAAATCGTCCTTTTTAGCAAAGAGCAGCTCCCTTTAACTGAGCTGGTATTCCACTACTTTCCCCACTTTGACATTGTAATATGTGAAGGCTTCAAAAACTCCTCCGTTCCAAAAATAGAAGTAATAAGAAAAGAACTAAACAAAAATCCCCTCCACAACCAGCTAAAAAACGTAATAGCCGTAGCCTCCGACTTTGAAATCCCTGATATTAAAAACTTCTCAATAGAAAAACCGGAAGAAGTAGCCGAATTCTTAGAAAAAAGCTTCATTAAAAAGAGAAACGACGATTTTCCGCACGAAGTAACACTCTTAGTAAACGGGAAAGAGATTCCGATGAAACACTACGTAAAGAAAAGCCTTATGGGAGTAATAGAAGGATTCATCAGCGCGCTAAAAGGCGTTGAAAAACCGGAAACCATAGAAATAAGAATCAGCAAATCGGAGGAAAAATGAACGTTGAAAAAGTTGAAAAATACTTAAAGGAAGCAATAGGAAAGGAAAGAGTAAAATCTTCCATTGATTTTCGCGCTGCCTACGCCTACGACGGCACACCAACAGGCTACAAAGCCATTCCAGACTTAGTAGTGTTTCCGGAAAATGAAGAACACGTATCAAAAATCCTCTCCATCGCTAACGAAGAAAAAATCCCTATCTACCCCCGCGGCGCCGGCTCCGGTCTTACAGGCGGTTCAGCCCCCATAAACGGCGGCATAGTAGTATCAACTGAAAAGATGAACAGAATATTGGAAATAGATGAAGACAACTTAGCCGTCCTCACAGAACCGGGCGTCGTAACCTACGACCTCCAAAAAGAGGTTGAAAAGAAAGGACTCTTCTACCCGCCAGACCCTTCAAGTTATAAGTATTCAACAATCGGCGGTAACATTGCCGAAAACGCAGGTGGACCCCGGTGCGTCAAATACGGCGTAACGAAAGATTACGTCATGCAACTTGAAGTTGTCTTTGCCGACGGCACGATTGCAAAAGTAGGTTCAAAAGCCGTTAAGTCCGTCGCAGGATACAACTTAAAAGACCTGATAGTCGGCTCAGAAGGAACGCTTGCCTTCATCACAAAAGCCTACCTCAAACTCATTCCAAAGCCGGAAGCCGTAAGAACAGCAATGGCAATCTTCCCCAAAATAGAACAGGCAGCACAGGCAGTAGCCAACATGTTCAAAGCAAAAGTCATCCCAACAGCCTGCGAACTCTTAGATAAAAACTCCATCGTTGCAGTTGAAAACTACGCCAAAATCGGACTTCCCTCCTATGCAGAAGGGCTATTAATCGTTGAAGTTGACGGCTACGCCTCAATCGTTGACGAACTGATAGAAAGAGCCATGGAAGTCTGCAGAAAGGCAGGTGCAGAAGAAATCAAAATCGCAAAAACGGAAGAAGAAAGAGAACACATCTGGCACGCAAGACGCTCTCTTTCACCTGCAATCGTTAACTTGAAACCGAAAAAAATCAACGAAGACGTTGTCGTCCCAAGAAGCAGAATTCCGGACCTCATAAAAGGCGTTTACGAAATAGCTAAAAAGTACGACCTCATGGTAGTAAACTTCGGACACGCCGGCGACGGCAACATACACGTAAACTTCATGTACGAACCTCACGAAGAAGAAAAGGTAGAAAGAGCGGTAAGAGAAGTATTCCGTCTCACCCTAAACCTTGAAGGCTCCGTCTCCGGCGAACACGGCATCGGCTGGATGAAAAAAGAGTTTCTACCCTGGGAAGTAGGTGAAGCCCTGGAAAAGATGAAAGCTATTAAGAAAGCCCTTGACCCCAACAACATACTCAACCCGGGAAAAATATTTGATTTATCATAGAGGTAAAAAGAACTAAAAAGCTGCCGATAAGTATAATTAATCGGGCAGTTTTGCTATCTCGCGTTTTGGGAGAGGGTAAATGGACATAGCTACCCTTATAGGTATAGGCGGTGCGTTACTTCTCATAATTATCTCAATTGTCATAGGCGGAAGTCCCGGCGCTTTCATCAACATTCCCTCTCTCCTCATTACGGTCGGCGGTGGTATAACTGCTGGAATGGCCGGCTTTCCATTGGGAGAGTTCATCGGTGGCTTAAAGGCAATGCTGAAAGCGATTCAACCTGGCATGCCTGACCCTTTAGAAACCGTTGATTTTCTGTCCGAAATAGCGAAAAAAGCAAGGAAAGAGGGGATTTTAGCTCTTGAAGCCGATATTGATTCTTTCTACGCAAGAGACCCCTTCTTCGGCGACGTCATGAGAATGCTCATAGATGGTCTTGAAATAGAAGAAATACGCAGTACCGCAGAAAGCTCCATGGCACAGATAGACCAAAAACTATCAACGGAAGTCTCTGTATGGGAAGCTTTAGGTGACCTGTTTCCAGCGTTCGGTATGATAGGAACGCTAATAGGTTTGATTCAGATGCTTCAAAACCTGTCAGACCCATCAGCACTTGGTCCCGGCATGGCAGTAGCTATGATTACAACCCTTTACGGTGCTATATTAGCCAATACGCTCTGTATTCCGATATCCAAGAAACTCAAATACTACAAAGACTTACGTCTTCTTTACCTTGAAGCCTACATACTTACTGCAGAAGCAATAGAAAAAGGTTTAAACCCAAATATACTCAAGCAAAAACTTGCTGGACTCTTAGGAGTGGAAGTGAAAGAGGGTTAATGAATGGCAAGGAAGAAAAAGGAGGAGTGCAAAGCTCCTCCAGCGTGGCTCACCAGCTTTGGCGACCTCATGTCTCTGCTCTTAACGTTCTTCATTCTCCTTTATTCCATGTCAACAATATCCCTTGAAAAGTTCTACCAGGCTCTAAAAGGAATAATACAGGCATTCGGGGGGCATTACGTCATTTACGAAAACAGAGTCGTCAGCGGAAAAAACGTTCCAATAGAATTCCCCAATATGTACCCCAAGATACCATCAAGAAGACAGATAGAAAGCAAACTTCAGGAAATAAGGAGTATGCTTCAAAAAGCGGGTATAAAAACAGAAATAGCAAAGTTCGGAACAAGTATAAGGCTAAGGATAAACACAGACAAAATATTTCCGCCCGGAAGTGACAGACCCTACCCTCAGGCAATTCCTCTAATCATGGAACTCTGTAAAAAGCTGAAGGAGTTAGACTTACCGATAACCATTGAAGGACACACAGACAGCACTCCAATACATACAAAACGATTCCCTTCAAACTGGGAACTATCTGCCGCAAGAGCAACAACTGTTCTAAGGTTATTCATGCAATGCGGCTATGACCCTAATAAACTATCAGCAGCAGGATGTGGACAATACAGACCTATTGCCCCAAATACAACTCCTGAAGGCAGAGCAAAAAACAGACGGATAGAGATAGTAATACACTTACCTATGTAACGGTGAAAAAATGGCAAGGAAAAAGAAGGAAGAATGTAAATCAGTCCCGGCGTGGCTCACCAGCTTCAGCGACCTTATGTCACTTCTTTTAACGTTTTTCATTCTCCTTTACTCTATGAGTACACTTGATATAACGAAAGCTATGAAATTCCTGTCCTACTTCCAGGGTGAAAAAGCAAAAACCTTTGAAAAAATATCCATAGTTAAACCAATCCGTATATACACAACCGATGTAGCCAAAAAGATTAAAAAGATAATTCAAAGAATCCTTCCCGTTTACGGTTACCAGATAGTAGTTACAGAAGACTACGTAATGGTAAGACTATTCAACAAAATACTATTTAAGAAAAACTCCTTTCAACTTACACCGGAAGCAAAAAAGGCATTAGACGAGATAGCAAAAATAATCAAATCGCTTCCCGATTGTCAGATAAAAGTTGTAGGACATACAAGCGAAAACGAACCTACAAAAATCCTCCCCGGCATCCAAGATAGCTGGGACCTCTCAATAAGAAGGGCTACAACAGTAGCAAGGTACTTAGCGTCAAAAGGCGTTCCTCCTAATAGGATAGAAGCTGTAGGTTACGACTACACAAGACCTCTATATACATGGAAAAATCCCCTCCTCCAAGCCCGCAACCGCAGAGTTGAAATATACATCTACGTTGCCCAACCGCGAAAGGAGAAAAAGGTAGAAGTTAAGAGAAAAGAAAAACTCCCGACAAAAGAAAAAGAAAAAGAAAGCAAAACTAAATAAATTAAATTTTGATTTTAAAAGGATATTTTGATAAATTTCTTCTTAAGAACTGTTTCAAACCATCTCAGGAGGGAGGCATGAAAAAATCACTAATTATCCTTTCTATTCTCAGTCTTATCCCCCTTACAGCAAAAGCAGAAGGAATTAAAGTATCTACATCCGTAGGAGTACAACAGGAACTCTTCAGAGGTTGGGTACAGTATAAAGGAACAAAAATAGACGTTAAAGACGACCTGCAAATAAAAGACAAGAACAAATTCACCGGATGCATAGATTTCAAAATACCAGGAAAACTTCCAAACGTGAGAATAGAATACTTAAACGTCAAAAGCTCAGGTACAGGAACAATCTCAAAATCCATTACATTTGGCGGCGTAACTTTCAACGTTAGCGATACAATTAATACCAGATTTAAAGCAGACCAGATAGACGCAACTTTCTACTACACACCTCTAAAAGGAACTCTGCAAGCAAACGTAGGTGCAGGAGTTAAATATCTGACAGGCTACGTTGATATCAAAAGTCTTAAAACAGGAACTTATTCCGATACAAATTTTGATATCCCCGTACCTTACGTGTTTGCAGAAACAACTATAAAACAGAACCTATTCTTCGGCTCCTTTTCAATTAAAGGAGTTGCATATTCCGGCAATTACTTTTACGACTGGAACCTAAAAAGCGGAGTAAGTTACAAAAACTTTTTCGCCGACTTGGGTTATAGATATCAAAAACTGCATATAGACGATATAGAAGACTTCTCAAGCGATTTAAAAATAAAAGGAATTTACGGAGAGATAGGAATAAGATTCTAAATAAAAATGGAAGCTGGCAGAAAGGTTTTCTGCCAGCTAATTAACGAATAATTTTAACGAAGTAGTAAGTTTGAACACCATTAGAAGGTTTAAGGTCTACTTCTTCATAAGCTTTATACGTAAAGTTTAACCTACTGCCGTGCTGTGCAGGAGCAAGTAAAATGTCACGACCGATAGTAATTCCTACCCTGTTATCCTTCAAGTGACCAAAGTAATACTTCCTTAACGAAGGATGTTTGGCAGCTTCAGAAGCATCTATTCCATAAACAAAACCATCAGGATAAGCTAAAACCCAGCAGTGATAACCTTTAACTTCACCGCTTCCATTTACAGGTAAGCCTATCTGAAACCTGGCAGGAATTCCTGCTGCTCTACAAAGGGCGATAAATAGAGAATGAAAATCGGTGCAGTTACCCCTTTTCGCATCGCAAGCCCATATCGCATCACCTCTTCCCCAGCCTTTTCCGGATTTATCATACTTCATATGAGAAACCACGTAGTTGTATATCGCTTTCAATTTTTCAACGTCAGTCTTTTTACCGGCAGTTATCCTTTCTGCAAGAACTTTAAACTTATCAACAGGAACCAACCTGTCCGGAAGTAGATACCTCAAAGGCGGTTTGGAAGTCAATTTTTCAGGTTTTACTTCCTCTCTCTCTACGAGCAATTTAACGGTAATCCTTGTAGGTTCTTTTAGAGGTCCTTCATGCCTTATATAGATAAACCTATCGCCGTATTCCGACTCTTTGAGAAGCTGAAAAGAGTATGGGGAAACAACTTCCATCCTTTCTATCTTTTGCCACCTGTTCTCGTAAGGCACAGGAATCCAGACTTCCACCAATTTGGCTTTCGGTTGAGGCTTTAAATCAACAACTTCTTTCAACTCATAAAGCGCCGCGTTAGCGTTTTGAGTTAGCAAAACTAAAGCTCCAATTAGCGCGCTGAAAAATCCTCTCATCATCATTCGCCTCCTAAACTTTCTCAATCTTAACTCTTGTGCTGCTGAAGTCGGGAATACCGCTGAACGTTTCAAGAAGCGGCAGGTTGTAGAACTCAGAATCAAGGTAGGTTAAAGCATTTACGGGAATTCCTACTTTTCTTCTTTCATCTGGAACTATCCAGCCATCCTCTCCAACTACCTTGTTACCCCCTAAAAGAACCTCCCTTCCGTTTTCAACAAAAAAGGCAGATGCACCGTGCTGCCAGTGCCCAAAGTGGTGGGAATAGGCTACAACTCCAGGTCTCACAAGTTCCGTAACTTTAACGGTGGTTATAAACCCCTTTCTATTTGAAGATGAAGTTACCCTTACCCTATCACCATCTCTGAGGTTGAGAGCAGCGGCGTCGGTGGGGTGGATTTTTAAGGAAAAGTCAGGCTCATAGACAAGTGCCTGTCTGTAACAGATAGTTCTTGATTGAGTGTGAAGGGCAGATTTGTAAGAGATAAGGTTAAATCGGAACTCGCTCTGAGGTTTATCAACACGATTACCACGGTAGTCTGTAGCCCTTACGTATTTAAGAGTTCCCCACAATTTCTTTCCCGTTAGAGAATCGGTTGAAGTCCCCAGCTTCTCGTTCCACACACATATCTCTTTAACCTTAGACTCAAAATTACCGTTCTCATCAAACAAAACCCTGTCAGATTTAAAAACGCCTCCTTTCAAAAGGACGGTGCATACTTTTCGCCATTCCTTTCCACTTAAAACGTCCTTGTGCTTGGCAACGGGATAATTCTTTTCCACTTCTTCTAACTCTTTTTCTGAAGCATCTTCTACGCCGGCATTAAAGGCAAGATTAGCTATACCTCTCAAGTAATAATCCTCGGCTTTTTTAAGAGGGTAGAACTTACCGTTCTTACCCGGAATGGCGTTATCACCGTATCCCGGCAGGTTCAAATAACGAGACACATCTATAATAAACGTTTCCATAGAGTAAGGATTCCCCTCTTTCGTCTTCCCCACTAACGGTTCAACTGCTGGCGTTCTTACGGCAGTGAAATAACCACCAGGTGCGTGCGGCGTCAAAAATCCGTAGTGTCCTTCAAGATAAGTAACATCAGGAACTATGTAATCTGCATAAATGTTCGTTTCATTTATTGTGGTATCAATAGAAATAAACAGAGGAACCTTATCTTGGTTTTTCAGTGTTTCAATAAAGCGCATCCCTCCCGGCATGCTGTAAATAAAATCCGAAAAATAAGCAATCAGAACTTTTATGGGGTAGGGATACTGCTGGTCTATCCCGGAAATAGCTGCCACAGAAAGTCCACCTTTGGTAAACGGAAACCACGGAAGTTTTGAAGGATAACCGTGTTTTTTAAACTCAGAAGTCTTCTCGTAAGCAAACTTCTCCCTTGAAATCTTAACGCCTTTAGGCTTCAGCTTCCCGTTAAAATCTTTAAGGTCGTAAAGTCCTCTCTGCCAGTTAGCAGCCCCTTTTCCTTTTCCTAAATACCCTCCCTTTCTGCAAACGTTACCCACTAATGCGTTAAGCATAGCTATGGCGTAACTTGCGTAAGTTCCACCAACATAGTTACCGCCTCCGTGATAGGCAAACGCCACTGAATAAGGTGCATACTCCCAGAACTCTTTTGCAACTTCCTTTATAACGCTTTCCGGTATTCCCGATTCATCTGCATAGAAAGAAAGTTGATACTCAAAAACGCTGTCCTTCATAAGCCTAAACGCAGTCTTAACCTTAAAACCGTTAACTTCACCTTCCCACTCAAGCTCTCCTTTTTCTGCAGATGCATAAGGAACAACTTTCCCCTTTACACTATCGTAAACAGCAGGCTTACCATTAATTCTCAGAAATTCACCTATTCTTTCTCCTTCAGCTATAACGAGATGCGTAGCGTTAGTGTAAACGTTCCTTCCATACTCTTTAGCAACTTTTAAAGAAGGAATAGAAAGAAATTCTCTATCAAACCAGCCATTCTCAAGCATTACTCTTATCATTCCCATAGCCAAAGCGCCGTCTTTAGTAGGCTTAATAGGAAGCCACCTGTGAGCGTGAGCAACTGCTTTAGGCGCTCTCGGGTCAACGATAACGACCTTAAGCTCTCCCGCATTCACCCGCCGTGCTATTATCCCACCAGACGTGTTTACACCCGGCTGCTGAGCTGAGTAAAGGTTTGAACCAAATATCAACATATATTTTGAGTTCCAGTAATCAGCTTTAAACTCCACTTCCTTACCGTCAGAAAAGGCGTAGTTGCCCATTCTAAAGCCGATACCGCATATATCCGTATGAGATATGTAATTTACAGTTCCAACCGAGTTGTAAAGCCACCTTTTTATAAAATGACTTCTCCCCGCCTGTGAACGACCGATAAACCATACCAATTGGTTTCTTACTGTTCCTAATTCAGGTGCGCTCTCATTTATAAGCTCGTCAGATAGAACGTCTTTTATCCCCGGATAGTATCGGTTATCACCAATCTCTTTAAACAGGTATCCTCCCTCACTTACCTCTTTTATCAACTGTTCCCAACTTATCGGTTTAAACTTCCCTTCGCCGCGTTTACCTATCCTTTTAAGCGGCTGAGTTATCCTGTAAGGGTTATATAGATAATCGTTATCCATCTGCGGCTTGGCACAGGTTGAAGCAGAATAGTTAAAACTCTTCCTAACAGGCGTTTCATAAGGAATTTCCCTTCCACAACGATTGTAAGGATGGTATGGATTACCATCTACTCTTCTGAGTTTACCCTTATCTACCGTTACTCTTAAACCGCATCTTGCATTGCAGGCAAGACAAACGGTATTAACAACTCTTCCACTATCTTTTTTTGTTTCTGGCATACCGTAAACGTTCTCTTTAACAGGAAGAGAAACGCTAACAGAATGGAAGAAAGAAAGCTTTCTACGAAGCTCAGGGGAAGATTCTAAAAGTTCCTTTAAAGCTCCTTCCGGTTTCAACAGGTTTCCAAATACTAAAGCACCAGACGGACAAACGGCAGCACACCTTGGAACGTCACCTTTTTTAATAACCCTTTCAGCGCACAGGTCACACTTTTTTGCCTTTCCGTTCACTAAAGTTATTGCACCGTAAGGACAAGCTATAGCACAATTACCGCAACCAACGCAGAGATTTTCATCTATTGATACAACACCACCTTTTTCCACCCTAATTGCACCGTAACTGCAGGCAGAAACGCAGAAGTGCTCCCTACAATGCTTGCAGGCATTTTCTCTGTTAAACTCAAGTCTCGGAAATGTATCTTTGATTTCCGCATCTCTGATGAAGAAGAGATTGACTTCAGGAGTTTCGTTCAATTCGTGTTCCAGCTGACAGGCAGCCATACAGGCTTTACAGCCTATACATCTATTTTTATCGTAAATCAAAACAGGATAAAACTTCTCAGTTTCTTTACCCTTAGCTATCTTAATTGGCGACAGAAGGAGAACGGAAAATCCAGCAACCTTCAAAAAATCCCGCCTTCTCAATTCAAACCTCCTTATTTTAGTATGACGCTTACATTCTACTTATCTATTTTCCAGATAGAAAAAATCAATTTTAAAACACTTCATTATAGAGGGCTTTTTTCGGTAAGATTTAAGAAATACAAATGAAGAGGTCAGCTATGGAGATAACTCACAAGCTCTGGAAATGCACTGTTTGTGGATACGTTTATAACGTTGACGAAGGAGATGAAGAAAATATGATTCCCCCCGGAACGCCCTTTGAAGCGCTGCCTGTTGACTGGGTATGTCCAATATGTGGAGCAACAAAGGATAAATTTGAGCCGGTTGACGAATGAAGATTTTAATAATTAGGTTCTCATCGTTAGGTGATGTAATACTTACTTCCTCTGTATTCTCACCTCTAAAAGAAGTCGGTATTGAGGTTGATTTACTTACGCTGAAACCGTGGGGAGAAATCTTTAAAAACGATAATAGGCTATCAAGAGTCATAGAAGTCGGAAAAGAAGAAGTTAAAACTCTTAAAGGTTTAAAAAGGTTAGCTGAAAAATTAAACAAAAATCAGTATGACTACATATTTGACCTTCACAACACCTTGAGAAGCAGAGCGCTATCTTTTTATCTAAAAGCCAAAGTTTTCCGATATAAAAAATCCTCCCTCCTGCGTCGCCTCATGCTCGTATTCAAACCTTTCAAATCAAAATGGTTATTCGTTCCTGAGCTTTACGCAAAACCCTTCAGAAAAATCGGTATAGAGATAAAAAATCCCCGCCCCTACATCCTCCTATCCCGGCAGGAAATATCAAAAATTTCCCATTTAATCCCTCCAAAACCCTTCATAGCCATTGCACCTGGAGCAAAGTGGGAAGGGAAAAGATATCCTGTAAAAAATTTCATAGAAATCAGCAAGCTCTTAAATAAAAAAGGATTCAACGTAGCCGTAATCGGCGGCAAAGAAGACTACCCGTTAGGTAAGGAAATCTCTGAAAACAGCACTGCTGTCAACTTGTGCGGAAAACTAACCTTAAGAGAAAGCCTCACCGTTATCTCACAGGCAAAAGGTGTAATATCAAACGATTCAGCCGTAGTTCACATGGCAAGAGCAGTCAAAACGCCTGTAGCAGTAATCTTCGGTCCCACCCACCCCGCTTTCGGATTCGCACCAGCTCCAGACGAAGGAATCGTAATAACGAAAAACCTTCCCTGTTCCCCCTGTTCCCTTCACGGCAAAACAAAGTGCAAAGAAAGAAAGTGCTTTGACATAAACCCCAAAAAAGTAGTAGAAAATTTCTTGAAAATTTCAGAATAATCAAGCGCAAAACTGCACCCAAAAATTCCAAAAGATTCCAAATGGGAAATTTTGAGGAAATCATTGGGAGAGAAGGGAAGACGTTGGTGCCCGGGGCGGGAATCGAACCCGCACGGGCTTGCGCCCAAGGGATTTTGAGTCCCTCGCGTCTGCCAGTTCCGCCACCCGGGCATTTGGTTAAACTATAATATAGTCTCTAAAAGCAAAACTACAAGAGAGGTAATTATGAACGTTAGAATCGGATTTATCGGCGGCGGAAATATGGCAGAAGCATTCATAAGCGGCTTCGTAAACGGCGAATTGATACTGCCAAGCAAAATCCACGTTTCCGACGTTAACAAAGAAAGGCTTGAATACCTTAAAAACACTTACGGAATTAACGTTCACGAAACAAACGTATCTGTCGTTCTAAACAGCGATATAGTCTTTCTATCAGTAAAGCCTCAAGTGATGAAAGCGGTTTTGGAAGAGATAAAGGAAGCCTTAACGCCAGCACAGGTAGTAGTTTCTATGGCAGCAGGTTATCCGATAAAGAAGATAGAGGAAACTTTAGGAGACGACAAAAAAATCGTCCGCATAATGCCAAACATACTGGTAAAGATAAGGAAAGGAGTAATCGCTCTAACTCACAACTACCGTTTGTTAGACGAGGAATTAAGCACTGTTAAAGAAATTCTTTCTGACTGCGGAGAAGTCGTTGAGGTTGAGGAAAAACTCTTTGACGCCGTTACTGCAATTTCAGGCAGCGGACCAGCGTTCATATTTCTAACCATAGAAGCGTTAGCCGACGGCGGCGTAAAGGCAGGACTACCAAGAGAAGCAGCTCTCAAGTTAGTAACGGCAACAATTGTAGGTTCTGCAGAAATGGTGAGAAACGGCGAACACCCTGAAGTTTTAAAGGATAAAGTCACATCACCTGCAGGAACAACAATAGCAGGACTGTCAGCTTTAGAAGAAAGAGGTACGCGTTACTCTTTCATAAAAGCGGTAGAGGAAGCATTCAAACGTTCAAAAGAGATATCTGAGTTGATAGAGAAGTTATAGATGCTAAAGAAACCGAAACCGGAAAAGCGCTTCTACAGAAAATGGGAAAAACGTAAAGGCTTTAAATCTTTTGAAATAGTCTCAGGCGAAAGTGATATATTCATTTCTGTTCCGGAAAAACACTACTCAGAAGAACTTAAAAAGACACTACTAAACAGACTTATAACTCTCAGAGAGCAGATACTCTCGTTTTCAAATAAACACAGAGAATTCCTCACCTCTCTTACCCCTGTAAAAATCCCCCCCCTCTCACCAGCCATAATCAACTACATGGCAAAAAGCGCGAAAGAGATAGGCGTAGGACCTATGGCAGGAGTGGCAGGTGCAATAAATTTTTACCTCTCAGAAACGCTGAAAGAGAGGGGAATTGACGAATTTTTCATAGAAAACGGCGGAGACACCTATTTCTCATCAAAATCGCCGGTAACGGTAGGAATAATTACAGGAAGTCCGAACATTGACGGCAAAATAGGCATTAAACTCGCGCCAGGAACCTGGAGCGTGTGCAGCTCTTCAAGCAAGATAGGTCATTCTTTAAGTCTTGGAAGAACACAGTTAGTCACGGTTGTAGCGAAAGACCCTGCTATTGCGGACTGCGCCGCAACGTTTTTGGCAAACAGCAAAAGCGTAGAGGAAGTTCAGGAACGCTTCAAAAAGATAAAAGATAAAATCACCGGCTTCCTGTCGTTCATAGACAACAAGTTCGCCTTCTACGGACTGGAACTAACTGCGGTTAAAACTCGTTAATCTCTACGCTCCCTTCTTCCAACCTCTTTTCTAACTTAATACCGCCTTTTTCTATCCTGTAAGTGTAGAATACGTTACCAACAGGCGTTCCCCTTGCTTTGACAACTCCTATAACCCTTTTTATAACGCCCTTTATAGGAACGTACTTTAACAGTATAAAAGCATCAGCCATATACGATATACCGTAATCTTCGTTTCCGCCGGGAACTAACTCTTTCGTGAAAACGGCAGTTATTCCGTTCTTTTTAAAGAAGTGAACGAGAGAGTAGATTAAGTCAACCAACCTAACCTTGTTAGGTATTCTGGATACAACGTCAAAGATGGAATCTATCGTAACGCGCCTGTAACCACCATTTTTGATAATTTCTATCATTTTAAAAGATAACAGGTCTGGGTCAACCTCTGTAGGAGTGATAAAAACTAAATCTATTAGCCCCTTATCTCTATACTTCTTCACAGGAAGACCTAAAGTTTCTCCGTTTGATTCAATACTGCCAGGCGGTTCCTGAAAAGATATATGTAATCCCTTTTCTCCTTTTTCTGCTCCGGAAATAAGAAAATGCAGACATAGAGTTGTTTTCCCAAGACCTGCATAACCCTTAACAACAGCCGTTGTGCCCCTTATCAACCCACCCGTCAGAAGCTTATCCACTCCATCAACACCAAAACTGCACCTATCCTGCGGATTTACTTCTACGTTGTAAGGTTCAACCTTTATCCTCGGGTAAACGGTAATGCCGTCAGAAGTAATAACCAAAGGATGGTTTCCGGCAAAAAAATCCCCACCCCTCAACTTATCCACTCTAAAATACTTCCTCTCATAGTTGTTAAATATTTTCTTCTCAAACGTAAATATCACATCGGCTATATAAACAACAGGCGTATCCTTACCGTTAACCCATTCACCAACTAAAACGGTGGATATCCCTCTCAAGCTGTTTTTGACCGAAAGGCTGTAGGTCAACTTCCTTACTTCTTCCCTTGAAAGCAAGGATTCAACAGCTTTGTAACTATCTATAAAAACAAAATCGGGGCTGAAACCCTCTATTAGCTCATCTATCTTGGCAGCTATATCTTCCGCCTTAGGAGAAAACAGAAAATCCTCAAGAGAAGCCATAGCAAAGTTCTCAGTCAACTCTTTTGAAAAGAAAGAGAATTTGCTCATATCAGAAAATATTTTGATTGCCGGCTCACCCAAAGTGCTGATAAAAAGAGACTTTTTACCCTGCCTTGAAAGGCTGCACATCCACTGAAACGTAAACGTCGTCTTTCCTGTTCCGGGTTCTCCCCTCAAAACAACTACAGAACCTGGCGAAATACCTGTATAAAGTATCCTACCATCAATAAAAGGAACGCCTACTTCCATAAGTCCTCCAAAAGTAATTCTGCCACCGATTCACCGAAAGATGAAATCAAAACGCTCTTAACAGCACTCCAGAACGTAGAAAACTCACTTTCATTTAAATCTGCCAACACCTCTCTCTCTGTAAGAACAATCTTTCCAGAAACGTCAGACGGAACTTTACCAACCGCCAGCCGAAAGATAGTATAAGCTGACAGCGTTCCCAACTTCTCTTTTAACTCCTCGTAAGCCGCATTCAATTTTTTATTGTAGTCCACGTTACCTCCCGAGTAACCTGAGGGGCGGAGAGAGGAAGTATCCCTGTCCAAGTTCAACATTCATCTCCTTTAAAAGCTTATAAACTTTTTCATTCTCTATCCACTCGGCAAGCAGAGTAATGTTCAGGTTATCACAGACGTACTTAACGGCAGAAACGATAATCTCATCCTCTTTTGAAAACGCAAGATTCCTGATTAAACTGCCATCAAGCTTTATATAGGTAGGATGTAACTTTTTAACGTAATCAAAACCGGAAAATCCACTTGCAAAATCATCTATCGCAAACTCAAACCCTTTCACCTTTAACTTATTAAACAGGTCAACAACTGAAGCCATATCTTTCACGTACTCCCTTTCCGTTACTTCAAAAACAATCTCTTCAGCCGGTAGCTCTTCTGAAACGGAAAGCAGAAATTCTCTGTTCTGAGGATTGGAAAGAAACTTACCCGAAAGGTTAACAAACAACTTTTTCCCTTTCAGCTCCTCTATCTCCTCTTTCCATTTAGGAATTTCGGAAAGAACTATCTTGTCAAGCTCCTGCCACAAATTCAATCGGTCTAAAACGTCCGCATAAACGTAAACCGATTTGAGTTCGCCATCCTCCTCAAACCTTGATAGCACTTCATAACCGTAAATCTCTTCCCTTTTCATATCAAAAATCGGCTGAAAAACAGGAATAACTTCCCTGTTAAGAACCTTCTCTTTTATACAGACAAAGCAGTCAAACTTCCTAAAAAAGCGCTCCCCGAACTCTTCTCTTTCTCTTATCTTCAAAATTGCAGACCTACCTTCCTCCTTCAGCTTCTCAAGAGACATAAAAATAATTCTTTCAACATCTTCAGGTGATTCAGCCACGCTGCCCAAATCAAGAATAGCCATAGAAACGCCAACGCTGAAATTCTCTGGCATTACCAAAAAGCTCGTCTTATCCTTCAAAAGCTCGTAGCACTCATCAACGTCCTTCTCACAGACGAAAAGGAACTGCCCAGAGCCCAAATAACCGCAGATAAACTCTGACCCCGCTTTTTCAAGAACTTCTTTAAAGACGTTTCCAACAAAGTTAATGACCCTGTTACCAACCAAGTTGCCAAAGCGCATGTTTATAAGGTTAAGGTCGTTGATATCAATTATCACTGCCGTTAAACTCTTTTTCGTCTCTACAAGGCGTCTAACGAGTTCTATTGCAACGTCCCTGTTTAAAAAGCCCGGGATAACACTTACAGGAGAGCGATTTTCAAGACCGTAAAGGTAGAGAAACGACAGAAAAGAGAGCAGAAAAGAGAAAGCCGAAACGTCCGGTGGTTCCTGGTCGTTAAAACCTACCGATAGGTAGAAGTCTAAGTTTTTGGCATCTATAGAAAGCGGAATCAAAAGATAGTTCTCGGGGCTTTTTTCTGATTTGCCTTCTAAGGTAAAAGTCTTTACGCTCTCTTTGCGGATTTCAACGCCCACCGATGAAAGTTTTTCAATTAAAGCGTCCAAAACTTTTTGAAAGGAGCAATCGGAAGAGGAGATGAATTTTACAGACTTGTCTTCAAGAACTATGAGAGAGAGGGAAGGGGAGGTGAAGGGGGGGATTTTTCTCAAACCATCAATCATATGAAGAACCACTTCCTCAGGAACAGACAGCTCAGAGACAGAAAGAAGTAACTTAGAGAAAAGCTCCCTCAGTTTCCCCAACAGTTTTAAACTTTGACTACCCATCATCTCCTCTCGGTTTAAAATTATACTCTTATTTACAAAATGCTTGACAGAAGAACAACGAGGATATATAAATTGATTGCAATATTTGAATTAATGGGGTAGATATGAAGAAGTTTCTAACGTCCACGTTATTGCTCTTTCTAATAACCTCCACCTCCTACGGTTTAACGCTTCAGGAAGCCGTCAAAACAGCCCTTAAAGAAAACAACTACCTGAAAGCTCAAGAAATCAGCGTAAAAGAAAAAGAGATTAACCTTAAAATATCAAAAGCCCGTCTTCTGCCCTCTTTCTCTTTATACACCGACTACAACAAAACTACAGACCCACCTTACGCAATTATGAATAGAATGGAAGTTCAAAAACTTGATATGTTCAACACAAACTTTAACGACCCCGGAAAATCCCAACTCTTCCGCACCGGAATAAACGCTTTCCTTCCCATATGGCTCGGCGGAAAATTAAGGATAGGAATAGATATTTCAAAGAAAGACCTAAAAGCCGAAAAAACAAAACTTTCCAAAAGTAAACAGGAAATAATCTACCAAGTAGTTAAGGCTTACTATCAGGTTCTCACCGCAAAATCCTACGTTGAAACGGCAAAGTTAGCTGTAAGAGATGCTCAAAAACACGTAAAAGACGCCGAAACCGCTTATAAAGCCGGACTTACTGTAAAATCCGATGTTTTAAGAGCTAAAGTCTACCTTGAGCAGGCAGAAGAAAATTTAGTAAAAGCAAAAAGCAACTACGAAATAGCAAAACGAGCGCTGCTAACGGCAATGGGACTGATGCCACTGAACTCTATAAATATTGACGGCGAGCTGACCTATAAAAAATTCAACTTTAACCTTCAAAAACTTATCAAAACAGCACTGAAGAACAGACCGGAATTAAAAGAGCTATCTATCAGAGAAAAGCAGAGTAACGATGTAGAAAAGTTAGCAAAAAGCGACTTCTTACCATCTATCGTTGCCTACGGTGACTACTTCATGGCTTCAGATGCAGAACCTCTTGATAAAGACAACTCAAGCTGGACGTTCGGATTAAAGGCTTCCGTTAAACTTTTTGACGGCGGCATAAGGTTTAGAGAAGTTGAAAAAGCAAGACTAATGAAGCTCAAAATAAAGGAAAACAGAGAAAGAGCTGAAAAAGGAATAGCATTTGAAGTCTCTCGTGCATACTACAACTTCCTTCAGGCAGAAAAGAGAGTAGAACTCTCCGCAGCAGCAATAAAATCGGCAGAAGAATCTTTAAGAATTATGGAAAAGAGGTACAAAAACGGCTTAGCCACCATAACAGAGCTACTTGATACACAAACAGCGCTAAATCAAGCAAGGAGTAACTACGTTGCAGCCCTTTCAGCTTACAGAATGGCTGTAGCAGACGTATACTACACGACAGGAACTATAGACAAACACTATAGTGAATTGGCAGAATAGGAAAGGAAAAATTCAGCTAACTTTACATCTTCCTTAGTTGTAATTTTTATGTTAAAAGGCTCTCCAGGTATGGTAACAACGCTGTAGCCGTACCTTTCCAACAGCGCTGAATCGTCAGTCGCCCAAAAATCCTCCCCCACCGCCCTCTCATGACATTTTAAAATCACCTCATACATAAAAACTTGCGGCGTTTGAACTAAAACTAACTTATCCCTGTCCAGAGTTCTCTCCACAAAAAAATCCCCCCTCTCAAGCGGCGCCCCAACGACCTTAACTGTATCCCTTGGTTTCAAACCGGGAATAACGCCATCAACCTCATAATCGGACAAAGCGACAACCAACTCTCTAACAAGCGACTGAGAAACCAAAGGTCTTACGCCGTCATGTATTAAAACCTCATCAACTCCCTCATTCTCAATCGCCTTTAAACCCTTAAAAACAGAACTCTGTCTTTCCTCTCCTCCAGGAACGACGTACTTAATCTTCTTAAACTTCTCCTTTAGCTTTTCCCCAAATTCCAAATCCTTGGCAGGCAGAACCAAAACTATACCGTGAACAAGCTCACTTTTTTCAAAAACTCTCAAAGTGTACTCAATTACAGGAACGCCGTTAATCTCAAAAAACTGCTTCTTTCCACCAAACCTCCTGCCCAGCCCGGCAGCAGGTATTACAGCGTATCTCACTTAACCACCTCTTTAACCCTTGCAAAAATTATCTTACCCGAAGAGGTCTGTAAAAGGTTATTCACAAGTACTTTAACCTTATGCCCTATCAGATGTTTGGCATCATCAACAACAACCATCGTACCATCATCAAGGTAACCAACAGCCTGGTTCTTCTCTTTACCTTCCTTAACTAAGAAGACAACCAACTCCTCCCCAACTGCAACAACAGGCTTCAAAGCGTTGGCAAGGTCATTTATGTTCAAAATCTCAACGCCTTTTATAGATGCAACTCTGTTCAAATTATAATCGGTAGTAATCAACTTCGCTCCAAGTCTCCTGCAAAGCTCTACAAGCTTTGAATCAACATCCCTAATCCACGGAATATCCCTCTCGTAAATTTCAACAGGCGGTTTCTCAAGCATCCGTAACTGAGAAACCATATCAAGTCCCTTCTTCCCCTTCGTTCTCACCATAGGGTCAGTAGAATCTGCAAGAGTCTGAAGCTCCTCAAGAACAAATCGCGGAATCAAAATCTTTCCTTCAATGAATCCCAACTTAGCTATCTCTACAACTCTACCATCTATAAGAGCGCTCGTATCAACGACCTTTAACGTCGTATAAAGTCCTCTTTCCTCTTTCAGCAACTCCGAAAGAGGTTTCCTACTACCTATTTCAACAGCCGTTAAACCAAAAAGGTAAGGAAGAGTTAGGAAGAGAATCTCTTGGAGGTAAGGAAAGTTAGTGAAGAGAGAGAAAAGCGAAAGCGTTATACCTTTGGCAAGGTAAAGTCCCAAGAAGAAACCGGCGGAAAACAAAAGAACGGTTTTAATCTTAAGCTTCCTCTTCATCAAAAACTCATAGAAGAGAAAGGAAGCAGCAGAGATGAATATACCAACAATTAAAGACTGCGTTAAAGTAAAGCCGTAATGTTTGAAAATAGCCGTAGAGACAAGCAGGAGGAATATTAAAAACCCTCCCATCACCTTTGACGTCACTTCTGCACCTCTTTAAGAATCTTCCTTATCCTCTGTTTTATCTTCTTTACAGGCTCCCCTAAAGATAAAGCTATCTCTTCAGATAACTTACTAAACGCCTCTTCAAACATCCTCTTTTCAGAGTAAGAAAGGTCTTTATCCTTCGCTCTAAAAGAAAGATTACGAACAACTGTAGCAAGCTCTTTAATGTCTCCGGTTCTCAACCTATCAACGTTAAGCCTGTGTCTAACCGTCCACTTCTCACTTATATTGGTCGGGGTTTCAGAAAGAAACTCAAATATCTCTGCAATTTCTTCTTCAGAAAGGATATGTCTGATACCGGAAGTCTCAGCTGCAGCTTCTGGAATCAGGATAGACATATTCTTTCCAACAAGGGAAATCCTCAGATAAACAACTTTTCTCCCCCCTACCTCCCTTTCTTCAGTTCCTTCAATAACGCCAACGCCGTGAGGGGGACAGGCAACCTTATCTCCTACTTTAAACATCAGATACTCCTAATGAGGTTTCTTCACCGGCACCTCTCCCTTTTTCGGTTCCCCGTAAGGAACGGGAACGTACTGAACAGAAGGTTGTCCTCCCGGTTGATAGTAAAGCTCCATAAGGTCGTAAACCTCTTCCGGAACCTCTGTAGTAACGTTCAACCCCAACTCTTTAACCACTTCAACGTTCAAAGGATAATCGTGCGTCCAGTAACCGCTCGTTAGAATCTCCGCTATCCTTTCAGCTTTTTCCCTGTCATGACCTTTAAGCGTCAGAACCCTAACTATTGTATTTTTCATCTGTACAAGGGCTTTTTCTGCAACATCCGCCATTATCAACGTTTCATCTTTCAGTTCCGTTTTCTTCATCTGGGCAACTTTCACAAGAGAAGGAGCAGGAAACTGACCAAGCTGCGGGTCAAGAGGACCTAACACGGCGTTTGAGTCCATAACTATTTCATCGGCTGCCAGAGCTATAAGCGTCCCGCCGGACATAGCATAATGGGGAACAATAACCCTAACAGGCGCTTTCCTCTTGGCAAGGGCTGAGGCTATCTGCGTAGCCGCAAGAGCAAGCCCACCCGGAGTATGAATAATCAGGTCAATAGCCATATCGTCAGGCGTCATCCTTATCGCTCTCAGGATACGTTCAGAATCCTCAATCGTTATGTAGCGAACCAAAGGAAATCCCATAAAGGCAAGTCTTTCCTGACGGTGAATCATAGTAATAACGCGGGATTTTCTCTTTTTCTCTATCTCTTTTATAAGGCGGAGACGCGCCCACTCAAGATTTTTCTGCTGAAAGAGGGGCCAGATGGAAAAGAAGATAATAAGCAACCAGAAAATGTCAAAAAAAGTTGGACCCTGATGCATGGAGTCTCCTTTATAAATCTTTAAACACTATTTTACCATTATAAAATGTCATTTTAACTTTTCCTTTTAATTTCCAGCCCAAAAACGGCGAGTTAAAACTTTTTGACCTAACCATTTCTCTGATAAAAACGTACTCTTCGTCCGGGTCAAAAACGGTAACATTTGCCCTCGCTCCAAGTTTTAACGCTCCTATATCACTTCTCTTTATGATTTTAGCTGGAGTGGTAGATAGCCTCTCCACCATCTGAGAAAGCGTTAGATACCCCTTTCTAACAAGCTCTAAAGTAAGTGGCAACATAGTCTGAAGACCTATTATTCCAAAAGGTGCAGCACAGAATTCAACCATTTTCTCATCTTCTGTATGGGGAGCGTGGTCTGTAGCGATAGCGTCGGCAACTCCGCTTTTTAAAGCTCTCCTACAGGCTTCAACATCTTCTGAAGTTCTCAACGGTGGGCACATCTTAGCACTGGTGTTGAAGTCCCTGACAGCTTCCTCCGTAAGTGTAAAGTGGTGAGGCGTTATTTCACAAGTTACGTTTATTCCTTCTCTTTTCGCCATTTCTATAATTCTCAAGGCATTAGAAGTAGAAACGTGACAGATATGGATATGAGCGCCCGTAAGCTTTGCAACCATTAAATCTCTTAAAATCCCTATCTCTTCAGCTTCTGCCGGCATACCAGGAATGCCCAACAGCGTTGAAATCATTCCCTCGTTCATATGACCGCCGGCGGAAAGAGTCTTATCCTCACTATGGGTAAAAACAGGAATTCCAAGAGAACGGGCGTAATCCATCGCGTTTCTCAAAACCTTCGCATCTTTAGGCGTTTCACCATCATCAGAAACAGCAACTATACCGGCTTTTACCATCAAACCTATTTCTGCTAATTCCTCTCCCTTTAACCCTTTAGTTATTGCTCCAATAGGAAAAACATCACAGAGACCAACCGACTTCGCCTTTTCCACTATATACCTTGTAACGGCAGGATTATCGTTAACAGGGTCTGTGTTAGCCATACAGCAAACAGAAGTTACTCCTCCCGCAACGGCAGCCTGCGAGCCCGTTTCTATGTCTTCTTTCCACTCCTGCCCGGGGTCTCTAAAGTGAACGTGCAAATCTATAAATCCAGGAGAAACAACTAAACCATCGGCATTAACAACGGTTACCGCTTCAGAAATAGGAATGTTCTTCTCAACTTTAACAACTTTGCCGTTATCAATAAGAATGTCTGTTACTTCATCAATTGAAAGGGAAGGGTCTACAACCCTTCCTCCCTTTATAAGGAGAGAATCCATTCTCTACTCCTTCTACCGTTTTTGAGCCAGTGCAGTTTGTCTGTGACAGCGGGTGCAGTTGGCTGGATTTTTAGCGCTAAACGCTTTCACCCCATTATGACAGGCGCCGCAATACTTACCTTGCCATATATCCTGCATAGTAAAGTGGTCTGCTCCAAACTTTTTCTTAAACAGCTTCGGATGGCAGTAAAAACAGTGTTGGTGCTTTACCTTTACGTGATAAACGTGGCTAAATACCACATCACCTTTAGGTGTTTTAAAAACAAGGTTTTTATTAAGCACTCCACCTTTAAAACAACCGTAGATAAACAGCGCGGCAGCAGGTAAAAGCAGAAACTTACGCATTTACAAACCTCCTTTCATTTCTCCCCATCCCCAAACTGCCGCTCCTCTAATGTATCTCTTCCTTCAACTTCTCAAGCCTTCCACAGAGTAGAGAAAGGACTACCATTCTCACTGCCAACCCGGTTTCTACCTGGTTGAAAATTAAAGAACGCTCCGACGTTACAACGTCATTGTTTAACTCAACGCCCCTGTTGAAAGGACCAGGATGCAGTATCACCGTTTCAGGCTTTAACATTCCAAGACGCTTTCTATTCACGCCAAACAGCTCTGCGTATTCCCTTAGAGAAGGAAATACTTTTTTCGCATTTTGCCTTTCAAGTTGAATTCTTAAAAGAATAATCACGTCAGAAAGCTCTGCTACCTCCTCAAAAGAGTTTAACTTTTTAACACCTAAAGCTTGAGGAAATCTTGGCATCATAGGTGAAGGACCATAAATAAAAACTTCCGCCCCTAACTTCCTGAAAAGTAAAGCGTCTGAACGAGCAACTCTGCTGTTAACTATATCTCCCATTATCGTTATCTTCTTACCTTCAAGCGTTCCAAACCTTTCTAAGAGGGTTATCGCATCAAGAAGTGCCTGTGTGGGGTGTTCCCTCCTTCCATCACCTGCATTTACAACAGAGGCGTTTATATGGTTTTTAACGGTATAAGGTGCACCTTCACACGGATGCCTTAAAACGATAACGTCTGGATGCATCATATCAAGATTTTTTAAAGTATCTATAAGGCTTTCACCCTTCTTAACGCTGCTAACGGAAGCCGAAATATTTATCACGTCGGCAGAAAGAAACTTGCCAGCCTTTTCAAAAGAGGAACGGGTTCTTGTGGACGGTTCAAAGAAAAGGTTTACAACGCACTTACCTCTAAGAACGGAAAATTTCTTTCTATCTTCTTTTAAAGCTTTCTTTACCTGTTGAGAAAGCTTATATACCTCCTGAAACTGCTCTTTTGAAACATCCTCTATAGAAATCAGGTGTTTCATTATCACCCCTTAGCTTTTTTTCGGCTCTTTTGTAAACTCTTCTGCCCTAACAATACCTAAAGTACCTGCTAAAGTTATTTCCCTCAAACTTTTTCCTCTAACTTTATAGGTATCTTTATCGCTTCCCTTACTTCAACTGCAAGCCTGTGAGCCTCAAGCCCTTCACATTCAGCCAAATTCCTTGCATGTTCAGATACTCTTTTAAAGCCTTCTTTACTAACGTAAAGAATGGAAGAACGCTTTACAAAATCGTAAACACCTAAAGGCGAGAAAAATCTCGCGCTTCCACCTGTAGGAAGAACGTGGTTTGGACCTAAAACGTAATCACCCAAAGATTCGCAAGTATGGTGTCCTAAAAAGATTGCACCTGCGTGCTTTATTAAATCCAGTAGAGCAAACGGTTCTTTTGTAGCAACCTCAAGATGCTCTGGTGCTACTTCGTTGGCTACCTGACAGGAATGGTAAACGTCCTTAGTTAAAAACACCGTTCCAAAGTTTTCTATTGACTTTTCTGCAATTTCTTTCCTTTTAAGAGTTTCAAGCTTTTTATAAAGAGCATCTACAACTTCTTCGGCAAGTTTTTCATCATGAGTTACTAAAAAAGCACCAGCAAGCTCGTCATGTTCTGCTTGAGATAGAAGGTCTGTAGCAACCCATTCTGGATTTGCCGTTTCATCGGCTATAACTAAAATCTCACTCGGTCCTGCCACCATATCTATGTCAACAGTTCCAAAGAGAAACTTCTTTGCAAGAGCAACGTAGATGTTTCCAGGACCTACTATCTTGTCAACCTTAGGTATAGATTCTGTTCCATAGGCTATTGCGGCAATCCCGTGAGCGCCGCCAACCCTGTAAATCTCATCAACGCCAGAAAGTTTAGCGGCAACTAAGGAATAGGGATTAACTTCAAGCGTTCCAATAGCTGGCGTTATCATAACAACCTTTTCAACGCCGGCAACCTTAGCAGGAACAGCGTTCATAATAACAGAAGACGGATAGGAAGCTTTTCCACCTGGAACGTATATACCTGCACTTTCAAGCGGCGTTACTTTCTGTCCTAAAACAATTCCCGGTTCTGTAACGAAATAGGAATTTTCAAGTTGCTTTTCGTGAAACTTCCTTACTCTATCAACAGCAAACTTTATGGCATCTATTACTTTAGGCTCAACTTTTTGAAAAGCTTCTTCTATCTCCTCTTCAGAAACTTTTACGTTTTCAGGAGTTAAGTCAACTCTGTCAAATTTTTTAGCGTATCCGAAAACAGCAGTATCACCATACTTTTTAACGTTTTCTATTATTTCTAAAACAGAAGACGCGTATTTACTTTCTAAACCCTGACCTCTGTTTTTTATTCTTGAAAGTTCAGGGTCTTTCTGCCAGTCATCTTTCCTTAAATCAACTCTTTTCATAACGAACTCCTGATGCGGATTTAAATACAAATTATATCAGCCACAAACGGTAAAATTTAAAAGAAAAAGCAAAATGTCATCAGGAGAAATTATGAAAAACTTCTTTTTCCTTTCTCTTATGCTAATCTTCTTTAGCTGCGGAGGTTCTCCTTCTAATCAAACCACTTCAACCCTTAAAGGAAGTATCCTTTTTGCTTATAACTACAATTCTACTCTGTGGCAATCTATTGAATCTGCCCCTTCCGGAAACAAAACAATCTTCGTAGTGGTCAATCCTGACGATGGACCTGGAACACAAACCGACCCTCTTTACAGCAACTTTATAAATGAACTCACTAAAACAGAGAAAATCCCCCTCGCCTACATTTACACAAACTACGCCCAAAGAGACATAACTTCAGTAGAAGCAGACGTAAATGCATGGCTGGAACTCTACCCGGAAATAAAAGGCTTCTTCTTTGACGAAGTAAGCGATTCAGAAGAAGACCTTCCTTACTACGAAGAATTAGAAAACTACGTAAAAGCTAAAGGAAACTATTATATAGTCCTGAATCCCGGAACGAACGTTCCAGAAAGTTACTTTGAAATATCAGATGCCGTTATAACCTATGAAGATTCCGCAGAAAATACAGGAAATTACGTTCCCCCACCGTTTTACAGCAAGAATGCCTGCGTAATCTACGGCGTAAGCGATAATTTATGGAAAGAGGTATTCAACGAGTTTAAAACGAAATGCGCCTACCTGTTTATAACAAACGGAACGTTGCCAAATCCTTACAGTGAGCTACCAGATTACTTTGAAGAAGAGATAAAGAGTATAGAAGAAAATTGAGTGGCGGAGAGGGCGGGATTCGAACCCGCGGTACGGGCTTTAAACCCGTACACCCGCTTAGCAGGCGGGCGCCTTCAGCCAGCTCGGCCACCTCTCCAAGAATGGTGAGCCGGGGAGGATTCGAACCTCCGACCTACGGATTAAAAGTCCGTTGCTCTACCAACTGAGCTACCGGCCCACTTGTGGCGGAGGGGGAGGGATTTGAACCCCCGGAGGGCTGGTTAGGCCCTCAGGTGATTTCAAGTCACCCGCCTTCAGCCAGACTCGGCCACCCCTCCGCGTTGCGTAGAAGAAAAATATAACCTATGTTTTAAGCTGTCAACTGAAATCTGGAGGAATTGTCATGCTTCCAAAAGAACTTTTAGAAGTTTTAGCCTGCCCGCAGTGTAAAGGAGACTTAGAATACAGGGAAAAAGAGCAAAAATTGGTGTGTCACAAGTGCAAGTTGGCTTTTCCCATCGTTGACGACATACCTGTAATGCTCATTGAAGAAGCTGAAAAGTTAGAGGGGTAAAGGATGAGCACAATAAGCTTCTTGCTTTCCCTTTTAATAGCAGTTGTCTTTATCACTTCTACCGCCTACGGCATCTACAAAACCTTTAAAAAGAGGAAGCAGCAATGACCTGTCTGAAAGATTTAACGTTTAAGGAATTACAAGACTTTGTAACTTCCATAGGACTTGAAAAATACAGAGCAAAGCAGATTGCTCAGTGGCTCTACAAAAAGAGAGTCAAATCTTTTGACGAAATGACAAACATTTCAAAGCAGACAAGAAAGCTCCTTTCTGAGAAAGCAAAGATAGATGCCCTGAAACTGGTAAAAGTGGAAGAATCATCCGATGGAACGAAAAAATACCTTTTTGAACTTGAAGACGGCAACAGAATAGAGTCAGTTTTCATACCGGAAAGAGACTGGAACACGCTCTGCGTTTCTACTCAGGTTGGATGCCCGATAGGTTGCAAGTTCTGCCTTACCGCAAAGGACGGATTTGCAAGGAACTTAACAACAGCAGAAATCGTTGACCAATATATACAGGTTCAAAGAGATGTGGGTGAGGAAAACCGCATTTCCAACGTAGTATTTATGGGAATGGGAGAGCCGCTTTTAAACTTTGATAACGTCAGGAAAGCCGTAGAAATCATGACGGACAAAAACATGCTTGACCTTTCAACAAGAAAGGTAACGATTTCCACAGTAGGAATAATTCCCGGAATAGAGAGAATGGCTAAAGAGATGAACAAAGTTAAGCTCGCCATTTCTCTCCACGCAACAACAGACGAAGTAAGGGATAAGTTAGTGCCGATAAACAAAAGGTATCCCATAAAAGAACTTTTCAAAGCATTAAGAAAGTATCCGGCAGACAACGTAAGAAGAATAATGATTGAATACGTGATGCTAAAGGGCGTTAACGATTCAGAAGAAGACGCTAAAAGACTTGTTAAGTTAGTAAAAGGCATCCCTGTAAAAGTCAATCTGATACCCTTTAATCCATATCCGGGCGCTGAGTTTGAACCTTCACCGCGCAGCCAGATAGAGAAATTTCAAAAAATCCTGTGGGACAACAACGTTGCAGCGTTTATAAGGGATTCAAGAGGACAGGACATTTCGGCTGCCTGCGGAATGCTCAGAACGAAGGAAAAGAACCAGTTAGCTCAAAATATATCTTCCTGAAAAAATCCCTGTCTTTGAGGCCCGGGTGGGGGATTTTCAGGCGGGGCGTGCTAATTTTCACTTCATCGTAAGTTATTATGTCCACATCTATTACTCTGGGACCCCACCGATAAGTAGGATACCTGCCTACCTGTTTCTCTATCCACTTAGCAAGGTAAAGGAGTTCCTGAGGAGGATGAAAAGTTTCCATTAAAATGCCTGTATTGAGAAATGGAGGCTGTTTTTCCACTCCAAACGGCGTAGTTTCGTAAATGTCCGTTCTTTTCAGTATTTTTCCCGCTTCTTTCTCTAAAAAGTAAACAGCTCTTTCAAGGTTAGTTAGCCTGTTTCCTAAATTACTGCCTAAAATAAAAACTACTTCTGCCATTTATCGTTCAACCACATATGGAAATTGCTGCTTTGGGGAACGTTAAGGAAGAGTTTAATGTTGGGGTTCTTTGAAAGGCTTTCTGCTATCTTCTCTTGAACGTTAAGTTCCTTCCACTTGAGAACAGCTTTATTGATAGACTTTGACAGCATTTCGTTAGCCTTGGCTTCCGCTTCTGCTTTCTTCAGCCTTGCTTCTGCTTCCGCTTTTGCCTGAATTACCCTCTGTTCAGCTTCTGCCTGTGCTTTTATAACTTTCTGTATCTTTTCCGTTTCCGCCTGTATTTTCTTAACTTCTTGTTCGCGTTTTGCCTGCTCTTCAACGTACTTCATTCTTTCAGCTTCCTGTTTTGCAAGCTGAACTTCTTTTATCTTTTTCTGAATCTCTGGAGGGAGAAGAATATTTCTAAGCTGAACACCTACCACCTGAACAGCCTTTTGAGATTGCTTCGCAATTTCACTTCTTATTCCCTGCTCTATCTTAGTGGCTATTTCCGTTCTTTTAGTCGGAATGGTCTCTGCTGGGTAGTTACCTATTACGTCTCTAACTACTTCTCTAACTATAGGATTAACCAATTTTTCTTCCCAGTTCCAGCCCCACCTTTCAAGGGTTTCTGCTGCCTGGTCGGGCATCAACCTATACTGCGTAGTGAGTTCTACTTCTATAGGCAACCCTCTCTCATCTAAAACGGTTATGGCAGGCTTGTTTATTATGCCTTCTTTGTCGGTTAAATCTCTTGTGCCTTTGTAGTTGATGGTGTGGATTTTTACGTCAACCTTTCTTATATCTTGAATGAGAGGCATCTTAAAGTGAAGTCCAGGAGGTAATTCATGAGGGTCGTACTTACCTAAAGTAATCTTTACGCCTACCTGTCCAGATTCTATTGTTTCAAATGGCTTGAATACACCAAAAGCAAACATAAGAACGAAAAATATTCCCAACAATCCTGCGAATTTTCTAAGTTCAGGCGGAGCTTCTTTCACTATTTAACCTCTTCTTTAAGAATTTCTATCAACAGCTTTAACGCTTTTTTGGCAGCTTTCCTCCTTCTGTGGTTACGGCGCTTAACTTCATCCGGGTCATCATCTTTAAAGATAAACTTAAACACTTCTACTCTATCCTTTACTGCTACACCAATGTAGGTTAAACCGACAGGCTTTTCTTCCGTTCCACCGGAAGGTCCTGCTATTCCGGTAGTGGAAATAGCACAATCGGTATTCATAAGTTCCTTAACGCCTAAAACCATTTCTCTCGCTGTTTCTTCACTAACTGCACCGTATTTGAGTAACGTTTCTGCCTTAACGTTTAAAACCTTCATCTTTATGTGGTTATCGTATGCAACTACACCACCCATAAAGTATTCTGAACTTCCAGGAACGTTAACGATTCTGGCTGCCACTAAACCACCGGTGCAACTTTCAGCCGTAGAAAGTTTCAATCCAGCCTTTGTTAAAAGCTCTTTAAGTTCAAATTCCGGTTTCATGACTTAACTCCGTAGATAGTTATAATTATTCTAACATCACGCTTCACGTTTAAAACAATAAAGGAACTGCAGTATGAAAAAGGAAGAGGTAATAAAAATCCTGCAAAAACACAGGAAAGATATAGAGAAGTTCGGCGTAAAAAGAATCGGCTTGTTCGGCTCTGTGGCAAGAGATAAAGCTAACGAGAAGAGCGATATTGATTTTGTTGTTGAGTTTGGAAAAGGGAAAGCCACATTCAAAAATTTCGGGGGATTGATTGAGTTTTTGGAAAACCTTTTCCACAGAGAAATGGATATTTTAACACCAGAAGGAATCAAAAGCATAAGAATTAAATCCGTAAGGGAAAGAATAAAAAAAGAGGTAGAGTATGTTTGACAGAAGCAACAAGGAGTTTGTCATAAATCTAGTATGGAGGAAAATAGAATGTTTTCTCTACCAGAACACATAAAAAAAGTTCACGTTTACGAACCTGGAAAACCGGAAGATGAACTGAAAAGAGAGTTAGAACTAAAAGAAATAGTCAAGTTGGCTTCAAACGAAAATCCCCTCGGCCCCTCCCCCGCAGCCGTCAGAGCAATCATTGAAGACCTGAAAAACCTCAATCGCTATCCAGACGGAAATTCCTACTACCTCAAAAAAGCCCTCGCAGAACATTTAAACGTTGAAATTGAAAATATCTTTGTAGGTTTGGGTTCTAACGAAGCGCTGGATATCATCTCAAGAGCATACTTAAGACCTGGCAAAAACGCCGTTTACAGCGAAAAATCCTTCGCCGTTTACCCCATAGTCGTTCAGCTTGCAGGCGCAGAGCATAAAGTTGTAAAAGCTAAAGATAACTACTATATGGACCTGAAAGCGCACCTTGATGCAATAGACGAAAACACAGCAGTGGTGTTTTTAGCAAACCCAAACAACCCGACAGGAACGGCATTTACAAGAAAAGAGTTTGAAGAGTTTTTAAAAGAGTTCCCCAACGACGTTCTGCTCGTTTTAGATGAAGCTTATTACGAATACGCCGTAGGAGCAGGTTTTGATATAGAAAACGGCGTTGAATACATTCACGAAAAGAACATAGTGGTAACGAGAACGTTTTCAAAAATTTACGGACTTGCAGGTTTAAGGTTAGGATACGCCGTTGCTAAAAAGGAAATAATAGAAGACATGAACAGAATCAGACAGCCCTTTAACGTAACAAGACCTGCACAGGTAGGCGGCGTTGCAGCGTTAGAAGATAAGATGTTTATCAAACATTCTCAGGTGGTAAACGAAGAAGGCAAGAAGTATCTATACGAGCAGTTTGAAAAGTTAGGGCTTGAATACGTTCCAACCTACGCAAACTTCATACTGGTAAAGGTAGGATTTCCCAGCAGAGAAGTATTCAACCGCCTGCTTAAAAAAGGCGTTATAGTCAGAGCTATGGACGGATACGGCTTCCCAGACCACATAAGAGTTACAATCGGAACGATGAAGGAAAACATCTTCTTCATCAACAAGCTTAAAGAGGTTTTAGAGGAGTTAAGAGGTTGAAGATAGCCCACATCTCAGACAGCCACACAGGATACGCCCAGTATAGACTTATAGAGAGAAAGAGAGACTTTTTACTGGCGTTTGAAAGGGCAATAGATGAAAGCCTCAATAGAAAGGTTGACCTGATTATCCATACCGGAGACCTTTTTGAAAGTTACCAGCCGGACATGGCAACATTTTCCGCCGTTATAAAGATTCTTCAAAAAGTTAAAAGTGCAGGTGTGGAATTTTTAGCCATAACGGGAAATCACGACAGGGCTTTAAGGGGTGGCGTCGTTCCGCCTCACAGAGTTTTAGAAGAGTTAGGACTGCTGAAGTTTCTCAATATTAAACCGGGAATTCCTGTAAAAGAACAGGTTTTTTCGGACGGCGATTTTGTAATCGCTGGATTTCAATACCTTCCTAAAAGGCTGTTAGACGCTTTTAAAGAGGATATCTTCCCCTCACTTTCCGAATTAGCAGCAAAGAGCAAAACGTCAATTCTGATGTTCCATCAGGGAATAAAGCAGTATCTACCTTACGAAGAAAGCTACGAGATGGACTTTGTTGACCTGCCGGAAGGGTTTGATTACTACGCAGGCGGGCACGTTCACGCCTTCTTAAAGGAAAACGTCAAAGGGGGAATACTATCCTACGCAGGCGCTACGGAGTTCAGAAGCAGGAGAGAAGCTGAGAGGAATTTCAGGGGTTTCAACGTCTTTGATACAAAAGAGAAAAAGCTTGAGAGAATTGAATTGGAAGGTTTAAGACCTTTCATAGTTGTTAACTGTAACGAGGAAAACGTCAAAGAAGAGTTAGAAAAAGCTTTAAGCAGAGCCGAAGAAAGCGAGATTCCACCGATTGTTGTAGTTGATTACAAATTCAGAGGACTTGAAATTGAAACTTTCTCGGAAACTCTTAAATCTCTGGAAAAGGTTTCATTAACTTTGAGGATACTGAAAAAACGGCTGGAAGGAGAAGAAAAAGAGCTAACGGGCGGGAAAGGAAAAAGCTACGCCACGTTCTTGGAAGAGTTTATGAAAGAAAAAGGCGCTGGAAGCAGCGCCATAAAGGTTGCAAAAGAGCTTTTAGACGCATCGCCGGAACACGTAGAAGAGATTTTAAAGGCTTTCTCGTTTGAGATGACGGGAAGCGAGAGGCTAAAGGAATTTTTGGATGGGGTGGGGGATTTTTAACCTTTTAGCCGACGTTCTATTCCCTTCCTACTGCGCCGTTTGCGGAAAAGTTTTAATCGGAAAGGATAACTACGCCGTTGCCTGCAGAGATTGCTGGAACGAACACTTTAAAGCCTACAAAGGCGTAAAGTGCCTGATTTGCGGACATCCGGTTGAAAAGCTGCCGGGGAGCGGAAACCTGTGCAAAAGGTGTCTTGAAAGCGGCAGGAGGTTTTACTTTGAGGGGGTGGATTTTTTCGGCATCTACGAAGGGCTTATAGAATACGCCATTTATGAGCTGAAGTTTGAAAAAAACCTGCCGGTTGCAGGGTTCATAGGAAAGGAAATCAGCAGGCAGCTGAACAGTTTTGCCCTGAAAAATCGGGTTGATGTAATCACGTTCGTGCCCGTATCTGAAGAAAGGAAAAGAGAAAGAGGCTACGACCAGTGCGAAGAAATTTTGAAAGCAACCGGTATTAAATTTGAAAGCTTATTAGAAAAAACGTTTGAAACTGAAAGACAGGCTACTCTTGAATTCTCTAAAAGGCGGGAAAACGTAAAAGGATGCTTCAGGGTTAACAGAAACGTAAAAGGAAAGAGAGTTCTACTCTTTGACGATGTCTTCACAACCGGCGCAACGGCAAACGAAGCGGCAAAAACTCTGAAAGAAGCAGGAGCAGAAAGGGTTTTTGTATTTACAGTAGCCTACACCGTTTTAGGAAAATAGAAGACACGCAACTTTCCTGCCGTTTTCCACCACTATCGGTTTCATGTCAAATGAAAGGCACTCTTTCTTTCGGTAAGAGCATCTAAAGTAGAAAGGACATCCACTTTCTGGAACTTTTTCATCGTCAGTAGATATTACCCTCTTTTTCTTCAAACCTATTTGCGGAACAGGGGTGGATTCAACTAAAAGCTTGGTATACGGATGCAGGGGAGATGAGATAACGTCTTCGGTTCTACCCTCTTCAACGACATAACCTTTATACATCACGATAACTCTGTCGCTTACGGCTTCCACGGTAGGCAGAGAGTGAGAGATAAAGAAATAGCTCATTCCAAACTTTTCCTGAAGGTCAAGAAAAAGGTTGACAATCTGCGCCTGAACGGAAACGTCAAGTGCTGAAGTGGGTTCATCTGCAACTATGAGTTTTGGCTTTAAAGCAACTGCCCGGGCGATGGCAAGGCGCTGCTTTTGACCGCCGGAAAGCTGGTGAGGGTAACTCTCAAGAGCGTTTAAAGGAAGGTTAACTAATTCTATAAGTTCTCTGGCTTTTTCCTTCAATTCCTTCTTTATATAAGCGTAGTTTATCTTTAAACCTTCCGTAACGATTTCCCAGCCTTTCATTCTTGGGTTTAAAGAACCCTGAGGGTTCTGGAAGACTGCCTGAACGTTAAGCCTGTAGTTTCTATACTCTTTGCCTTTCAGAAAACGAATGTTTTTACCCAGATACCTGATTTCGCCCTTTGTGGGTTTTTCAAGGTCAAGGATGGTTTTGGCGAGGGTGGATTTTCCGCAACCGCTTTCACCTATAACGCCAAGCGTTTCCCCTTCCTTCACGTAAACGCTAACGTCCCTTAAAGCCACCAACTTTTCTATCGTTCTGCCAAACCAGTCTTTTTTAACCGGAAATTCTTTAGTTACATTAATCGTTTCTATTAACTTTTCCAAAACCTACCTCTCAATTAATCGCCTAAATTATAACTGGTAGAATTCCTTTAACAGGAGTGCAGGTTGAAAGAGAAGAAAATAAAATGCCCCAACTGCGGTAGAGAAACGGAATGGAAAGGTAATCCGTTTCGCCCTTTCTGTTCTGAAAAGTGTAAGTTAGCAGACTTGAACAAATGGTTTAACGAAGAATACGCCATAGAAGGTGCTGTAGGAAATGAAGAATCAGAAGAAGTTGACACCGGCTCTTAAACAGTATCTTGACCTGAAAGAGAAGTTCAAAGATGCAATCTTAATGTTCAGAATGGGTGACTTCTACGAAATGTTCTTTGAAGACGCAAAAGTAGCAGCAAAGGAACTGGAAATTGCCCTGACTTCAAGACCTTTTGGAAAGAATAGTGCCAAAGTCCCCATGTGCGGCGTTCCCTATCACGCTGTGGAAAACTACATAACCAAACTGGTGAAAAAGGGCTACAAAGTTGCCATATGCGAGCAGTTAGAAGAACCAAAGCCTGGTAAAAAGGTCGTTGACAGAGACGTAGTCAGAGTTATCACGCCCGGCACTTACTTTGAAGATGAAACGGAAGACAGATTCTTAATGGCAATATATCCGTTCAAAGGCAACTACTGCGTGGCGTGGTGCGAATTGGGAACAGGTGATTACCTTTTTACAACAGTTAATAAAAAGGAACTTCTGTCAATACTATCAAAGTTTAAGCCACGAGAAATCATCATTCCCAACACTTCTTCAATTCATTCGCTAATAAAAGAAGCTCTTCCTCATGCCTCTATCGTTGAAAGAGAACCTTGCCTTTTTTCAGAAAAGGAAACAGTAATAGATGCAGAAAACAAAGGTGAAGTAAAAGCTATTTCTGCTCTCTCAGAGTTCGTTAAAGAAACCCAGAAAGAGTTTATACCCAAACTTAAAACTCCCCGTAAATACACAGGCAACAGATACGTTTATATTGACCCTCAAACGCAGAAAAACCTTGAGCTTATAGAACCTGCTTTCGGCGACAACGACAAAGCATCTCTATTCGGCGTTTTAAACAGAACAAAAACAGGAATGGGCAGAAGACTCTTAAAGTTCTGGATATTACATCCTTTAAGGGACATAAAAGAAATACAAAAACGCCTGAATGCTGTAGAGGAATTAACTAAAAACTACGAAACTTTAGAAAAACTTTCTTCAACGCTATCCCGAATATACGACCTGGAAAGATTACTATCCAAGATTACGTCTGGCATAGCCAACCCAAGAGAAATTGCCGCCTTAAGAAACTCTTTAAGTATACTTCCACAGCTCTTTCAGGAAATGTCCCAACTATCATCAACGCTATTTTCAGAAATAAAGAACGACTTTGACGACCTCTACGATATCTACTGCGAAATAGAAAGGGTTTTAGTAGAAAATCCCCCCACCTCTCCCAAAGAAGGCGGACTGATTAAAGAAGGCGTCAACGAAGAGTTAGATGAATTGAGAAAACTGAAAAGTCAGGCAGAATCAATCATAAGAGAGATAGAAGAAAGAGAAAGACAGAGAACAGGCATATCAAGCCTAAAAGTAGGCTACAACAACGTTTTCGGATACTACATAGAAGTTTCCAGACCAAACCTTCACCTGATTCCTGAAGATTACATAAGAAAACAAACACTGGTCAATGCAGAAAGGTTTATAACGCCAGAACTAAAAGAGTTTGAAGAGAAAATCCTCTCCGCCCAGGAAAGAATAGAAAAGATAGAGTATGAACTCTTCTCCAACCTACGCCAATTCATAACAGACAACGCCCACAGAATAATGAAAACGGCAGAGAAAGTCGCCCTCATAGATGTCCTTCAATCCTTAGCCGCCGTTGCAGTTGAAAGAGACTACACAAAACCTGAAGTAAAAGAAAGCTTCTCAATCTACATAGAAGAAGGTAAACACCCGGTTCTTGAAAAGTTCTTGGAAGAAGATTTCATTCCAAATACCACCGCCCTCACCCCCGAAAGTTACATCCTCATCGTTACAGGACCGAACATGGGCGGAAAATCGGTATTCCTGCGTCAGACAGCCCTCATAACACTAATGGCACAAATAGGCTCTTTTGTGCCAGCCCAAAAGGCAAAAATAGGCATCGTTGACAGGATATTTTCCCGTATTGGCGCTGCAGACAACCTAAGCAAGGGGCTTTCAACCTTTATGATGGAAATGGTAGAAACTGCCAACATCCTGAAAAACGCCACAGAAAACAGCCTCATAATACTTGATGAAATCGGAAGGGGAACGAGCACCTACGACGGCATGAGCATCGCAAGAGCTGTGGTGGAATACATCTCAGAAAAACTTTCTGCAAAAACTCTCTTTGCAACCCACTACCATGAACTTACAGAACTTGAAGGAACGGTGAAAGGCATCAAAAACTTTCACGTTTCCGTAGAAGAAATAAACGGCAGAATAGTATTCACCCATAAAGTTTTGCCCGGAGCGTCGGAAAAGTCCTACGGCGTCCACGTTGCAGAGTTAGCAGGACTTCCAAAGGAAGTAATAAAGAGAGCCAAAGAAATCCTCAGCAGCCTTGAAGAGAAAACCGACTACCTCCCCCTGTTTCAAAATATCCCCACCTACAGCGAAACTACAGAGTTTGAAAACGAAATGGTAGAAAGGCTTTTAGAAGAGTTAGAATCCATTGAAATTTCCACCACAACACCCCTTGAAGCGCTCATGATACTGTCAAAGTTGAAAGAAATCGCTAAAACGGTGAAAAGAGGTGGACGTTGATTTTGGTAACGGGCGGAGCAGGCTTCATAGGTTCACACCTCGTTGAAGAGATAGTAAAAAAGGAAAAAGTCGTTGTAGTGGATAACCTTTCAAGCGGAAAATTAGAGAACCTGCCAGAACACGAAAACCTTATTTTCCTGAAAGAAGACATATCGGATAAAAGCACAGTCAAGAATATCTTTGATAGCTACCCTGTAAAAACCGTATATCATCTGGCAGCTGTTGCTTCCGTTCAAAGGTCGGTAGAGGAACCGGAAGAAACCCACAGAACAAACTTTGATTCAACTCTGTTCCTTTTAGAAGAGAGCAGAAAAAACAAAGTAAGCAAGTTTATATTTGCCTCCTCTGCAGCCGTTTACGGCGACCTTCCAGAACTGCCCAAAAGAGAGGATATGCCCGTCAAACCGCTAACCCCTTACGGCGTTGACAAATACGCTTCCGAAAGATACGTGGTTAACAGCTTCCACCTTTACAACTTAAACGGCACAGCTCTGCGTTTTTTCAACGTTTACGGCGAAAGGCAGGACCCTTCATCCCCCTATTCCGGTGTTATTTCAATATTCATAGATAGAACTATAAAGCACCTTTCAGGTGAAGAAACGAAAATAGTCATATACGGCGATGGCAAACAAACGAGGGACTTTATCTACGTAAAAGACGTTGTTAAAGCTCTTATCCTTGTTGGCAAATCACCTGAATCTAACGGAAAGGTTTTCAACGTGGGAACGGGCAGAGAAACCTCTCTCCTGCAGCTACTCAAAGTGATAGAAGAAATTGCCGGTGACGTTCCACCGGTAAAGTTTGCCCCTCCCCGCAGAGGTGATGTAAAACGTTCCTGCGCAGATATAAGAAGAATTAAAGAGTTGGGGTTCCAGCCTTCCTATTCTTTGAAAGAAGGATTAAGAAAACTGTTCCAATACGAGCTTCAGAACCACAAACGATAACCTGAAGTAATTGTCCAGCCAGAAGAGTTCGTTCCTTTAAAACCGTTAAAAACGGTTCCCTCTATATGTAAGTTGTCGTCTCCGAACAATTTTCCTCCTATCCCCAAAAGAACAGAAGCGTTCATTCCATATTTTGAGCTGTAGCTTAGAGAGGAATCAAAGTAAGGTCTCCAGACTCTGACAAAGCTGTTTCTATTCTCAAAGCCAAAGTTAAGCCCCACACCTAACTGATAGAAGCTGTCAGGCAGAACGTCGGCTGGTTTGTATTCAGATATCTTATCTGCATAAGAGTTAGTATGGTCAGATTCAGCGTATTCGTTAACAGAGAAGAAAAGCCTGAAAAGGTAATCCGGGTATCCCGAACGAGCTTTATAGGAAAGCTCTGAATAAAGCTCTCTACCTCTTCCCACGTAAACGCCGTCAACAGAGTAATACCTATCAAGGTAAAAAGAACTGAAAAATCCGTATTTGTTGGTAATAGGAAAGGAATACTCAAAACCGCCGCCGGACTTAAGAGTTGAAAAAGAAGCAATCTCTGAAACATCGCTCAAAGCGTTCACATAAAGTTTAACTGTTAACTGACTTCCCCTGTAAAAACTCCTGCTACCTTTCAGATAAAATCCCCTCCTCTCTCTACCCCCTGCTCTAAAGATAGTTACACCGCCAGAAAGCGAAGACTTGTGAAAATATCTCTTTAACCCCACGGCAACGTCAGCAGTTCCTTTTCTTTCTGACAGAACGTTTCCGCCGTTAAGAGAAAGCAGGTTGTTACTTTCAAAGGTGAAATAGGTATCATCTTCAAAATGCCAGCGCAGTTTAAAGTGCGGAGAAAGGTAGCTAAATCTACCGCTCCTGTTAAACGTCAGGTCAGCAGAAAAAACAGAAGCGTAGTTGACAATCAGGTCTCTGAATTGACAGTAAAGCCTGTTATCTTCCCTGTTCTCTTCAAGACCCTTGTAAGCAACTACAAACGCTTTTCCGAACTTTTCTATCTCCTCAAGGGCTGCAACTCTGTCTCTTACTGGCAATATCTCTAAATACTTTGACAATAACCTTTCCATCATATACCTGTCATCTTTGTAAAGAGCAAGAGAAAGTCTCATCCAGGGTTTCAGCTTAAAACTCTTCCTTTTCTGCAGATACTCAACTTCTTCGTTCCTTCCGCGGTAAAGCAGGTAAGACAGGTAAATCTCTCTGGCAAAATCAGAATCCAGATAGCGTTTCAAACGAACATAATCTCTTTCAAACTTTTCCGGTTGCTCAAAGTAGATAGCCGTGCGTAGATAAGCTTCAACGATATCCCTTCCTCTCTTTCCATTTTCAACTTCTCTCTCTGCCTTTTTAAATATCTTAAACCTTAACTTTTTAGCTTCTCCTTCTCTGCCGTAAAGCTCTAAAACGTCCGCTTTTGTAAGCAGAAACGAAAGGCTTCTATCTTTCACAAAATTAATGCACCGTAAAGCGTCTTTTCCGTCCTGCAAGAACAGGTATGCAGAAAGGAAATCCTCAGGTATCAGCTTTTCGTAACTTCGGTATTTTTCTAAAACAGACTTTAAACCTTTAACGTCCTCTGCTGTAATGAGAAGGGATATGAGCTGGGATATCAGGTCGGGGGATGGGTGGGGGGATTTTTTTATGGCTGAGCGTATAAGCTTTTCTGCCCTATCAACTTCACCAATTTTTAGAAGAGCGTAAGTATAGATAGAAAAAATATCCGCATTGCTTAACAACTTTTCCCTCTGATTTTCAGGAAATCTATTGAGAAAATAAACAATATCTTTCCACCTTTTGTGTGAAGAGAGAAAAAACAGATAATAAATGAGAAAACTATCCTTTTTAAACCTTTTATAACCATCCAAAGCATACTTTGCTGCTAATTCTGGCTTTCTATAGTAAAAATACAGAACAACACGTTCATAATCATCAACACTTCCTTTCCCTTCCAAAATCAATCTCTCAGAAACTTTTACCGCAGTATCAAAATCACCAAGCGCCCAAGCAAGATTACTCAAGGTTCTCAAATAAGAAGCATCTTTCACCTTTTGCCATTCTTCCTTTAGAGAATCCAAAGATTTCCCAAACTGCCGCTTCGCAAAATAAATATGAGCAAGAAACAACCTATCTCTCGGATTTAATCCATACTTTTTTCTTAAAATCTTAAAAACCTCTAACGCCTTCTCCGTCTGTCCTCTATACCAATATATATTCGCTGCCACTCTTAAAGCTTCAGGATTATTACCATATTTTCTTACCAAGATTTCAGCAGCCTTGTCTGGCTGCCCAGCCACGTTAAACACGTTTATAACTTCTTTGAAACCTACGTTTATCCCCCTTTTAAGCATCAAATTTAATGTTTTCATTGCTAAATCAGGTCTATTAAGCGCAAGAGACATTGAATAAAGTTCTCTCAAGTACTCCCACTTATGAAAACCAAAAACTAATTTTTCAAGTGCTTTTAGAGCAATTTCAGGCTTTCCACTCCAGGTAGCAACTGTTTTTAATCTCTCCCACCACAAATCAGAATTTGGAAACTTCTTTATTCCCAAAAGAGCTACAGTTAAAGCCTTATCTAACTTTCTATTCCCAAGATAAACGGTATAAAGAACATCCAACACACCGTTACCATGAATAACATTTTTCCTTTTTTTCTTTATTTTAGATACATCAGTAGGAACAAAAGAGTAGCTCTTAATACCTAAAGCCTTTAAAATACCTATCTTTCTCCTCAATTCCCTGACAGTAGAAGCAGTTAGAAACCTTACAGTATAGTATCCTTTATCAGTTTTATAAATAAACGCATCTCTCCTTATCTCCTGTGGAAGTTTTCTCAAAAACCCTTCTGCATACTTATACGATGGAAACGTCGCTAACTGTATAGAGTAAGTCCCCGCAAAGACCACCTTCGGAAACAAAAGGAAAATCAACAAAACAATCCCCACTCCCCACCAGTTACTTCTCATTTAATTTCCTCCAGAAACCCTCTTCAAAAGCATATCAGCAATTCTCAAAGATAGCTTCCTATCGTTAATAGCTCTTGCCACACCTAAAAAGTAGTTAAGTACGCTGTCATTGTTAGAATATTTATCTAAATTCTCTTCAATAAGCTGAGAGACACTACCATAATCCCTTTTCCATAAAGCTAAGTTTATACACGTCTTAAGAACATTAAAGGATGGATTCTTTTTCAAGTAAACCTTACAAAATTCTAAAGCTCTATCGTAATCTTTATAAGAAAGCTCAAAATTCACCAAAGTTCTAAAATCTTTGAAAGAGAACTCACCTCTATGAAGCAGGTTATAGGCTAATTGTTCAACTGTTCCCTTCTGTTTCAGATATAAAGCTGTTTTGAATAACTCTTTATCAAAATCTTTCCCAATCTCTCCTTTCCTCATCAAAATCTTTAACGTATCAGCAATCAGCTTTTTATCTCCAGAAGATATAGCAAGAACCATCAATTGCTTATAGTAATTTTCATCTCCCGTTAATTTCGCAAGTTTTTCACAACTCTTATAAGCCAAGTCCTTAAAGCCAAAGGCAAGAGCTTCCTCATAAACAAATCTATACGTTTCAATAGAAGGAAACGTCCTCTCATAAGACTCAAGAAACTTACGTATCTCTTTCCTTATTTTCTCTCTTTCCTTATTATCCTTTTGGGCAAAATACTCCGATACAAGAATCTTAAAATCTAACTGATAAAGGAATTTTTTCTGCTTTTTATCCCTAATTTTTTCCAAATACTTTTCTATAAGTCTATGAGCTTCTTCATACCTTCCTAACTTAACATCCTTCTCTATCAAAAGAGAAAACAACTTAGAATCAAACTTAATATCCAAAAGTTTTTCTAAATATAATCTGGAAAGATCAAGGTTATAGTCTTCTTGAGTAAGCAGAATTTCATTCAATCTACCTTTCGGAAACATTACAAAAGCCAGAATCAAAAATAATCCAACAAAAGCTAACACTTCCCATTTAGAGAATATTTCAACGTTTACAAACTGCTTCCACTGTAACCTTTTTCTTTCTTGCTTCAACCTCTACCATTCCTCCTTTCCTTTTCAAATTAACTCCATTACCCACTCTAAGAGAACAGGTATCAGCTACCCGCAAATCTGCCTTCAAAGGTAAAACTTCTGAATGCAGAACTAAACGGTAATATCCTCTTTCTACATCTTTCCTAAAATCCTTTACCATACCGTTTGAACTCACCAGAACAAAATCGTTATCATCTCTATTAACAAAAACGATTCTCCTACATCTACTATCATCTAAAAATACGTAAATCCTGCCGTTTATCCTTCTATAACCAACAACTCCTTGAGATTTATCAATACTTGGTATCCCGCCCTTCCCCTCCAATCTAACTGTCTTCAAACTACCCGAAGAACAAAAGTACATATTTCCATCCCTATTACTTTCAGCAATACTTGCTCCCCTGAATTCCAAAACCCGCTGGGCATATTCAGAGAGAAACATAGGAACAGTTCCTTGTCTCATAGCCCAATCGTAAACTTTCTTTAAAGCGTTGAAAGACAAAGGAAATTGAGCAGAGTAAAAATGGTAATAGATACTTATAGGCTTTAATCTTCTCGGCTTATCCGTAAGTTTAAACGTTGAAATAACTCTAACGTACCCATCTTTGATTTTCCAACCTTTCGTATAAACTTCCTCATTTTGAACAGGAGCATAAACTTGAAAAAATTTTCCCTTATTGATACCCATAGGAGAAACTTTACAAAGGTAAGGAAAAGTATCATCTATAGTTGTATCCCCTCCGTTAACGTTATAAACACCCAACTTATACGTTCTTTCAACAACCGGTGGCGGTGGGGCACAATCACCAGACCACAACAACACTTTCGCCTTTTTACCATTAGGAGCAAGATATTTATCTATAAACTCGAGAGAATAATCAATTTCTTTCTTTACACTTGGAACATAACCGGGGATAGGAAGATGATAACCATACTTAAGATTTCTCTTATCGGTAGGTTTCAAACCCATACTCATTCTGTAAACATCTATCCAGTTAAAAGGATGAGAATAAGTATGACTCGCAGGCTCAACGTTAGGAAGCGAAAAAATACTTTTAGCAACTTCCATCAATTTCTTTGCCTTTTTAGGATAAAGCCCTCGTGGGTCAACTTCTCCAACTATTACAGAAACAGTATGCGGAACTTTATAAACCTTAAAAATCTTTTCTCTTAAAACTTCACCTACATATTTTCCATATTCCACAAAACTTTTATCTGCAAACCCATCTCCATCTAAGTGAACAGTCATTATTCTCCGCCCACTCTCAGTCGTGACGTCAGGCGCAAAAGGCAATCGTCCAAAAACTTCCGAAAACAGCCAAAACGGGTCAAAAACCCACAAACTATCGTTAAACATATCTTTAAGCAAGTAACCTGAATAACCGTAGCCGCCCCACGGAGTTATCGCAACAGGAATGAACTTTTGACCTACAGAATTCTCTAAAACAAGCAAAGGAGTATATTTCCCTTTAGGATTTACAAAACTATCCGTAGGAAACGGATAGGCTTTAATCTCAAAACCATAAGTTCTTCCTTTATAAACAATCTTAGGAACTTCTTCGGGCTTTCTGTTGGAAACCAATTCAAAATTTAAGTGTTTTAACTGCTCAGGCGAAAAAACGCTTAAATCAACAATAAAAACCTTTATTCCTCTTTTCTTAGCTTTTAAAAGTAACTTTATTACTTTATCTTTATTTTTTTTCCCTCGTATATTCCATACAACAACGCCTTTTACATCGGAAGTTAAACTTTTTTCAGAAAAATCCCCCACACTCACCACCACCGGTTCATATCCCAACCATTCAAGCGGTAATTGAATTAACCTATGAACATCACTCTCATCAGGAATCTCTAAAGATGAGTCATAAACCAAAAGAATTTTCCTCTTCAAAATATGGAAAACTCCTTCTCCTACCTCTGTCAAATTTTTATCAGCAACCCAAGGTATAAACCCCTCTTTTATTAACCTCTTAGCAACTCTCCTCGCCTCCTGTTCTTTATTAGACGGCAGATAGTCAATCACCACTACAGGTTTTTCTTCTTTTATCTTTTTAAGCTTATCTAACAACCATTGTCTTTCTCTATTTCCCACATCAACGTAATTAAGCTTAGCATCTAATCCTTTATAAAGAGATTCAACAACTACCGCATCAATCAAACTTTTGACCTGAGGATAGACATCAAATCCCCTATTAACCATAATAATCTTCTTGGGATAATTCCTCCTCAAAGCCTTGATAAACTCAACTTTTCTTCTTTCATAGCTTTTCCATTCCTTCTTAGGAAGAACCATTTGATAAGAATCAAGCGTATCCAAAAAAATCCCATCGTAACTCTTAAGCAAAGCACTTGCTTTCTTCAACATAAACTCAAAACATTCTTTATTTCTTAGATCAACAACAAAAGATTTCCACGCTTTATTCTTACCTAAAATCCAGCTTTTCCTAACGTGCTTAAAAAACTTTCTAAAAGGTTCTACCTCGCCCAAGCTAAAGTAAGCTATAAGCTTTCCCCTCCTTTTAACGTAAAACCTCTCTTTTATCTTTTCTGGAGTAAAAACATCAGGGTCAACAACTATCCAATCGTATGTATACAAAACTTGGTCTGGAGGCTCAGAATACATAAAAGCAACAGATGGCTTAACGCTTTGCGCAAAAACTTGAAATCCCCACAAAAAACTAAGTGTTAAGCATAAAAGTCCTATAATGAATCTCATAAAGAGCCCTCCTCAATAGAAGCGTAGCAAAAACAAAAGAAAAAAGCAGAGAAAACAGAAAACCGTAACCGTAAAAGTAAGGACCTCCCTTAATGCTCAGATAGGTAAAGAGAGCATTCGTAACGAAAAAAACAACAGTTGATACAACAGCTTCTCTCCGCAAGTCAAAATAAAAAAGCAGAGAAAGAACCACCATAAAGAGCAATTGCAGAGAAGTCCCTAAACACAAAATATTAAATAGAGGAATGTACAGCAGAGAAAGCTTAAACAACTTAAAAAGAGCATACTCCACCAAAAAAACAATAACTAAAGCTATAGCCTGAATTCTAAAAACCTCTTGGATTAAAGACCTTATAGCCATAAGCATTTCATAACCTAACTCCAGGATTCTCTCTAAAGTTTCCCCTTCCCTCACAGCATCGTAGTATCTTTGATAGTATTCTGCAAATTCCCCTTCCAGTTTTAAAAAGAAAAACCCCATACCTGGCGCAATAGAAAGGTAAGCTAAAAACATCGGAACATCATAAACGATAGACGCCCTAAAAGGTCCCAGAACGTTTTCTCCCGTAGAACCTGAAAACCAAAAAAGAAACTTATCAATCCATATTCCTAAGTTATAAAAAACACCTGCAACAGCCAAAGAGTAATAAACTCTCTTTCGGTTTAAAAAATCAAACTCAATCAATCTATCGGAAGGAAAGGATTTAAACATATAACCGACAATAAGAGAAAAAGTAATCCCCGCACCCACAAAATAAGCAATTAAAAAGCCTAACACAAAATATTTCTGCAACAAACCTGCCAGAAGAACCATAACACCAAAACCAAAAAGGAAAGAGGCAAAAACGAACTTATAACTTTTAAGTGACGTCAAAACAGTATTAGCTATCCAAAAACCAGAAAAGAGAGACATAAGAAACGCAAACAAAAGAACAAAAACTGGAGAAAGCTCCCTCACGTATAACAGCCCTACAAGTAGTCCAAAAATAAGCCCGGCAATCATGCTAAGTGTAAGAGCTCCAATAAAATTAGGGAGAACTCTATCTATTTCCTTGCTAAAAATCCTATCCGCTACGTACCTGCTGAACAGCAGTTGCAAAGGAGAAGAAACTATTAAGCTCAAAGCCGTTACATAAGTAATAACTATCTGACATTTCCTAACAAAATCGTTGTCTCCAGAAACCTTCCCTGCAACTATACCTGCAACTAATATCGCAACAATAGACACTATCCAAGGTCCTGCACTTAGAGAGACAGAATATGCAAAAGAAAGCAGGATTGAAGACAGCCTATTACTCTTTAATAACCTTTTTAGTTCAAACGATATCCCTGCCATTTAAAAATTCCTCATACAACTTTCTGTAGCTATCAACAAACATCTCAAAGCTGTAAAACCTCTTAACTCTCTCAAATGCAACTCTACTACAGCTCTGCCATTCCCTTTCATTCTCCAAAAGCTCAAGGTATCCTTTGGCTATTTCACTCGGATTCGCAACTGGAGCAATCCTACCTGCTCTCCCTAATCTCACATCAGCCTCATTTAAACCACCATATATCAATTGCCTGCAAGAACCAACATCCGTAGCAACGCACGGAACACCCGCTGCAAAAGACTCCAAAACTACTAAAGGCATTCCTTCACTTATAGATGTAAGGGTCGTAATCTTTACTTTTTTAAGAACCTCTGAAACACGACGAAAACCTAAAAACTTTACGTTATTCTCTAATCGCAAAACTTCTACCAACTTTTTACACTCTTCAAAATACTCCGGGTCTTCATCTGTAGGACCAACAACCCACCCCTCAACTTTAGCGTTTTTATTAACAACAATCCTCATCGCCTTAATAAAAGTTTTAATATCTTTTATAGGCACAACCCTACCAATTAAAGCAACTACGGGCAATCTATCTCTACTTTTCCTTGCTTCCTCATACAGCTCTACTTTTACTCCATTAGGAATAACCATTGTCTTTTCTTCAGGAGCACCTAAAGAAATTTGAACTCTACGAGCATCTTCAAAGAGAGAAATGATTACAGAAGCAGTTCTGTAAGAGATTTTCCCTAAACCCACGAAGAAATTAATCCACATTCTCCTAAGATGGTCAATCTCTCCATACTCTTTCTGATAAAAGAACCTCCTATCCTGTATCCAATCTGAATTCAGAATATCTATCTTCCTTTCTCTCGTATAAATACCATGCTCAGTAAGGATAAAAGGTGATTTATAACTGTTTCTAATTAAAGAAGCTAAAAAACCAGCATATCCCGTAGAAGGACTATGAACCAATCTTGGTCTATCTACTTCTTCAACTATTGAAGCTACCCTCCATAAAGGGTCATGAATATTCCTTACCGTCCAAAAATAATCAATAAAAGGCAAATCTTCAGCAAAAGTCATATAGCTTTCACATATAAACTCCCAAGAAGTTCTCCCATACAGAAACTCCTCCTCTTTAACCTCTTTTAAGTAAAAATCCTTTCTATGTAGGTTTTCAGGTATATCTCCTCCACTCCTTCTGAACCAACAGTGCAAAAACCTCAATTTCTCTAAAAGTTTTTCTCTCTTTTTTAGACTTTGAGGCTCTGGTCTATCCTTTTTATCAAAAAGAAAAAACTCCTTAACAAACAAAACATTATCCGGAATATCGTACTGAATCTCTCCGTAATCCTCCCTCCTACTTCCCAAAAATACAACGCCAAAGGTAAACTCTGTTAAAGAAGTAATGAGCTGATGTATCCAAGAGGAAACTCCTCCCCTTATGTAAGGATACGTTCCTTCAGCTACCATTAAAATATCAGGATTATGTGTCATTCCTCAATCTACCTTCCCACAAAAGTTTCATAAAGTAAACATTTGGATGTAAAGACAATGGAATTCCTTCCCAAAGTTTCTTAACGTTTTCATAATTCCCACGATAAAACTCAATCTCTGCAAGGTAAGGAATAACTCTTATTTTCGTTACAACATCATTACATTCCAAAGCTTTAGAGAGATATTCAAATGCCTTCTCATAATCACCTTTCCTTAAAAAAATCCTCCCCGCCACCAAATACACATCTGGGTCACCATTTAACTCCAAAACCTTTTTAACGTAAAACAACGTTTCTTCCACAACAAAATTTTCAAGTTCCTTATCCACAAGCCCAAAATAGAGCAATTCCCAATAAAGAAGAGCTAACTTCTTATAAACTTCCAACAGTTCCTTCTCTGCCAAACCTTCTTTTAAGCGGCTCTTTAAAAAACTTATCCTGTCATTTATCTCTTTCTCTAAATGAGAAATAATAGAAAAAGCAGTAAGTCTCACCTCATCTTTAGGATTTCCCAAAGCCCTTTTAGCTATCTCTATAGAAACAGGCGTTCTCATCTCCTTAAGTAGAAAAACAGCTCGTTCATCAATACGGTGAGCTTCACGTTTAAAAAACTGCAAAACTCCTTCTCCAAATTTCCTCGGTCTAACTCTAACATTATCCATAGTTATCTCTTCAACCTGAATACGCGAAACTGAAGGAGTTCTATCCCTTTTCTGCTTTCTTAAAACAAGCACATACAAAATCAAATAGGCAACATAACCAACTAACGGAAAAAGGAAAACAGAAAGAAAAATCGCTGGAAAGCTTCCTCTTGCTCTCCTATAAATAGACGTTACAAAAGGATAGATAAAAACAGAAAAAAGCAAAGATGCAATAAAATGAAAAAACAAAAAAGCAAAAACAGCAACGTACGGGTTATCAACCCTTAGAAAACCTAAAGCCATAGATTCAAGTATAACAGAACCCACTAAAGTCTTATAGCTGCTTCCCAAATTTCCCCCTCAAATACCTATTACTCTTCAAATTGCTTAAAAAGATACTCCAACTTTTCCTCTATCTTTCTATCTATTGAAATAATTCTGTAAGGAAGTTCTACTTTCCCGAAACTGTATGAAAAATCCCTTTCTATCCTACCCACAAACCCCCTCGCAGAAGAGATAGAAGAAAGCGGAAGCATCACAAAAACTAACTTCACTCCGCCCAAATCCACGACGTTCAACATATCAAGACCTCTAATCCTCTCAGACAAAAACAAAGGAAAATCTTCTTTTAAATGGTCTACTCTATAAATAACTAAGGAACTTTCTATTCCTGTTCTTTCTCTCAACGAAACCATAACAGACAACTCTTTTAAAAAGTCATACTCAAAATACCGCTTTAAAATAGAACTTACACCACCAACCAAATCAACGCTTTCCAGCTCATTAAGCAACCAAAAGAGAATAACACCAAGAGAAAGAATAGTATCGCTGTTAAAATAGTTAAATGGAATCCTTGTCAAAACAAAAACTCCCAAGAGTTTATCTCCTGAAGCAAAGTCATAGATAGGAATAACTGCAAGGTATTTAGACTGAATCTGATTTTCTATCTGCGAGATAAAAACTGCCTCTTTCTCTTCAAGTGCCTTCTTCACCAAGGGGTCTTCTTTATCTAAGGAAATCTCTTTCCCAACAGAAAGCACACAATCAAAACCATTTCTCTGCGGCAAGAAAAGTCCAGCTTCTTGAACGTAAAATCCTGCCACCATAAGTTCTTTCAATTTTTCAAAGATTTCTTTTAACCCACCACTCTCCCCCAATTCCTTCAATTTTTCCTTCAATTCTCCAATTATTGACCTAATACTAACAGGCTTAACCATATAATGCTTTTCCAACTGGTCGTGAGAAAGCTTCAGAAGAATAAAATCGCTCGCCTGTCTTCTTATCTTATCCTTGAAGTACAAATTCTCTTCCTCAGTTACTCTAATTTTCCTCGTCCAGAAAAAGTGGAACTCTCCAGCTATAAGAACATGCAACAGACTCCAAAGCAAAAACTCTACATTCCAGTTTCTATAAAGAACTCCCATGGCAGCAATTTCAAGGAGAAAAGCTAAAAGCCCAATCTCAAGTCCGTAATAAAGCGTAACAACCAGTAAAAACAGCAAATAAGGGTTAATAGGAGAAGACGTAAACAACGGGTCAGAAGGATTCAAAAAATATCCAAAAATGAAGAAAAAAACGGTAAACAAAAAAACTTCTATAAGAACAAACTTAACGCCAATCTCTCTAAACATTATCAAAACGCCTTGTCAAACAATTCCTGTGTCATTAATCCCAAAGATTTATTTCCCCATTCAGTTGCAGACAGAGAACCTGAAGCCAACTTTTTCCCAGTTTTCAAGTCTTTAACAACATATGTAACGCTCACAGCCGGCTCTCCATCTATTCCGACCTTATAACGCCATTCATTTACATATCCACTAATCACGCACCTGTAACCTTCTTTTATTAAATCTCCTTTTTCAGCCCCATTAACTAAATCAACGTTGTAGCCCTTAGACTTTAAAACTCCATAAAGAATAGCAGCCACCCTACTACCTGCCAAAGGAGTTTCACTATAGTTAGTAAAAGGAACCACAGCACAATGAAAACCTTTAAAGTCTTGCCTTTTCGTCTGATTTATCAAAGTAGCACAGCCGCTTAAAACGAAAGAAAACGCAAATAATCCCCATAAAAGTTTTTTAATCATTATTACTCCCCCTTAACAAAGTAATAACGAATTTTAACACTTAATTTATCACAATGAATTGATATTAGTCAATTAAGAAGTATTTTCTATTAGAGATAACGCAGCATTGATGCCATCTATTGCAGAACTCGTTATACCACCTGCATATCCAGCACCCTCTCCAATCGGATATAAATTACTCGCAGAAACCGATACGTAATTCTCGTTCCTGACAATCCTCACAGGCGAAGAAGTTCTCGTCTCAACTCCCACAAGCGTTGCGTTCTGGGGAACAAAGAAAGAAACCTTCTCATACCAATACAGGAAAGCCTCCTTAATAGGCTGAACGATTTCAGGCGGAAGCAGTCTGTCAAGCCTCGCACTCTTCAGGGCAGGAATATAACCACCTTCTATTAACTCAGAAGAACTTTCTCCATTTATGAAATCCCAAACCCTTTGAGCAGGCATAGAGTAATCGCTCCCACCAGCTACAAACGCAGCCCTTTCAAGCAATTTCTGAAACTCTATAGCTCTGAAGGGGTCGTTATCAAAATCCTCCGGAAAAACCTGAACAACAACGGCACTATTAGCGTAACCGCTATCCCTTGCGTAGTTACTCATTCCATTACATACAACAGAATTTTTCTCAGAAGAAGCACATATCACGTATCCGCCCGGACACATACAGAAGGTAAAAACGTTCCTTTTCCTTCCTCTATAGGTAAACGAATACTCGGCCGGCGGTAAATCAGGATATTTGAACCACTTTCTTCCGTATTGAACTCTGTTAATTGTTTTCTGCCTGTGAATAACTCTCAAACCAACAGCAAAAGGTTTTGCTTCTAAAGCTATATTCCTGTTCTTTAACATCTCAAAAGTATCTCTGGCGCTATTACCGATAGCTAAAAACACGTAATCGTAACTTTCCTCTGAAATCTCAGCTGTTAAAAGGTTTTTCAGAACAACAGAGTTTACTTTACCCTTATCTACGTTCAAATTAAGTAACAGAGTAGAAAACCTGAACTTAACTCCCTGGTCTATCAGCTTTTCCCTCATGTTCTTTACAACTATTCTTAACCTGTCCGTCCCAACGTGCGGCTTGCTCTTATAAAGAATGTCTTCCGGCGCACCACACTCCACTAAAAGCTTAAAAACAAAGTGTTTTTTCTTATCTTTCACCCTTGTCGTCAATTTGCCGTCAGAAAACGTTCCCGCTCCTCCTTCACCAAACTGAACGTTTGAGTTTTCATCAAGAATCCTTTTTTCCCAGAAACGATTAACATCTACAACTCTTTCTTCTACCTTTTTTCCGCGCTCAACAACTGTAACGTCAAAACCTGCTTTAGAAAGGATATAAGCTGAAAAAAGTCCTGCCGGTCCGCTACCAACCACTAAAACCTTTTTCTTTGTGGAAATTCTGGGGATTTTTATCTCAGGAATAGGAACGTGTTCTCTTGCTTTCTTCTCGTTTATCAACTCTTTCGCAACATTTTGAGGTAAATCCACCAATATCCTGTATAAAAAGTAAGGTTTTTTCCTTGCATCTATAGATTTCCTCAAAATAGAAAAATCCTTGACTTCCAACCCCAGACGTTTAATTTCATCCTCAAGTTTAGAACCAAGCGGAACTTTTACATCTATTTCAACCTTCATCCGGCAACTCCATCTTTAGTTTTTTCAAAAATTCTCTAAAATGTTCAGAAAACGCCTTAAATTCTCTTTCTCTTTGCTTAACTTCTTCCCTGCCCAACTCTTCTACATTTATAACCACAATCTCATCAAATCCTTTCACCCCTAATCTTTTCTCAACTCTATCCTTAACGTAAATGAGGGAATCCCTCTTCAAAACTTCAGCCTTTTCAAGAACATCTCCTATAAACTTCTCAGCGTTATCTATATCCCTCTGTCTAACCCTACCGGAAAAGTAAAATGAAATAGAAATCCTTACAGGATTCTCAATAGGAAAGTTCTCTAAACCATAAGTTAACTTTTGGATATGAAACTGATAAATAGCCTCCCTCTGCGCAGCTAAAACTTCCTTATCGTTCATTATAAAAGGTTTCATATCACCGTTGATTCTTCGGTGCGAAATTCTCTTATAGTTAGCTTTACTCGGTATTTTCCCGACAAAGTAGAAAGTAAACCTCACCCTTTTCACCTTCACCGTTTATTTGGTATCTTTTTAAAAAACGAAAACTGGCAGGTAATAAATTAATGATAGGATTCGCAAAGACAACCAAAAAGAACAATAACAGCTCAGAACTAATATTCAAGAAATTCCTTATTATACTGAGCCTTCTAATACTTATCGTATTACTCTCCACATTCGGAATAATGTTCATAGAACATTGGAGCTTCCTTGATGCTCTCTGGCACACAATCATAACAATATCCACTGTAGGCTACGGTGAAGTCAGACCGCTCTCACCTGCCGGAAAAGTTTTCACTATGATTGTAATAGTAGTATCGTTCACTTTCTTTGCTTACGGTGCATTTACCGTAGCATCAATGATTATGGAAGGAGAACTGAGAAAATTTTTCATAATAAGAAAAATGGAGAAATTAGCTATGAAACTGAAAAACCACACCATAGTCTGTGGACTAGGCAGAACAGGACAAGCAGCAATAAAAGAACTCTGGAAAGAGAAAGTCCCTTTCGTCGTAATTGAAAAAGATGAAGCAAAAATAGAAGAAGCGAAAGAGAAGTATCCCAATCTCATATATATCTTAGGAGACGCAACAGAAGATGAAACGTTGATAAAAGCAGGAGTGAAATCTGCAGCCAACATGATAGTAGCAACAGCAGACGATGCTGATAACCTATTTATTACGCTTTCAGCCAAAAACCTGAATCCAAACTTGAGAATAGTTACAAGGGCAAACAGAGAAGAAAACGTTGTAAAACTCAAAAGAGCTGGAGCAACCGAAGTCATCCTGCCAAATGTCATCGGCGGTTTAAGAATGGCTTCTTTAGCAATAAGACCAAGCGTAGTAAGCTTTTTAGATATAGTTACCCATCACGGAGAGATAGACTTAAGGTTAGAAGAGGTAAAAGTTCCCAAAGGTTCCCCTTTTCATGGCAAACTTTTAAAAGATTTAGAAATTCCCAAAAAGACAGGTGTAGTCGTTATTGGCGTCCGCAGAGAAGATGGTTCTTTTATACTAAATCCAACGTCAACAACAATGATATTAGAAGGAGATTCTTTAATCATAATCGGAACAAGAGAACAAGCTGACAAATTAAAGAGACTGGTTAGAGGAGAAGAAATTGAAGATTAAGTGGTGCGGGAGGCGGGATTTGAACCCGCACGCCCGTAAGGGCACCGCCCCCTCAAGACGGCGCGTCTGCCGATTCCGCCACTCCCGCAATCGGACGATGGAAAATATAAACTTTAACCCTTTCCTTGTCAAGAAGTTACGCAACGGATTTACGTTATTAGAAGTACTATTAGCTATAGCAATAGCCGGAATGGCTTTCGGTGCATTCCTACTTCTATCTTCTAAATCTGTTGACATTACCAACAGAATCTTCACTCAGTTTATTGAAACTGTAGCTGCACATAACTGCATCAACGAAATCATCTATAATCACAAAGACTATAACGGAAAAACAGTAGAGATTCTAAATAGACAGATTACCGTAAAACAAGACTTTGAAAATCTGATGGGCTTTAGAGTAGTCAAAGTAAAAGCAGGAGACGTAGAAGTTTATGAAATACGCTAAAGGTTTTACTCTCCTTGAGATACTAATTGCCACAACTCTTGCAACGTTAATAATCTTTCTTTCCTATCAATTCTTTAACAACGTATCAACCACTTCAAACTTTCTGAAAAAATACACTGAAATAGAAAAAACTTCTATTCCTCTTTTCTCCCTTTTTCTAAAAGACTTAGAATCTTCTAATCAATCCTATGGTACATTAAAGTTAACCAACACCGATAATAACTCTTCCCTATCTTTCTTCACAGAAAACTGCTACTTCTTCTCAGGTATCTGTAAAGTTAAATACTGGACATTAACAAAAAACAAAAAGCTATATCTCATACGTAGCGAATATAAACTTAATTCAACTACTCCAACAGGCATAGACATACCTTTAACTTCCAAGCTTTCATCTTTTAAAGCCAAAGAAGAAGGAACCCTTTTAACCATCTATTTAATCTTTCAAAATAACGAAACCCTACCACTTACGTTTCACTTACACTAAGTAAACATTTTACTAATAGATTCCCCGTAATGAATCCTCCTTATAGCTTCAGCCAACATCACAGAAACGCTCAGAACTTTCACTCCATCAAACTCTTCCCTTAGAGGAATTGTATCCGTAATCACAACCTCCTTCACAATTCCCTCATTAACAACACCAGAAAGCCTCTCAATAGCTGGACCAGAAAATACTGGATGAGTACAAGCTATATAAACCTCCGCAGCCCCCTTTTCTTTAATAGCCCTTGAAGCGTTAACTATCGTTCCTGCTGTATCTATAATGTCGTCAACGATAATTGCCTTCTTTCCTTCTACTTCACCTATAATATTCATTACTTCAGAAACGTTAGGTTTTGGACGTCTCTTATCTATTATGGCTATAGGAGAGCCTAATACTTTTGCAAAATTTCTTGCTCTTGCAACCCCGCCAATATCAGGAGAAACAACTACCGTATCCTCTCCTCCCATTCCTTTGGAAAGGAAATAATCTAAAAGTACAGGTCTCGCCTCTAAATGGTCAACAGGAATATCAAAAAATCCTTCAACCTGCTTCGCATGAAGGTCTATAACAACAACATGATTTATGCCTGCTGCCGTCATTATATCTGCCAAAAGCTTAGCACTTATAGGGTCTCTCGGATTAACCTTCCTATCCTGCCTTCCATAAGCAAAATAAGGAACAACCGCAGTAATTCTACCTGCAGAAGCTCTTTTTAAAGCATCTGCAATAATAAGCATCTCCATAATATGGTCATTAGCTGGTCTTGAAAGAGACTGTATAACAAATACGTCACAATCTCTAACGCTTTCATTAATTACTACCTGTATTTCCCCGTCACTAAATCTTCCCACAGTAACGTCAGCTAAAGGAATTCCCAAATTTCCTGCAACAGCTTTAGCTAAATCAACGTTAGAAGTTCCAGTAATTATCTTAACCTGCTTCATAGCTTAACCTCCTCTTAAATTCCAAAACGTTTTCCTTTATGTTACCTTTGAAAATGGCAGAACCTGCAACTATTATATCAGCTCCCGCTTGTACCACTTCATTTACGTTATCCGCCTTCACTCCACCATCCACTTCTATAAGCGTTGATAACTTTTCCTTTTCTATTAGCTCTTTAAGTTTTTTGATTTTCTTTAAAGAAGAGTTAATAAACTTCTGTCCTCCAAAACCCGGATTAACAGACATAACCAAAACGAAATCAACGTATTCCAAAATATTTTCAAGGAAAAATACAGGAGTAGAAGGATTTATAACTATCCCAGCTTTGGCTCCAGCCTTTTTAATTTCCTCAATAATTCTATGATGATGCACGGCTGCTTCAAAGTGAAAAGATACAAGGTTAGCACCAGCTTTAACGAAATCCACCACATACTTCTCAGGTTCCACAATCATTAAATGCACATCTATAGGCATTTCAGTAATTTTCCTGATTGACTCAACAACAGGAATACCAACAGTTATGTTTGGAACAAATCTACCATCCATAACGTCCACATGAAGAATATCCGCTCCAGCAGACTCAACAATACTAATCTGTTCTCCAAGACGAGAAAAATCGGCAGATAATATAGAAGGAGCCAAAAGTGGCATAGTACATCTCCCTTAAATTCGTTCGCCCGAATTTTAGCAAAACCCCTGCGTACAATTTGAAAAAAACACTAATAAAACTATTTTCAACAATAAACAAAGAAACAGGAGTTAGATAAAAAAGTTTTGGAGGAACAGCAGTATGATTAAGGAATTCAAAGAATTTACTCCTAAAATAGGTAAAAGAGTGTTTATAGCGGAAAATGCTACAGTAATAGGAAACGTTGAAATAGGTGATGACAGTAGCATCTGGTTTGGGACAATACTCAGAGGAGACGTCAACTTCATCAAAGTAGGAAAATGCACTTCCATACAAGACGGTTCAGTTGTTCATGTTACAAATAAAACCCATCCAACAGTTATTGGTAACTACGTTACTATAGGACATGCAGTTAAACTTCATGGATGCACAATAAAAGACAACTGTCTTATAGGCATTGGTGCAATCATTTTAGACGGTGCCATAGTAAACGAAAATTCAATCGTTGCCGCAGGAACTCTTATCCCTCCAAATAAGGAATTTCCACCTGGTGTTTTGATAATGGGATTCCCCGGTAAAGTAGTTAGAGAACTTACAGAAGAAGAAATTAAAAGCCTACACGAACATGCTTTAAGATATGTAAAATACAAAGATGAATACCTTAATATGGGAGTTTAAATGCTTACAGAAAGAGAAAGAGATATTCTGTTAAAAGTAACAGAACTATACATAAGGACAGGAGAACCTGTAGGGTCAAGAACTGTCCAAAAAGTCTTTAATATGAAAATAAGCCCCGCAACTATAAGAAACGTTATGGCTGACTTGGAAGAAAAAGGATTTTTATATCAACCACACACATCAGCTGGAAGGATACCAACAGACAAGGGGTTAAAAGTTTATATCACCCATCAATTCTTTAAATTAGGAGAAGAAGATAAAAATTTAGTAAATCAACTTTTAAACTATTTATCTCAAACTCACACAACAAGAACAGAAGATATCTTAGTGAAATTACTTGATTTCTTACAGAATTCCACGGGCTACTTAGGAATAGGAGCAAGTTTTTTAGAAAAATTAACAGTGAAAGAGATAAATCTTATAAAAATTTCTAAAGATAAAGCGTTGCTCATAATAGCTTTCTATCCTGATTATATCGTTCATAAAGTAATTAACCTATCCATTCCAGAAGGAGAAATTGCTAAGATATCGAAAGAACTTTCTGTTAAGTTTAAAAACAAGCCTATATCAAAAATAAAAAAAGAACTAGTAGAAGAGCTAAATAGTATCCGCGAAGAATTTGCTAAATTATCCTTTAAACTCAACTCTCAAATACTTTCCGCTCTTAATGGCATAAATAAAGTAGAACTCTACGGAACATCAAACATAGTTAACATTTTGGCTGATGATATAGAAAGGCTGAAAAACATACTTGAAATTCTTGAAGAGAAAAATCTATTGTTAGATATTCTTACAAGCTTTTTAGAAGAAGATAAGGAAACAAACGTTATTTTAGGTTCAGAAACAAAGTACGAAGCTTTAGAACCTTTCGGTATAGTCGTAAGTAGATTCCAAATTGGAGACAAAAACGGCGGAGTAATAGGCATCATAGGACCCAAAAGAATGGATTACTCTAAAATAATCCCTACAGTAGAAAACGTAGCAAAAGCTTTTACCATAATGCTTAACAAACAGCTCAAAAAATAAAACCGGAGCCTTACCACACACGCCCTTCAGGCTTACCGTTGCTCCCTTCCGGGCCTGGCGGGGTTCACCTTCCGGGCGTTGTGGAGACCCCGGCAATATTATTCAATATTTAAATGGCGGAGGGGGCGGGATTCGAACCCGCGGTACCCCTTGTGGGGGTACACACGATTTCCAGTCGTGCCCCTTCAGCCAGGCTCGGGCACCCCTCCGTGCACAAGGCAAATATAGTACCGACAAAAGCAGTTGACAAGTCAGTTTTACTTTTGTAAATTTCCGCCTGCCCGCTACATTTTCGGCGTTTCATAAAAAACGCCCTTAAAATTCGGAGGAGCAGAAATGAAAACCTTTATGCAAAGAAAAGAAGATGTGCAGAGAGAGTGGTACATCGTAGATGCAACAGGTAAAACTCTTGGAAGGTTAGCAACGGAGATAGCTAAGGTACTTATGGGGAAACATAAACCCACATACACCCCTCACGTAGATGGAGGAGACTTCGTAGTAGTAGTCAACGCAGAAAAAGTATTTGTCACAGGAAAGAAACTCACTGACAAAATCTACTACAAACATACAGGTTACATGGGGCATTTGAAAGAAACAACCCTTAAGGAAATGCTTGAAAAGAAACCAGAAGAAGTAATAAGGCTAGCCGTAAGGGGTATGCTTCCAAAGAATAAGTTGAGAGACAGAAGAATGAAAAGACTTAAAGTCTATGCAGGTCCTGAACATCCTCACAAAGCACAAAACCCTAAACCCCTTGAAGTTTAACGGAGGCAATAATGGCAGAAATCAGATACTATGGAACAGGAAAAAGAAAAACTGCTATAGCAAGAGTTTGGCTTATACCTAATGGTCAAGGAAATATCACAATTAAGATATCAAAAAATAAGACTATATCCGCACCAGAATATTTCGGTAGGCTCGCACTGCTCAAAATTATGGAACAACCATTCAATATAACTGGAACTAACGGTAGATTTGACGTCCTATGTACAGTTAAAGGTGGAGGAAAATCCGCCCAAGCCGACGCCATCAAATACGGCATCGCAAAAGCCCTTTTAGCCTTCAATCCCGAACTCAGACCAACACTCAAAAAAGCAGGATTCCTCACAAGAGATGCAAGAATCAAAGAAAGGAAGAAATACGGTCAAAGAGGCGCTCGTGCAAGATACCAGTGGTCCAAGCGTTAAAGCAGCAATTATTGGTGCTTCTGGATATACGGGGGCGGAACTTCTCCGCCTCTTACTTTCCCATCCCTTCATAGAAGTTACCATCATAACTTCCAGGCAGTACGAAAATCAACCATTAACTTCTGTATTTCCTTACTTCTTAAACAGCAAATACCAGCACTTAGTATTTCAAAGTCTGAACTTGGAAAAAATAGCTTCAGTAGATTTAGTATTCTGTTGCCTGCCTCATAAAACATCCTTCCCAATAATAAAAGACCTCTTAACTACTAACCCAACTCTAAAAATCGTTGACTTTAGCGCCGATTTTAGATTCAAAAACCCAGCAATCTACGAACAAACTTATAACGTTCAGCACACTGCAAAAGAGCTTTTTGAAAAATCCACCTACGGCCTCCCAGAAATCTACAGAAACGAAATTAAAAACAGCACGTTAATAGCAAATCCCGGCTGCTATCCCACCAGCGTAATATTAGCTCTCTACCCGGCTAAAAAGCACAACTTGATTGACGAGAAATTTCCTGTAATAGCCGATTCCAAATCAGGAGTAACCGGCGCAGGCAGAAAAGCAACTGTTGACTTCACTTTTTGTGAAATAAATGAAACGTTCAAAGCCTATGCAGTAGAAGGGCACCGCCACGCTCCAGAAATAGAAGAGAAACTCAACCTGAAGGTAAGGTTTACCCCTCATTTAGTTCCCATGAACAGAGGTATTTTATCCACCGTTTACTTCAAAACAAACGCCACGAAAGACGAACTTATTCAAACCTACGAAGAAACCTACAGAAACGAACCATTTGTGAGAATCAGGAAAAATCCCCCCACCACCTCCGACGTCAAAGGCACAAACTTCTGCGACATCTACATAACCAAAGACGAAAAAACAGGCTTGGGAATTGCAATATCAGCCATAGACAACATAGGCAAGGGAGCATCCGGTCAGGCAATCCAAAACGCTAACCTTCTCTTCAACTTCCCCGAAACAACAGGACTTGAACAATTTTCCTGGTGGATTTAAAATTTCCCCTAATACCAGAAAGGGGAAACAATTGAAAAACAAAAAAATTAGAGGGAAAAATCCCCCCACGCTACGGACAGGAAAAAATCCTTGAAGTCCTCATGAAATTCCGCGCCCCACTCATTATAGCCCTTATAACCATAATGATTTCAACCGTTGGCTATATGATAATCTCCGGCGTTGACCTGCTCAGAGCTTTCTACATGACAATACTAACCGTTACCACCATCGGCTACGGCGAAATGTGGAACATGGACGCAAAGGCACGCATATTTAATTTGGCAGTAATGACCTTTGGCGTCGGCAGCGTAATGGGCTACTCAATAGCCGTTCTCATCAACATCGTTACATCAGGTGAAGTAAAAACCATAATGAGGTTCAGGAAAATGGTAAGCGACATATCTGCCCTTAAAGGTCACTATATCGTTTTTGGAATGAACGACTACGTTGTTCACCTAATAAAAGAGATGAAATACTACGGCATACCTGTGGTAGTAATAGATGAATCGGAAAAGTTAGAAGAGTTCGCTAAGGAACACGAAATACGCTATTACCTTCAACTGAACCCGACAGAAGAAAACACTCTATATCTTGCAAACGTTGAAGCTGCCGTAGGTGCAATAGTTGCCACATCTGATGACTACAAAAACTTAGCTATAACCCTCACAATAAAAAACGTAACAACCAAAAACAACATCTATCCCTTCTTCATCTTAGCACTGGTAAAAGATGACAAATTCAAAGAAAAACTCAAATTAGTAGGTGCTGATTACGTAGAAACAATCCCCTCAATAATCTCCAAAAGAGTTGTCATATTAGCAAGGAAACCACCAATTTTCGGTGAAAAATCCCTCCTTGAAGAAATCCTGTTCGGTGAACACACTTTCATAGACATAGAAGAATTAGTTGTTCAACCAGACTCTCCCATAATCGGTAAAACCCTGAAAGAACTTGACCTCAGAAAGCGTTTCGGAATAACCGTAATTGCAGTGAAAAAATCAAACGGCGAAGTAATCTTCACGCCAGGCGGAGACCTAAAAATAGAACCGTTAGACATAATGGTAATCGTAGCACCTAAAAAGAAATTGGAAGAAGCTGTTCGCGCTCTCTTTAAAGGTAAAATTACGTCAAGAAGCGCAATGCTAAAAAGAAAAATAAAGGAGAGGTTAAATGGACTGGGGTAAAGTTGGAACTGCTTTCTTCATTATGATGTCGCTCACTACTACCGTAGGATTCGTTTATGACGGTGACCCTTACGAACTTATAGCTTCAGTAACTTTCAACCTGATAGCGACCCTCCTCAAATTAGGAAGTAAAAAAACCTTAAGCGCAGAACTATTAGCAACAAGCTTGGCAGCAGACCTTCACCTTATACCTGCACTCATTTTCTACGAAATGGGAACTCGCTCAAGCCTCGTAGAAGCGTTAGCGTGGGGCGCACTTGTTGCAAACGTATTTTCTGTTATCATTGTAATTGTAGAAACCGTTTTAGAGTCCCGCGAAGAACAGTGGTGGTAGGTTAAAATTCTGCCATCAATTTCCGATAATAGTATTTGGACGGTAACCTTACAGGAGGAACTCCGTTGAAAATAGAAAGGCTATCAGCCGAGATACTAAAACTTTTGAACGAAGAAAATCTGCAGACCAAAAGGAAGAAAGCTGCTGGCGGGAATAAAAACAGCACACAGCTAAGTGGCGTTATTATAAATATTTCCGAGGAAATAAAACAGGTAGAAGTTGAACTACCCACAAGAGAAAAAGTAGAAGAAATAAAGAAAGCAATCGCCGAAGGTAAATATAAGATAGATGTTCATAAAATATCTGACGCTTTAATAAAAGAAATCATCGGCGACGAATAGAAGAATAAACACAAGCTAAAACCTTCGCAACCAACCTGTAAAGCTCAGGAGGAATCTCTTCCCCTGGGTCTAACTTAACCAGCATGGAAACCAATAGTTTATCTTCAACAATCGGAACGCCGTGTTTTTTTGCCAACTCCACAATTTTTTCTGCAATAATACCTTCTCCCTTCGCAACCACCTGAGGGGCATTCATCTTCCCCCTTTCATACTTCAAAGCCGCCGCCTTCTTCCTCTCTTCCATCTTTTCCTTCACTGATTTAACCTTACTTTATTACCTTATATTGTAGAATTTCCACCACAAAACCAAAAGGGGAAAGAAATGACAGTAAGAGTAAGGTTTGCACCAAGCCCTACAGGATTTATGCACGTCGGAAACGCAAGAACAGCGCTATTTAACTACCTATTTGCAAGACACAACAAAGGAAAACTAATCCTCAGAATAGAAGATACAGACATAGAAAGACACAGCGAAGAAGCAGTAAACGTCATTTACGAAGCCCTAAAGTGGATGGGAATAGAGTGGGACGAAGGACCAGACGTAGGCGGAAATTACGGACCTTACAGACAATCTCAAAGGCTTGATATATACAGGCAATACATCAATAAACTAAAAGAAAAAGGTCTCGTTTACGAATGTTTCTGCACACAGGAAGAACTTGAAGCTATGCGTCAGGAACAACTTAAAAAAGGTGAACCTCCCCGTTACACCGGGAAGTGCAGGAATTTAATAGAAGAACAAAAGAAAAAATTTTTAGAAGAAGGAAGAAAACCTGTTCTGAGATTTAAAGTCCCTGAAGACAGAACCATCGTTTTCAACGACCTCATAAAAGGGAGAATTTCCATAAATTCAAAGCAGTTAGGCGGAGACTTCGTAATCGTCCGTTCAAACGGTATGCCTGTTTACAACTTCGTCGTTGTTATTGATGATGCCCTGATGAAGATAACCCACGTAATAAGAGGAGAAGACCACATCTCCAATACTCCGAAACAGATTCTCCTTTACGAAGCTTTAGGGTTTAAAACACCAGAATTCGCTCACCTGCCGATGATTTTAGGAAAAGACAGAAGCAAACTTTCCAAAAGGCACGGTTCAACGTCCGTTAAAGAATTTAAAGAGAAAGGCTACCTATCCGAAGCCTTTACCAACTTTTTAGCACTGTTAGGTTGGTATCCAAAAGACGGTAAAGAAATTCTATCAATGGAAGAACTGATAGAAAGGTTTGACATAAAAGACGTCAACAGCGCACCTGCAGTCTTTGATACTACAAAGCTTAACTGGATGAATCAGGTATACATCAGAAATTACCCTATAGAAAAACTTACAGACCTGATAATCCCATACCTCCAGAAAGCAGGTTATGACATTAACAGTTTTGACAGAAAATGGCTTGAAAAAGTTGTAGAGATAACAAGAGAATACTTTACTGTTCTATCAGACGCTCCAGAGTACATGGAAGTCTTCCTTAAGGATGAATTTAATTTTGAAGAAAAAGCTCTTAACTTCATGAAAGAATCGGAAAACAGGCTAAAAGTCGTTGAAGAACTTCTTAAAGTTTTGAAAGCACAGGAAAAAGAAATCACACAGGAAACGTTTAAAGAAGCTGTTAAACAGGTAGGAAAAACGCTAAAAGTTAAAGGTAAAGAACTCTTTATGCCAATTAGAATAGCACTAACAGGTAAAATGAGCGGTGTAGAAGTCCCGATATTAGCAGAAACGTTAGGCAAAGAACGCGTCATAAAAAGGTTAGAATACACTTTAAACAAACTCAAAGATTAAAAGAAGAAAACAATTCTGGAATAGCAGGTTGCAAGTTTAACCTTGACCTTACAAGGGCGGCAAAAGAGTTAGCTGCCCTTTCCTCTCCATGAACCAAAAACACTCTGGAATTTTCTTTTACTCCTCCTTTCAACCAATTAAAAAGTTCAGAACGTCCGGCGTGGGAAGAAAATCCATTTATAGTATAAACCTTAGCTTTAACGGCAACTTTTTCGTTAAAAATTTTAACTTTCTTTGCTCCTTCCACTATCTCTCTACCTAACGTTCCTTCAGCCTGATAACCCACAAAGATAATGGAATTTCTCTTATCCCACAGGCGATGTTTTAAGTGGTGCAAAATCCGCCCCCCCGTACACATCCCATTCCCAGCAATAATAACTCCCACACCTCTATACTCGTTAATCCTTTTAGACTCCTCAACAGTCCTCGTAAACTCAAGGTAAGGGAAATCAAAAATATCTCTACTTCTAACGTTTTCTCTCAAACACTCTCTATGCCTTTTAAAAACCCTCGTTATAGAAATAGCTAAAGGTGAATCCACAAAAACCTTACATTTAGGCAATTTCCCTTCCTCATACATCTTTTTAAGCAAGTAAATAACGTCCTGCGCTCTCTCAAGAGCAAAAGTAGGAATAAGAACTACTCCCCCTCTCTTAAAGGTTTCTAAAACAGCTTCTTCAAACTCCTTAACCGACTCTTCATAAGACTTATGTTCTCTATCTCCGTAAGTGGTCTCAATCAAAACAACGTCACTCTTCTCAGGAACTTCAGGCTCTTTTATTAAAGGTTTACCCTTAGCTCCCACATCGCCACTAAAAAGAACTCTCCTTCCTTCAATTTCCAGCTCAATAAATGAAGAGCAGAGAATATGACCTGCATCTTTCAACCTAAACCTTATACCTTTTACTTCCTGCCATTCACAATACTTCACAGGCACAAAAAAATCAAAAACGTCAAACACATCATCAAGAGTATAAAGAAGCTCTTTTAACGGAAGTCCCTCCCTTAAACGCCTTCTGTTCTCGGTCTTTAAGTTTTCTTCCATAACCTGAGCAGCGTCCATCAAAATCAATCTGGCTATATCTATTGTCCCTTTAGTTGCAAAAATCCTCCCCCTGAACCCCCTCTTCACCAGCAGCGGCAACCTGCCGCAGTGGTCAAGATGACCGTGGGAAAGTATCACGAAATCAATTTCCTCCGGTTCAAAAGAAAACCTTCTGTTAAGCTCTTCAACCTCATCTTTTCCCTGAAAAAGACCACAATCCAGCAAAAATTTAACGTCATCTGTTTCTATTAGATGACAGCTTCCCGTAACAGTTTTTGCAGCTCCATTAAACGTTATCTTCAAAGTTTGCTCCTTAACGTTCCTTCCGTAACAGGACCAAGTAAAACATCCTCCATCTTACCGTCCTTCGTAACTATTACAGCTGGCGTAGCTAAAATTCCAAACTTTCTTGCCATTTCCGGATTTTCAGCAACGTTAACCCTAACAAAATGAACCTTTTTAAACTCTTTAGAAAGCTTCTTTATTACAGGCTCAACCATTTTGCACGGTCTACAGTTAGGCGCATAAAAGTAGATAACACCTTTACCTTTCTTCAATCTGGCGAATTCCCCTTCCAAAACAGGTAATTCCTTCCCCTTCATTCTCTTAGACTTAAAATTCCAGTAAACCCTCAAACCAATTACAAAAACGATATAGGTAACGAAAATCACGAAAACGATGTCAAAAAACACAGCTGCAACGTGCATAAGCGTTTCAGAAATAGTCATACCTCCTCCTTACTTAATGCTAAAATAATTGTCTCATTAATTCTAACCTACCTTTCGGAGGAAACACCGATGAAATACAACTTTAAAGATATAGAAAAAAAATGGCAAAAAGTCTGGGAAGAAAAAAAAGTCTTCAAAACACAACCCGACAACAGCAAAGAGAAGTACTACGTTCTTGAAATGTTTCCCTACCCATCCGGAAAAATCCACATGGGACACGTCCGCAACTACTCCATCGGCGACGTAATAGCAAGATTTATGAGAATGAAAGGATACAACGTCCTTCACCCAATGGGATGGGACGCATTCGGTCTTCCAGCAGAAAACGCTGCAATCAAAAGCGGCGTTCATCCAAAAGAGTGGACACTCTCAAACATAGAACACATGAAGAAAGAACTTAAAAGCCTCGGTTTTTCATACGACTGGGACAGAGAAATAGCAACCTGCACTCCTGAATACTACAAGTGGAATCAATGGATATTCTTAAAGATGCTTGAAAAAGGCATCGCCTACAGAGCAAAAGCTTCCGTGAACTGGTGTCCTTCCTGCCAAACCGTTTTAGCAAACGAACAGGTTGATGACGAAGGTAGGTGCTGGCGCTGCGGAACTACAGTAGAACAGAGAGAAATAGACAGCTGGTTCTTAAAAATAACCGACTACGCTGAAGAACTCCTTGAAGACTTAAAACTCCTTGAAAACCATTGGCCCCAACCTGTAATAACGATGCAGAAAAACTGGATAGGTAAAAGTATCGGAGCAAGAATTTCCTTTGAAGTTCCGGAAAAAGGTAAAACAGTAGAAGTATTCACAACAAGACCGGACACCCTTTTCGGCGTTACGTATATCGTTTTAGCACCAGAACACCCGCTAACGTTAGAACTATCAAAAGGAACGCCTCAGGAAGAGGAAGTAAAAGCTTTCGTTGAAAAAATGAGAAAAACAGAAAAGAGAAAGAGAACAACAGGTGAATTAGAAAAAGAAGGCGTATTTTTAGGTGTTCACGCCGTTCATCCTTTAACAGGCGAAAAAATCCCCCTCTACTCCGCCAACTTCGTCCTCATGGATTACGGAACAGGCGCCGTCATGTCCGTTCCCGCCCACGACCAAAGAGACTTTGAATTTGCAAAAAAATACAACCTCCCGATAAAAGTCGTTATAACGCCTGAAGGCAAAGAACTAAAGGCAGAAGAATTAGAGTCAGCCTACACAGAACCAGGTATTCTAATTAATTCCGGCGAATTCACCGGAATGAAAAGCGAAGAAGCAAAGAAAAAAATAACCGAAAAACTTGAAGAATTAAGCAAAGGAAAAAGAGAAGTCCAATACCGTTTAAGAGACTGGAACATCTCAAGACAAAGATACTGGGGAACGCCAATACCCGTTATCCACTGCCCCAAGTGCGGAATAGTGCCAGTCCCAGAAGACCAGCTCCCCGTCAAACTTCCAGAAAACGCTCCTCTAATCGGCGAAGGAAGGTCACCCCTTGCCCGCGTTCCGGAATTCGTAAACGTTAAATGCCCAAAATGCGGTAGCGATGCAAAAAGAGATACAGACACAATGGACACCTTCTTTGACTCATCGTGGTACTTCCTCCGCTACTGCTCTCCAAAGGAAGAAACGCTACCCTTCAAACCAGAAGAAGCAGCTTACTACATGGTAGTTGACCAATACATCGGCGGAATAGAACACGCCGTCCTGCACCTCCTTTACTCAAGGTTCTTCACAAAGGTTTTAAGAGATTTAGGACTCCTCAAATGTCCAGAAAATCACTCCCAAAAAGAGTTTTTCAAAAAAGGCGAACCGTTCCAAAACCTCTTAACGCAAGGAATGGTCAACAAGCGCTGGACAAGCATTAAAAACCTTCTTAAAGGCTACAACCTGACAGAAGAATCACCGCTAAAAGAGCTGATAAAAGCCGTTTTAGGCAAAGAAGCAGACTTCAGCGAAACAATCGGCGAATTCATGAAAAAGCATCACCTCACGATAGGAGACAACGTAAAACTCTTCTTTGAAACAGACGAAATTAAACCATACGTGGACGATTTAGAATCTCTCCTTTCTAAACTGGAAGAGCGCTTCGGCGAAGTCTCAAAAATGAGCAAGTCAAAGCACAACATAGTAAATCCCGGTGAAATGATAGAAAAGTACGGCGCAGATGCAACAAGGCTCTACATACTCTTTGCTGCCCCACCAGAATCAGAGTTTGAATGGAAAACAGAAGGTATAGAAGGTGCGTACAGGTTTTTAAAAAGAGTGTTCCAGCTAATTTCCGACAACCTTCAGCTCTTTAAAGAAGAACAAAACGGCAAACTCTCTAAAAACGGCAAAGACCTAAGAAGAAAAACCCACCAAACCTTAGAAAAAGTAACAGAAGAACTGAGCGGAAGGTTCAAATTCAACACAGCAATAGCCTCAATAATGGAATTAGTAAACGCAATATCTTCCTTTAAACCAGAAACAGAAGGCGACAGAAAAGCCCTCAAAGAAGCCCTTGAACTGACAATAATAATGCTCTCCCCATTCACTCCCCACATAGCAGAAGAACTTTGGCAACTTACAGGTCACAAAACGCTGCTATCAGAAACGTCTTGGCCCCAAGTTGACAAGTCAGCTCTAAAAGTTGATGAGATAGAAATTCCTGTTCAGATAAACGGCAAAGTAAGAGACAAGATTACAATCCCTGCTGACGCAGACGAAAACACAGTTAAAGAAATAGCTCTATCTTCAGAAAAGGTGCGCAAATACACTGAAGGCAAAGAAATCAAAAAGTTCATATACGTCCCGGGCAGATTGGCAAACATAGTGGTGAAGTGATATGTTTAAATTGAAATCCATTTGAGGAAAAGCATGAATTTAGCGATAAAATACCTCCCGAAATACACAATTAAAGACTACGAAAAGTGGAAAGGAGACTGGGAACTCATAGAGGGAATAGCTTACGCTCTTTCTTCCCCTTCCTTTAAACATCAGAGAATAGCGGGGAAACTCTTTCGCTTTTTAGACGAAGCGCTGGAAAAGAGCTGTAAAAACTGCATCGTCGGCATAGACACAGATTACGTAATAGACGAACACACAGTTGTAAGACCCGACGTTTTCGTAACCTGCGACAAAGTGGAGAATAAGCTTTTAAAAGCCCCCCAAATCATTTTTGAGATAGTTTCAGAAACTACAAGCGACAGAGATGAAGGACTAAAAAAAGAACTCTACGAAAGAGAAAGAGTGGAATATTACGTTTTAGTCTATCCCGAACTAAAAAAAGCAAGAATCTTCAAACTAATAAATGGCAAGTATCAGAAAATCTTTGAAGCAACGGAAGATAAATACAACTTTGAAGTAAGAAACTGCAAATTCTCTTTAGATTTCTCCAAAGTGTGGAGTTAGATGGAAAAACCTCTAATAATTATTACAGGACCTACAGCAACAGGAAAGACAGACTTCTCAATAAAACTTGCAGAGGAAATCGGCGGAGAGGTTATCTCCGCCGATTCAATGCAGGTCTATAAAGGTTTAGACATAGGTACAGACAAAGTCTCAAAAGAAATAAGAGAAAAAATCCCCCACCACCTCATCGACGTCATCACTCCAGACAAACCCTTTTCCGTTGCAGACTTCGTAAAACTGTCAGACCAAGCAATAGAAGAAATCAGAAAAAAGAACAAATACCCGATAGTAGTCGGCGGAACCGGCTTCTATATAAAAGCTCTCCTCTACGGCATCCCTCAAACACCTCCTTCAGACAAAAAATTAAGAGAACAACTCCTATCTCAACCAACAGAAAAACTCTACGAAAAACTGCTCAAGATAGACCCAGAATACGCGCAAAAAATCGGCAGAAACGACAAAAAACGCATCGTAAGAGCTTTAGAGGTTTACGAAATAACAGGAAAGCCGATAACCTCTTTTAAACCATTTAGTTCAACTCCCCGCTACGAATTTTTAGGCTACTTCCTCTACCGAAACCGCGACGAACTCTACAAAAGAATAGAAAACAGAGTTGACTCACAAATAGAAAGAGGATTAATAGAAGAAACAAAGTGGCTTCTACAATTTGGCAAAGACACGACAGCCTTCCAAGCTTTAGGCTACAAAGAAATACTAGAATACCTCGAAGGCAAACGCCCCCTTGAAGAAGCCGTACAGCTCCTCAAAAAAAGAACAAAACAATTCGCCAAACGGCAGTTTACCTGGTTCAAAAAAGAACCTAAATTTAAGTGGATAAACATGTCACAAATCCCCGAAGATAAAATTATGAAACTCATAAAACAGCATTTAAAACTTTACGAGGGGAAAAATGAGCGTAAAAATCACACTTGACTTACCTGAAGAAACGTGGAAAAAAGTTGAAAAATTAGCACAACTTCAAGGAAAACAGCCTTTTATATTTATTAAAGAATACATTGAAAGGCTCGCTAAAGAAAACAGCCACTACGAAGAGATAAATAAAAAATTATCCAACATAGCGTCTAAATATAAAGGTAGTTTAGAAAAGTGGAACAGAGAGGATTTGTATGACTAAACAGATAAAAGCCTTCTTTGACACGAATATCCTCGCTTATGAGTTTGACAGCAGAAATACAACAAAACAAGAAATAGCTTCAACTTTGCTAACGCAATGGAGAACAAGTGGACGTATAGTAATTTCCACTCAAGTTTTACAGGAGTTATTCGTTGTCTTAACTAAAAAACTTAAACCACCACTAAAAGAATCAATCGCCAAAGAAGTAATCAAAACCTACAGTGAATTTCCTGTAGTAATCGTTAACCCAAACCTTATATTAAAAGCAATTTCAATAAAGGAAAGACATAAGTTTTCTTTTTGGGACTCACTAATTCTTTCTACTGCCATTGAAGCTAAATGTTCTATTCTTTTTACCGAAGATTTATCACACGGAACAGTTATAGAAGGAGTTCAAATTATTAATCCCTTCCTAAAGGAGGAAAAGCGATGAACCTTCAAGACGCATATCTTAACCGCCTCAGAAAAGAAAAAATACCTGTAAGCGTATTCCTGTCAAAAGGCACCAGACTTCAAGGCGTTATTACTTTTTTTGACCAGTTCACCATTCTTCTTGAAAACGGCAATTCCCAGCAGTTAGTTTACAAACACTCCATAGCTACAATCGTTCCATCCAGACCCGTTAAAAACCTCTTCAAAGAACAGGAAGAAAACAAAAATGGATAAAACCATACTCTTCGGTGGACTAACACCTATCCATGAAAGACTTATTCAGGGAGCGGTGGAAAGCCAAGGTTACAAAGCCCTCCCTCTTCCTGTCCCTGACAACCAATCGCTTGCTATAGGCAGAGAGTACTGCAACCGTGGAATGTGCAACCCAACTTATTACACCGTCGGCAATCTGATTAAATTCCTCTTAGAAGAACAGAAAAAAGGCATAAACGTAGAAGAAAACTATATCTTTGCAACCATCGGAGCCTGCGGACCCTGCCGTTTTGGAATGTATGAAACCGAATACAAACAAGCGTTAAGAAAAGCAGGCTTTAAAAACTTTCAGATAGCCATACTCAATCAAACAACTTTTTCTTCAGAAGGAACAATAGAACTAACACCTTCACTCATCTGGCAACTCATTAAAGCAATATGGACTGCAGATATATTGAGAGAAATCGGATACAGACTCAGACCTTACGAAGTAGAAAACGGTTCTATAGACAAACTACTTACAGAACAAACAGAAACCCTATACCACATACTGAAAAAAGGTGGAAAAGTAAAAGAGATACTGAAATCTCTCTATCAATTCAGAAAGAAACTGCAAGTCATACGTTTTAACTTTTCTAAAGTGAAACCCGTCGTAGCCGTAATAGGGGAATTCTGGGCACATACAACAGAAAGCGACGGCAACTACCACCTACACCGCTGGCTTGAAGAGGAAGGTGCCGAAGTAAGACCAGAACCCATAGCAGGTTGGATAGACTATCAACTCTTTATAACCGAAGAAAAACTCAAAAAAGAGATAAAAGCAAAAGGGCTCTCAAAAAACAGAATAAAGTCTCTAATAGCAACTAAAAGCTTATCTATAGCACTCAAAGGCTTCTACAACCTTTTAAGAAGCGTATTTTCTTTCCTGCCAAAAGAGTTACCATCACAGAAATACTTAGCCCAATTAGCATCCCCCTACTTTGACTACATGGTAGTAGGCGGAGAAGGACATTTAGAAGTAGCAAAACACGTTTATTACGTAAAACACAAAAAGTGCCACATGGTAGTTTCCGTTAAACCTTTTGGCTGTATGCCTTCTACCCAAAGCGACGGCGCACAGGCAAAAGTTCTTTCTGACTATCCAGAAAGCATCTTTATCTCAGTAGAAACATCCGGCGATGCAGAGATAAACGTTAAAAGCAGAATTTTGATGAAGCTCTTTGAAGCTAAAAAATTAGCCGAACAGGAACTCTCAAACGCCTTAAGGAAACACAAGATCACCAAAAGAGAGTTTGAAAACGCCTGCAAATCTGAAAATCTACAAAAACCTCTTATAAAAAGAAGTAAAAACTATATTTCTACAGCCGCTCAAGTATTAGACGCAAACGCAAAACAGATTAAGTCTTTAATAAGAGAGAAATTCAGCGATGGATTACTTATACCTACAAAAAACGGTTAAGGAACTAAATAAACTCTTCAAAGCTCAGAGGATAAAAGAAATTACAAATTCCGAAAACGGCATATCTATCACCTTTTCAAACAAAAAAACTCTAAACGTTTATTTAGGATATCCAAACGCAATCTTCATAAGCGATAAAAAATTCAGCGACTTTAAAACGTTCAGTAGCGCCGAAAAATTAACGGTAAAAGAATTCAAGCTTCCAGTGAAAGATAGGGTATTAGAGTTAGAACTTCTAAAAATTTCCCTATCTGGAAAAATCCAAAAACTTTTTCTTATACTTGAACTAACAGGAAAAACAGCCAACGCATTTCTTCTAAACGAAAACAGGAAAATAGTAGCAACGCTAAAAAAGGTAGAAACATCGGTAAGAAACGTATCTGTCGGAGAAGCCTATCAATTTCCACCTAACGACAAGAAAGAAATAGAAGAAATACAATTCGGAAAAGTAACACCTGAAGGAATAGAAAAACAACTCCACAAATTCGTGAAAGGAATATCACCACTTAATTCAAAAGAGATAGCTTTCATCTTCAGGAAAACAAACAACTTAATTGAAGCTTACAGAATCTTCCTTGAAAAACACGAAAACTCCCAAAATCCCCACCTCTACCGCCAAAACGACAAAATCAAATACCTCACAACTTTTAAGTACGAATCTTTAAGAGATTACGAAGGAGAAAAAATAGAAGCAGAATACCCATTTTTAGAAGCCTGGAAAATCTTATATATAGAAAAAGTTGAAAACGAAACGCTCAAAAACGTCAAAAGAAAACTCTTAGAACGCCTAAACAAAAAACTCCACTCGCTCCAGAAAGAACTATCAGAAGTAAGCAACCCGGAAAGCATAAAGTCAGAAGCACTTCATTACAAAAAATTGGGAGAACTCCTCAAGTACAACCTGTACGCCGTAAACAAAGGAGAAACAAAAATAAAAACTTACGACTACGAAACTGAAAAAGAAATTGAAATTCCCATTGACCCCACACTATCCCCACAAGAAAACTTGGAACGTTATTTCAAGCAGTATAAAAAATTAATCAACAAATACGAACACTCTTTCAAAAGGAAAGAAGAACTCCTAAAAGAGATAAAACAGATAAACAACTTAATAGACGTAATTGAGAAAGCGGAAAATATAAAGGAACTCCCTCTATTAGAAACAGAATCATCAAAAGCTCAAAAAAACAAAGAACTACCATTCCGAATCTACACTCTTCCCACAGGAAAAAAACTCTTGATAGGTAAAAACAGCAATGGAAATGAAACAATAACGTTTAAAATTGCAAGACCCTGGGACTTATGGTTTCACGTCAAAGACATTCCAGGTTCTCACGTTATCTTGATGCGAGAAAAGAATGAACCCCCAACTAAAGAAGAATTAGAACTATCAGCATCTGCAGCAGTTTTCTTCAGCAAAGCAAGAAACGGCGGAAAAGTTAAGGTTGATTACGTGGAAGTGAAAAACCTGAAAAAACCACCAAAAAGCAAAGCTGGCTTTGTTATCTACAGAGGAGAGAAAAGCGTTTTAATAGATGACAAACCTTTTAGAGAGTTTTTGAAAGGGGAGGACTAAACCTCCCCTCATATTTTACTGCATACCTATAATTACTATAGAAGTAATAATAACTATTAAGAGATATATCCCAAAAACTCCATAAAACATCAACTTCTTAATTGGGCTGTTCTCCATCTTTTCCTCCTTCAAGAGTTGCTTTCAAAGCTCTAAGTTCCGCTTCAAACCTATCTCTATTAATAAAAATAACGACGTAATGCCCAACAATCCCTTTTAACGTAAACATTGCAGACAGAATAAACAACAATTTAGAAAGAAAATGCGCTACACTTCCAGGAGGGAAAACAACTTTCCATAAAATAAGCGCTGGCAGTAGGAGGCTGCCCCCTATTAAGAAAAAATAAGAGAACAGGTTCAGTTTTCTAAAGCTCAAATCTTCTTTGTATAGCTTCCTAATATAAGACTCTACCTCCTTCCAGCTCCTGCTCTTTAAATAAATTTCCCTGGCTTTTCTCAAAACTTGAGAACGCCCCTTAAGGAAATCTTCTTTTAAACCTACTACCAGCGCCATTCCTTTATCCCCATTAGATATATAGAGAGGGGTTAAGCCCCCTCTCCTTCAAATTTAGACTTTGCAAGAGTATAAGTAATCCACGCTATACCTATCCACCAAATAAAGGATATGATAAGCCACATTATTCACCTCCTTAGTGTTCTCCTGCTTCTTCAATCTCTCTCCTAATTGTTTCAGGAGAAATCTTAAATAGGAACATCTTATAAACCCAAGCCTGATAAGCAATAACAATAGGAGTAAAGATGAGCGCAGCAACAAGCATTACAGTAAGTGTAAGTTGGCTGGAACAACCGTTATAGATAGTAATGGAATGTTCTAAACCAACACTGGAAGGAACAGCCAATGGGTAAGCACCAAACATTACAGCAAATCCTGCGAAGAGGAATGTAAGCGTAGAGAACAGAAAAGCTCTCGCTCCATTCATGCTCTTTACAGCCAACAGGTATCCAACGGCAGAAAGAGCAGCCAATACAATTAACGCAATTTCAATAGCAGGAAATCTGAAAAGTGCATGTTCAAGAACGCCGTTATGAAGCATAGAAGCTATCTGGTTAAACATATCATCAGGTAATGCAAGGAATTTTTTGGCTGCTGCAGCATCATTCACTTTGAAAGAAATCTCATAAGCAAGCGCTGTACACACAACGTACATAACTACAAATGGAAGCCATAGTTTGAGAGCAATATTTCTCGCCCTTTCTGCAATTTCTCCCTCTGTTTTCCATAAAAGCCAGGAAACACCATGAAGGATAACGAACAATACCGTTGTTATACCAACAAGTAAACCGTAAAGTCCGTGGAACTTGAACGGATTAACCAGGTTAATAAAGCTAATTGGGAATCTCTCAGCGTAAACGAAGCCGTGCAACATATCTCCTTTTATTGCACTATTTACAATTGGAATCCCTGCCAAGATATTTCCAATAGCAACACCTATAAGAAGAGCTACTATCAAAGAAGACCAGAAAATGCTCTGGTCCCAAAACTTCTTCCAACCTTCACTCTCTTCTTTACTTCTAAATTCAAAGGAAACAGCCCTGTAAATAAGCGCGAGAAGAACAACAAAGAGAGCTATGTAGAGAGAGCTGAACAGCGCAGCGTAAAGCTCTGGAAAGGCAGCAAATGCTGCACCACCAGCTGTAATGAACCAAACTTCGTTACCGTCCCATACAGGACCAATAGCGTTAAGCATTACTCTTCTTTCAATATCTGTTTTGGCTATTATCGTATGGAGGATACCCACACCAAGGTCAAAACCATCGGTAATTATGTATCCTGCAATCAGAACTGTTACCAATATCGCCCATATAGTAGGCAAATCAAAATGCATCGCTCACCTCCTCCGTAATTAGTAAAGTTCAGCTTCCTTCTCTGGACCTTTAGTTGCAAACTTCGCAAGGAGGTAAAAGTCTGCAATAGCCAGAGCTATGAAAGTAGCAAGGAATACTACGTAAGTTATAACAACCTCTACATTCGTAAGTGGAGATACCGCATTTGCTGTCTTAAGACCTATCTGTGGTAACAAAATCTTTCCAAAATCATCAGTTAACGGATAAACAATCCACGGCTGTCTTCCTACCTCTGCGAAAGCCCATCCTAACCAACAAGCAATATAAGGTAACGGTAGAGAGTAAAGGGCAAGTTTAAGGAATCCAGTGCTGTTTTCAAGATTCTTGTACTTGATAAGTCCTACCAAGAAAAGAAGTACAAAGTAGAATCCAAGGTAAACCATCAAATGGAAAGACCAGAAACTAAAGTTAACAGGAGGAATATAATTGCCAGGACCAAACTGTGCTTCAAACTGCTTCTGTAACTCCGCAGCTCCCTTCAACTCTCCGTTAAAGCTATGAGTTGCCAAGAAGCTCAAAAGTCCTGGAATTGGTACAGGAATCTCTATAATGTTTTTCTGAGAATTTTGGTCTGCCCACGCAAACATAAGTAGATTAGCTCCTTTTGTTGTATGCCACAACGCTTCACCGGCAGCTAATTTAGTTGGTTGAGTCTTAGCAACTTCGTGAGCATGAATATCACCTATAACCACTTCACCAACAGAAGCTATAAGACCAAAAACTAAGGCTATATACGCAGACTTTTTGAAAAACTCAACGTGTTGTTTCTTAAGCAGATGGTAAGCACTAATAGAAAGTACAAACACAGCAGAAAGTATCATTCCCGCTGTAGTAGTATGCCAGAACTTAACATCAGCTACTGGATTAAACACAACAGCCCACCAGTCAGACAAAACAGCTCTCTTACCAGCAGCAGCCATCTCTACTTTTGCACCTACTGGATGTTGCATCCAACCGTTAGCAATCAAAATCCAGAGAGCAGAAAGGTTCGAACCAATTGAGGACAGCCAGGCTGCCAGAAGGTGAACAGCTTTAGGTACCTTATCCCAACCAAAAAGAAATACACCCATAAAAGTAGATTCCATAAAGAACGCAAGTAAACCTTCAATGGCAAGCGGAGCACCGAAAATGTCTCCTACAAATCTTGAATAAACAGACCAGTTCATACCAAACTCAAACTCGTGAACAAGACCTGTAGCGACACCAAGAGCAAAGTTAATAGCAAAAAGCTTTGCCCAAAACTTTGCCATATCACGGTAAATCTCTTTACCCGTTGCGTAATGTAGAGTTAGCATAATTGCGGCAAGTGTTGAAAGTCCCAGAGTTAAGGGAACAAAGATAAAGTGGAAAAAGGCTGTCATCGCGAACTGCAATCGCGACACTAAAAGTACAAAAGGTGATACATCCATCGGGCACCTCCCTTCATAATTTATAAACCTTTCTTACTTATGTAAGTTATTTGGATGGAATTATACCAAAACTGCTAAATGTTAGCATATGAAAATTTCCTGCTTTCAATCATATTATCTCAGTCCCTATACCTTCTTGTGTAAATATTTCTAAAAGAATAGAATGCTTAACTCTTCCATCTATAATATGTGCTTTTTTAACTCCCGATATAAGAGCTGCTTCACACGCTCTCACTTTAGGTATCATACCTCCTTTTATCACCCCTTTATCTATAAGTTCGGCAATTTCACTTCTCTTGAGAGAACGCAAGAGTCCCCCTCTTTCGTCCTTTATCCCCTCTACATCCGTTAACATTATTAATTTTTCCGCTTTCAAAGCAGCAGCAATTTCTCCTGCTGCAAGGTCGGCATTAATATTATAAGCTTCATAATCTTCACCTATTCCTACCGGAGCAATAACAGGAATAAACTTAGAATCAAGCAAATTCTTCAAAATTTCAGGATTTACTTTTTTAACTTTACCAACGTACCCTAAATCTATAATCTCAGGTGCTTTAACCTCCTTTAAATACTGTTCAGAATTTATTTTTTCAGCAACAATTAGATTCCCATCTTTCCCAGACAAACCTACCGCATTTCCCCCATGAGAATTAATTAACTTAACAATCTCCTTATTAACCTTACCTACTAAAACCATTTCTACAATATTCATAGTCTCCCTATCTGTCACCCTCATTCCACCTACAAATTTCGTTGGAATATTTAGCTTCTTCAAAAATTCTCCTATTTGCGGTCCCCCACCATGAACAATAACAGGATTTATACCTATGTACTTTAAAAGAACGACATCCTCTGCAAAGGAAGCCTTCAACTCCTCTTTAACCATAGCGTTCCCACCATACTTTATAACTACTGTTTTTCCGTAAAAACGCTTAATGTAAGGAAGTGCTTCCAGCAAAACAGATGCTTTTTCTATCAACCTTTCCAAACCTATACCCTCCAATTGAAAGTTTTTATAAGTTTACATTAACAAATTTTTCGGAGGAATCTTGAAAGAGAAAAACCTAATCGTTGCAGTAACCGGCGCATCTGGAGCAATATACGCAAAGCTTTGTATAGAAACTCTCAGCAACAACGGATATCACCTTGAAGTCATCTTCTCAGAGACAGGAAAACAAGTTTTTGAATACGAATTAGGGATAAAACCAGCCGAATTTCTTAAAAACCTAAATGTAACAGTATACAAAGAAAAAGATTTCTTCGCACCACCATCAAGCGGCTCACACCCATCAAAAGGGATGATTATTATCCCCTGTTCAACAGGTACTTTAGGGCATATCGCTAACTGCACAATTTCAAACCTGATACACAGAGCCGCCGATGTAACCTTAAAAGAAAAAAGACCCTTAGTTTTAGTAGTTAGAGAAACTCCTTTAAATCCCATACATTTAGAAAATATGCTCAAACTATCCAGAGCAGGAGCTACTATACTCCCGGCATGCCCTTCTTTCTACAGTAAACCACGAACAGTTGAAGACTTAGCTGCTACAGTAGTAGAACGAGCGTTAAGACACCTTGCAGGAAAATCTTTTAACCTCTCTAAAGATTGGAAATAGTTTCTTCTAACAGTCTTTTTGTTGAATAAGGAATAACATCGTGAATCGATTCAGCTCCCAATCTCAACATTAAAAGTCTGTCAAACCCCAGAGCTACTCCTTCACATTCAGGAAGTAAACGTTTCTTTAAAAGAGACAAAAATCCCCCATCCACCGCCTTTTTCCCTTTCTCCTCAAACTTTCTCAAATAAGATTCATAATCTCTCAATTCCGTATAACCGTTCGCTATCTCCACTCCCCCAACGTAAAGTTCAAACCTTTCAGCAACGCCATTTTTCACCCTTGCCATAGCAGAAAACTCTTCCGGATAATCAATTAAAAAGACTGGTTTGTCTATTTTCCCCAGTGCAGGTTCAACTCTTTCAACCAAAAGCTTGAAAAAACCACTTTCATAATCCTCTTCACAGGCAACTTTCTTTACTTCCTCTCTATCAAAAACGTTCACCCCTGCAAACTCTCTAAAAGCTTCCTCAACAGTAAAAATCTCATAACCATTAAGCGTTATCTTCCTCCCCTTTACGTTCGCAAAATCCCCCACCACCTCCCTCACCAAACCAAACGTTTCCTTCATACCATCACGATAATCCCCACCCACTCGATACCACTCAATCATCGTAAACTCTATACTGTGCAAATCAGTTATTTCACCATCCCTGAAAACCCTGACAATCTGATAAATCCCCCCTTCCCTCATCTCCCAAACAATCCTTTTCATAAAAAACTCCGGCGACGTATGTAAAAACCATTCATACCTCTTACCTAAAAAATCCCTAAAAACTGCCCTCACGTTCTCCACGTTATCGTCAGGATTCTCATAAGGCACCATAATCGGCGTATCTACTTCCAAAAATCCTCTTCCCTCAAAAAATCCCCTCACCCTCTCTCTCGCCTCTTTTCTCAACCTCAACAGTTCAAGCAAACTCACATCACGCTCCCTGTAAAGTCCCACCTAAAATCTCACTTACTACTATTTCTACCTCAGAATCTCTTCCTTCCAGATTACAGAATACTCCACAACTCCTCTAACTCTTTATTCCTGAAGTTCGGTTTTATAAACCTTTCATAGTAACGTCTCAGCTCTTCCATAGTTATTCCATATTTCCTGCAAAACGACACAACTGCAGAAACAGGAACTTCGGAAAAGAAGACTTCTACCTGTTCGTTGTAGGGATACTCCTCGGGAAATTCCTGCTTCTTTAACAGTTCTGCCAACTTCTCTTCTGTAATACCCTTACTGTAGGCACAATTAACTGTAATCAACGCTCCATGCACTTCTTTCATCCCCTCAAATTACCCCTACCTTTTAAAGAAGTTTAAGTATTTCACCCCAATCTTGCAAATTAGAACACAAAATCCAAAAATTCCCTTTTTCAAGTAAAATTTGCAACATACCAACTTACAAGAGGTGAACCGTGAGCACGATAGAAAAGACAGAAAAGTTCGTTATGAAAACTTACAACAGATACCCCGTTTCCTTCGTTAAAGGCAAAGGATGTCGCCTTTACGACGAAAACGGCAAAGAATACCTTGACATGCTTGCAGGCATAGCCGTCTGCAACTTAGGACACTGCCACGAAAAAGTATCAAAAGCCATATGCGAACAGGCACAAACTCTCATACACACTTCCAATCTTTTCCACATAAAACCTCAAGCAGAATTAGCAGAACTTCTCTGCAAAAACTCCTTCGGCGAAAAAGTGTTTTTCTGTAACAGCGGCGCAGAAGCCAACGAAGGTGCAATAAAGTTAGCAAGAAGGTACGGAACGGAAAAAGACCCAGAAAAGTTTGAAATCATAGCCTTCCGCCAATCGTTTCACGGAAGAACTATGGCAGCAGTTTCAATAACGGGGCAGGGCAAGTACAACGAAGGCTTCGGACCAATGCTTCAAGGCGTTCACTTCGCCGAATTCAACAACATAAATTCCGTAAAAGAACTAATATCAGAAAAAACTGCAGGCATTATCGTTGAACCTATACAGGGCGAAGGAGGCATCGTCCCCGCAGAAAAAGAATTCCTCCAGGAGCTAAGAAATTTAGCGGACGAAATTGACGCAATTCTCATATTTGATGAAGTCCAAACAGGAGTTGGGAGAACAGGAAAACTCTTTGCTTATCAGCATTACGGAGTAGAACCAGACGTTATGACTTTAGCAAAAGCGTTAGGAAACGGCGTTCCGATAGGTGCAATTGTCGCAAAAGGCAAAGCTGCAGACGTTTTAAAGCCCGGACTTCACGCATCAACCTTTGGCGGCAACTTCTTAGCAACAAGAGCAGGCGTAGAAGTAATAAAGGAAATCTCAAAACCAGAATTCCTAAAGTCCGTTGAAGAAAAAGGAACTTACTTGAAAGAGAAGCTACAATCTCTAATAGAACAATTCCCCGAAAAGTTTGTATCTGTCAGAGGAAAAGGATTAATGATAGGACTGATATGTAAAGAACCCTGCAGCAAAATAGTAGAAAAGGCACTTGAAAACGGACTTGTCATAAACTGCACAGCAGGAAACGTCTTGAGATTTACGCCTCCGCTCATAATTTCTAAAGAAGAAATAGATGCAGGAATAGAAATTTTAAAGAAAACGCTGAAGGAACTATGAAGGTAAAGGAACTTAGCAAGCAATTTTTTGAAACGCAGGAAATAAGGCAGGAAGCCGTTTTAGACGCCATAGACTTCTTTTTAGAAAAACTAAAGAAAATCGGCGGAACTATAGACAGCATCTATCCTGCCGACCCTTTTGCCCTACCGCTTGCTATGTATATTTCCGATAAACTCTCAATCCCCATAAAAACGGAACAGTTCTTAAAAGAAGATGAAAAAATCCTCACCCTCTTCTCCACCCTCTACAAAAACTACGTAACCCCCACTTATATTTCTCAAAAACTCAAAATCTTCAGAAAGCGCTTTCCCCATTCCCCGTCAGTATTAATAGCAGGCAACAATCAGGAAATATTTACAGACGTTCAACTCATAAAATTTAATAACGAAGTGGAAATATTCAGCTACCGCTTCAGAAGGGAAGCTCTAAAGAACTTCTTCTTCCCCGTTGAAGGTGAAATCACCCACTTCTCTCAGGACTTCTGGCAGTTAGCCAAAGAAGAAATAAAAACTTTTGAAAAAGCAAGACGCATAAGAGACAACGCAAGAAGATTCTTAAGAGAAGAAACCGCTCCCCTCAAAATTTTAGAATCAGACCCTGAAATCGTTCTCTGGGAAAAGTTTGTAAAGCTCTCCCTATCACCTCCCAGGCAGATAAATAGAGAAACAGAAACAAACATAAAACTAAAAACCGAAAAGCTGATTCAGGTAGAAGACAAAAAAACGAACTCCGCCATAACATCGCTGTTAGAGTATTTTTCTCAAATATTTGAAGCACACTTCCCTACCTACCTTGCCTATTCCAGCCTTGAAATAACCGACAGGAGAGGAATAACCATAATTCCCCAGGTTTCTCAAATAATGGAAGGCGCTGACGTAAAGTTAGAAATCGTTTTAAGAAGCGAAAACGTTGAAACAGACTACAAGCGCCTGATAGCTGTTTTAAAAGAAGCGTTCAGGATAATCTTTACGGAAATCTTTGAAAAGGAAGCTTTCCGTCCGGCTATTGACTCAGTAGTTGAGAAAGAAACAAACAAAGCCTCTGTTTACGTCAACTGGTTTTTAGACAAAGAAATGATTGAAAAATTAACGAAGAAAATCAACAAGCGCTGGCTACTTTCTCGCCTTCTCTATAGAAAAAGATTTAAATCTCAAATGCGAGAATTCCTCAAAAGCTTAGAAGAATTCACATTTACACCGGAAAATCTTGACTACCTTATCGCAACAATAGAAGGTTTATGGAAGCAAAACCCTACCTACGTGAGATTATACGGAAAAGAAATCAAAAAACTCCTTGACGGAAAAGACCTGTGGGGCATCGTCGGTTACTACGGAACAAAAATTTACGGAAGCAAGAGCAAGCTCCTGACCTCACTTCTCAACTTCCTGCTTTCTCTTAAAGGCTACGAAAACATCCACCACTTTTTAGCAGAAGAGAAAACCTACTTCATACCAGTCCAGACGAAAAGGATTTTAAGACCAAACTGGGAAAGGGTAATAAAAGAAGAGCAGGACGTTTACCTTAAACCTGAACCTTTAAACCCGGAATCACCGGTAACCTACACTCTAATGAGTGAAGATGGAAAACTGCTTGGAACAATTCCCAAGATTTTTGCCCACTACATAGCAGCAAGGGAATCTATCGGAAAGACAATAACGTGTGAAAAACTCTACTTTGACCCGGACATCTTTTCTGAAAACTCCTACTGGATAAAGGTGTCATGCCTTTAAAAGTAGAAAACTTAAAGATATCCACAAAAGACGGAAAGATAACTCCCGTTAAAAACGCATTTCTCACCGTTGAAAAAGGTGAGCGAGTAGCGTTAGTAGGAGAAAGCGGTAGCGGTAAATCCCTCACCGCTCTATCCATTTTAAAGTTACTGCCGGAAAACCTTATAGCAGAAGGAAATATAACGGTTGACGATAAAAACGTTTTTAAGCTTACAGGAGAAAAACTAAGACAGTTCAGATGGAAAGACGTTTCAATGATATTTCAAGACCCATCTGCTTCTTTAAATCCTTTGATTAAAGTAGGCGAACAGGTAGGAGAAGCAATAAAATTCCACCATCCTGAGCTATCTAAAAAAGAGATAACAGAGAAGGTGATAGAACTCTTTAAAATTGCGGATATTCCTGAACCTCATAAACGAATAAATGCCTATCCGCACCACCTTTCAGGCGGACTCAAACAAAGAGTCTGCATAGCAATGGCTCTCGCCTGCAATCCCAAATACGTAATAGCAGATGAACCAACAACCGCTTTAGATGTAACCGTCCAAGGCAAAATACTTGAACTTTTGAAAAAGATAAGTGAGAGAAACAACGTAGGAATCTTACTAATCACCCACGACATGGGCGTCGTAGCAGAATTCGCAAAAAAAATATACGTAATGTACGCAGGATACACTGTAGAACACGGAACGGTTGAAGAAGTCTTCTCAAACCCCTTACACCCTTACACAGAAGGGTTACTAAAGTGTTCTCCCACCTTAAGCGGTAAACCGAAAAGGAAACTCCCCTCCATTCCCGGTTCTATCCCTCAACCAAACGAAAAAATAAGCGGATGCCCCTTTCACCCCCGCTGTCCGATTAAGAAAGAGATATGCGAGAGGGAGTTCCCTCCCGCAAAGTGGAAAAACGGAAGATTCGTTCTCTGTCACTTAAGGTGAATTGAAGAAATCATTAACCTGCTGTCTTGCAAGTTCTCCCAACTCATCTATAACATCCTGATTTATATGCTCCGCTGCTTCAGGATACTTACTTGCAGCGTCGTCAACTCCTAAAAGGAAACTGTGAACGCCCCAGTAAGTTTCATTTCCAAACATATACCATCCTGGAGTAGAAGGCGGTTCTGTATTCAGCACTGTAGTGTAATTGTCAAAACCTACTCTCTTGGCAAGTATGGTGTTAGAAACGTTTGGAACAACTGTATCGCCGTAAGCATTCTGCAATATCACGTTGGTTCCGTTATCAATTCCTACATACACAGGGTCAGCCGGGTCTTGAATTAACTGCGTTATACCAAGCATATAAGCATAAGTGTAAGTATTCTTCTTAACACCTGCAGCTTCCAAAAGACCTTCTATCAACTGATTTGTAGCTGCATCTACAATAGAAGCATAGTTCGCTCCACCAACGTTAAGAACCACTTTATCAGGAGTACCGTACTTAGCATAAATGGAACCAACAATCGCTCCCATAGAAATACCTAAGAAGTCAACACTTGTAACGTTATCAAGCTTTCCATCACCGTCAACATCGTAAAATCCTCCCCTCAACAACTTCTCAAGCAACCTCAAATTAAACACCGCTTGGTAAATATTCATTCTATTAGCAATAGGATTAGAGCCTAAGAAAGTTCCATTCTCACTCATATAATCACCATGATAAGGCAGGTCTATCGCCACAACAGGCAGGTCAATATCATTTAACAGTTTCTCCGCCTGCGTTCTGTTGCCGCCAAGCCCGTGCTGGAAAATGTAAACGGTTCCATTGTAATGTTCAGTATCGTTGTTGCCTAAGTAGACAGGAATTTTCACAAGGTAATCATCAGAAGACAAAGTTTGATTAGCAATAGCAATTAAAACATCATTTAGTTCCCCTAACTTAAAAGCTCCCATCAGCTTAGAAATGTCAAAAGCCGGAAAAGAACCACCTGAAGTAATGTTTTCAATATAAGATCGAACAGAAGAATTCTCTTTCACTAAGCTGTAAACTTCATCTACCAAACCATTAATCAAGCCATAATCTTGTGTCACGTTAGAATAAGCAATCCCCGTAACGTTAAGAGAACCAACCTCTTCTTTCAAATAAGCACTTATAGCAGCAAAATCGGAAACAGAAAGCGTCTTGTTAGCAGTTGTAAAGGTAAACAGCTCTAAAACATCTTCCTTAGTCAAATTAAAATTCGGTAATACTTCGTTAAATAACGGCGCGTAGCTTTCTCTTAAAGCTTCAAGCTCAGGATTATCCAGCGGTTTATCCGATTCAAGCTCCAAGAAAATAGAAGGCGGTAAAACGTCCCTACCAGAAACATCTTTTATCCCTTTAAGGAGAACGAAAAGATACTGATGTCCCGGCTCTAAAGGCTTCACAGGATAAAACTTCAAATAACTTCCATCTTGTCTGAAAATCAGCCTATTACTCTGGTCAATTAAGGAAGCATACGTAGCATTCTGGGAAGCCAAAGTCAAAGCAGTCAAATCAATTAACCTGTAATTGTTCTTCAATGTATTCAAATCTATAGGATAATCTGAAGCAAGTGGAACGAATATCGGCATGTTAGGACTAAAACCTTTAAGCTGGAGTTGATTCAGAGCTTCATAAAGAACTCTCGTTGCATTATCTTTTGCTTTATCTGGGTCAAAGTAAAGATAAGAATCTCCGTCTCTTGTTTCAGGAGTAAGAAAAATATCGTTAGGGAAAGGAACACCTATCGGCGAAAACGCATCAGTAGAAAACGGGTCAAAAACTAAAGCTCCTCTCTCGTAATTAGTATCAACCTTATCAGAAACAGATTCAGGACTCTGCAAACTTCCTCCACAGGAAAAGAATAAAATAGGCATCAACAATAATACTAAAATCCTCCCCATCTTTTCTCCTCCTTAGAATCTATAACTTACTGTTAAACCGTAACCCCAGAGATGACCGTCAGCAGCCAAAGAAACCGTTCCAGGATTACCAGCTACGCCTGGATAACTATCGTTTAGGTTAACGCTTTCTCCGCCAATTTCTCTCTTATACTCAGCAATTATGTACTGCAGAACTGTATCAACCGTCCATCTTCCAAAATGAAGCCCCATACCTAAAGAATAGGTTTTCTTATCAGCATCCGGCCAAAGCATATCAAAGGTATGGTCTGGAATAGGAGACGGGTCATAGAAATAACCACCCCTCAGTGTAACAATTTCGTTCCACTTATACTCAATACCAAACCTTACCTGCCTCGTATCCTTCCAATCCCTCGGGAAGTACTCCTCCGTCTTACCCAAAAGAGGTCTTGAAAACTTAATGGTGTAATCTTTTACAGAACTCCAGTTAGTCCATACAACATCAGCAGTTAAAGTAAGTCTCTTATTCGGCTGATATTTCACACCCATCTGAAGCTGGTCAGGATGGTCTATCTTCGTACTCGCATGAACTTTATCAATTCCAACAACTTCAACCGTTCCTTCAAAGTCAGTATAAGTTCTTGACCTGTAGGTCAAACCAAAAGATAAATTGTCGTAAGGCTTATAGAGGAAACCCACATTAAAAGAAACGTTGAAATCGTCCGTCATTTCACCTTTTATTACCTTTCCGTTAAGCCCATTAGGAGCCGTAGGATAGTAAAGTCTCCTCTGAGTTCCTGCTTCAGACCTTCCAAAAGAGATACCGAAACCGGCTGCCAACTTATCTGTAAGCTTTACAGCCACGGTTGGCGTTACAACAGCCCTTAAATAGTAAGACTCAAAACCGTTGTAAGCACCAGGGTTTTGAGAAACATTATCGTTCCACTTAATATGAAGACCGTAAGGCACGTACGCAGCTATACCGAAATAAACGTTTTTAAAAAGGTGCATAGCAAATCCTGCATGAGGAACAAGCAAATTATCGGAAGTGTCTTTAAAGGTAACTCCATAAGGTTGAACAGGAGTACCGTCCCCATCAACTGCTTTAAAATCGTGAATTTTCAACGTTGGATTAAGAATTTCAAAACCGACAGAAAGCGTAGGACTCTCAATTTGCGTTAAACCGGCTGGGTTGTAGTAAACCGCATAAACGTCATCTGCATAAGCAGAAAACGCTCCTCCTAACGCGGTAGCCTTAGCACCAATACCAAACGTATCTACGTTTCCGGCATTCGCAACACCACAAAGAGAAAGTAAAAGACTTGAAGTTAAAAGGATTTTCCTCATCAAACCTTCCTCCCCGATAGTTTCTTAAGGTCTAAAGTTTGAAAATCCACTCCCTCCAATCCTCCCCTATTTTTCCTTTTTTTCTGTACCTTTCCATCAAACTACCGCAAGGACATGTCCTTTCTTCTCTAACCAATTTCAGCACCAAACGTTTAACTATCTGTGGGAACCTCTCCACAGCCATATCAACTTTCTCTTTATCTCTTGGCGGCAACATTCCTTCAAACAGGACGCCTGCCTTAAAGTCATAATTCTTCACACCTTCAGCGTAATTGGTGACGTAGCAAACAGCACCGTAACAAATTTCAAGTTCCTTAGCCAAGAAAACTTCAGGAACTAAAGTCATACCGACTAAATCACCGCCCAATCGCTTAAAAGCTCTTATTTCTGCAGGCGTTTCAAGGCGCGGACCTTCAGTACAAACGTAAGTCCCACCAAAATGAAAAGGAAGATTTAATTCAGCAAAAACTTCCCTAACTAAATCAGAAATTTGCGGGCAGAAAACGGGACTCTGCCTAACAAATCCTAAACCGCCATTTTCAAAAAACGTTGATTTCCTTCCCTTAGTAAAGTCTAAAAGGTCTGAAGGAATAACGTAATCTCCAGGTCTAAAATCCTCCCTCAAAGAACCAGGACCTGTCCACGCAAAAATACGACCAACTCCTAAAAACTTAGCTGTATAGATATTTGCTCTATAATTAACGAAAGGCGCCGTTACATCGTAATCTTTTTCGCCGTGCCTTGAAAGAAAAAAGAAATCAAAACCATCCTCATGACGAATAGTATAAACAGGATTTGAAATACCAAAAGGCGTATCAAACCTTTTTACTTCCAAAACCTTACCGAAAGACTCCTTTTCTAAAAAGTACGCTCCACTACCACCGATAACTAAAACCTTATCCACGGTTTCTCCTTATCTCCGGCGGAACTATCCTGTGGAGTTTAAACCTTTCCTTAGCTAACTCTTCTACCCATTTTTCCTTCTTATAACGTTGAGTAAACGGGTCTATAGAAATGCCACCTCTTGGATTAAATTCACCATAAACTTCAAGGTAGAAAGGTTCTAACAGCTCAAATAAATCATCCGCTATCCTGTTTACAGTATCTTCGTGAAAATCTCTGGCGTTCCTGAAAGAAAACAGATAAAGCTTTAACGATTTACTTTCTACAAGCCACTTGTCAGGAATGTACTGAATGTAAATAGTTGCAAAATCAGGCTGACCGGTAATAGGACACAGAGTAGTGAATTCAGGACAGTTAAATGAAACCCAGTAAATTTTCCCCTTATACCTATTCTCAAACTTCTCTAACAAATTCGGAGAGTAATCGTAAACGTAATCGGTTTTCCTTCCTAATTTCTTTAAACCTTTATCTTCCATAGAAAATTCCCCTGAAACTTTGTAAGAGGAATTTTAATCAAAAATTGAAGGAATTTCTAATGTTATGAGATTTATTGAATAGTGAATCATCGTTCACAAAAGAGGGGGCGACTAATTAGTCGCCCCTTTCTCCATAAAGGGGAGGGAGGGGGAAAAGGGGGGATTATAAAGACATATATAATATATGGCGTCCCCAGGGGGATTCGAACCCCCGTCGCCGGCGTGAAAGGCCGGTGTCCTAGGCCGGGCTAGACGATGGGGACGCTTCGTATGCCCCATAATATAGCTCCACCTCCGAAATTGTCAACTCCCCCTATTCAGAAACGTTAAGTTTTCCTCCTTTTCCCAAACAACCTTCAACTTTTTGCGCTTTATACTGCTTCAAAGCTCTTACCATATTATTGTAAGCATCTGTGAACTACCTACCACTAAAGTCGTAGGCTTCTGAGGGAGTTTGGTAGGTTACACCTACCCTTATCCCTCCAGGCGGGTTCACTCCGCCCTCTACTCCTATCCCTGCATGCAGCAGAGATTCGGAGATACCTTCACTGAACTTATAGACTCTTATCTTCACTACATTCTTAAGTCCCGTTACAAGATCAAACCACTTCTTCTTGAACTTCCTCAAGATGTTTCTTGCTCCGTTAACATCCGCATTGATGAGTCCTTTTATCGGCGATAAGAAAAGTCCCCTCTTTATCCTCCTACCGTTACCCTTACTCTTTTTCGTAACTCCTGCTTCCCTGTCGCAGGAGTCGGCAACGGAAGTATAGCTCTCATCTATCAGTTTTACTTCTATACCTAATTCTTTAAGCTTGTAGGTTAAGTATTCCGTTACTTTCCCGTGAGGTAACAGCTTGAACATCTGATTCACAAGGTCAGGTAGATTGCTCTCTTTGTTCTTTGATTCCTGAACTTTCCCTATCACTACCGTTTTGACGTTGTATAAAACTGCAAGTCTTGTTATGAGATTGCTTACTTTGTGTGCGTAGTCTCTTAAAAGGTTCTTAACGCTTTTCCAGAGTTTATGAAGTTTCTTTTCTAACTGAATTGTCGGAAGTCCTTTGTTTTTTAGGTTGTCAAGTCTTTTTTGCAGGTTGGCTATTTTCTTAAGTTTTTTTCTGAGAAGTGTCTTTAATCCTCTCCCGTCTATGATGTAAGAAACAGGATTTCCCTCTATCACGCAGGTTGCAAAGTTTGATATCCCATAGTCTATTGCTAATACTTTGTCTCCTTTAGCTTCAACTTCGGGAACTTCTCTTTCATACACTACCACCAGTTTAAAACTTATTTGACCGTAGGATTTATACGGAACTACTTGAACATTAAGAACTTCAAGGTTCTTTAAATCCTTATACCCCGTCTCCATCCACAAGTATTCAGGAAAAAATCCAAATTTTTTGAGCAGGTGTTCTTTTAAGTTTTTTGAGAGTGAGAGTCTTATCCCGCTTCCTTCAATCTTGAATCCTGTTTTGTCCCAAGTTACTACTCTGTGAGGTGTTTCGGGATTTACGTAACTTGGTGGTTTGACGGTTTCTATTCCCTTCTTTTTGAATTTTTCGGGATTTTCTAAAAACTTGAAAAAGTTTTTCCATCCTCTTGACAGTTCGTCAAGAACTATCTGAGCAGAGCGGGACTGTAGGGAACGCAGGTGTAAGGATGTGTCCTTGAGTTTGTTATACAGGTCTCTGTAATCTGGTTTTGCTAACTTGTTTCTTACGAGGTAGTTAGCTTGATTCCAAAGTCTTCCAGCGTGGTAGGTGAGGTATCCGAGGATTACCTGCTGTTCTGTACTTAAGTGCTTTAGCTCAAAAACTATCGCTTTTTTTGCTTTCATCTTATCACTCAAGGTAAGTTATCGCTGAGTCAAAGTCAACACCCCTTTGGGATGTCGGGCTGTATCCCCACTTTAAAAAACGGGGTTTTAGTCTGGCGTTTTTCTATAAAAACAAAGTGCAGATTACAGAAGTTACAAAAAATAAAAATCCCCCCTTCAAAATACCCGAAAACCAAGTTTTCATAACCACCCCAACTATGGTTACAATTTTATTTTATAACCTATTCCTTATTTTTTCAATCAGCATTTCTCCGAAGTAAAGCGATATAATTCATAAATCCTGATATACTCAATTAACAGGAGAAAAAAATGGAATTTCTAATAACAGGAAACCTCAACGGAAACGTAGAAAGACTCCAAGGTTTAGTGGAAATATCAAATCCATATATAACGTTCGTTTTAGGAACTTCCCACCTTGAAAATCCAATCAAACTCAACCGTTCATGGTTCTACGTAAGAAGCAAAGATGACAACGTAGAGGTCTTAGCGAAAAGTGACGGTATAGATATCCTATCAAGAGTATTTATGACAAAAGAAGGCGTTTCGTTCTCCGGAATAAGCGGCGTTTATAACCCAACAACCATAAAGTTTACCCGTTCCGAATGGATTAAAACTCACAGAAAATTAGATAAAAGAAAGCAAAACTGCATTTTCTTAGATGATGTAGAAGCTGTAAAAAACTTCTTCCAGAAATCAAGACTACCAAACCTTGATATGTTTTTCATTGCAGATAGCCCAGAAAAACCGGTATTCAAAGAATTGATAGAACTACTCAAACCGCGCTACCTCTTTTTCCCTTCAAATACCTATACAAAAGAAAAGATTGGAGAAACAACGTTTATAGGTCTTGAACCTGTATCCTCACCAAAAGGAAAATACATACTGCGTCTTTGATAGAATTATTAGAATTAATTCTCATTAAGACTTTAAAGGAGCAGTTATGACAAAATATAAAGACTCTTGCGGCGTCGGCTTTATCGCCAACGTAAACGGTAATCCTTCACACAAAATAATAAAAAACTCCATAAAAGCGGTTAAAAACCTAACCCACAGAGGCGCAACCTTAGCCGACGGAAGAACAGGAGACGGCTCCGGAATCCTCTTTCAGCTACCTCACGAATTTTTTATATCTGAAGCAAAAAAAATAAATCCATCGTTCAACGCCGAAAAAGTCGCAGTAGGAACGTTTTTCCTCCACGAAACGGACAAAAGCCTTCAATTAATAGAAAAAGAAGCAAAAGAAACTTTTAAAGAAATAGTAATCAGAAAAGTCCCCGTAAACGAAAAAGAATGCGGTGAAATTGCAAGACGCTCACTACCAAAAATATTCCAGTTAATAGTACCTGCCCCAGAGTCACCTTTCACGACCTACCTCTTTAAAAGAAAACTCCAGAAACAGCTCAAAAAAATCCACCCCACCAACTACATCGTCTCCCTCTCAGACTCCTTGATAGTCTATAAAGGAATGCTCTTAGCTCCAGACCTTGACAAATTCTACCCTGACCTTCAAAACGAAGAACTCAAAACGAAGTTCGCCATATTTCACCAGCGCTACTCAACAAACACAAACCCGGAATGGAAACTGGCACAACCGCTGCGCTACATCGCTCACAACGGCGAAATAAACACGATAACCGCAAACAGAAACTTCATAAAAACGGTAGAACTCCTTTTAAATCTACCAGAAGAAGCACTACCACTGTTAGAAGAAAACGAAAGCGATTCAGCATCGCTGGATAGAATTTTTGAAGTAATGCTCCTTTCAGGCATAAAACCGGAAGTCGCCATAAACATCCTGATACCTCCCGCCTACGAACTCATGGACGGACTTTCAGACGAAGTAAAAGCGTTCTTTGAATACTCCGCCTTCTTCATGAAACCCTGGGACGGACCAGCAGCAATAGCCTTCACAGACGGCAGAGTAGTAGGCGGCAAGTTAGACAGAAACGGCTTACGCCCTGCAAGATTCATCGTGACAGAAGACGGAACGGTAATTTTCGGTTCAGAAGCAGGCATGATAGATGTTCCGACAAACAAAATCGCAGAGTCGGGAAGGCTCCTGCCCGGCGAAACGATACTCATAGACCCGAAAGAAAAAGAAATCAAACGAAACGACGAAATATTAGAGGAAATAGCTTCAGAATTCCGCGTCACAAAAGAAGTCAGGAGAAAACTCTGCCTTTTAGAAGGTAAAGGCGAAAAGCCGGAAAAAAGCAAAAACCTGACGAAAGAACTCGTTAAGTTCGGCTACTTTAAAGAAGAACTTGAAATGGTCGTTGAATACATGGGAGAAATGGGCAAAGAACCCGTTTACTCAATGGGAGACGACACGCCGATTCCAAACTTACGCAAAAATCCCCCCCTCCTCTTCTCCCACTTCAAGCAGCGCTTTGCCCAGGTAACAAACCCACCCATAGACCCGATAAGAGAAAAAGCCGTAATGTCCCTATCGCTACGTTTAGGACCAAAAGCAAGCTTCCTAAACCTTGACGGCAAGCTCCCACGCAGAATTAAAGTCCCTTCTCCCCTGCTCACTCCTGCTCAGTTTAAAAAGTTAGAAAACGCCTCCTTCCTTAAAACAAAAAAGTTCAAAATGGAATTCGGCGAGTCAGAAACCCTGAAAGAAGCCCTGAACCGCCTCTTTAATTCAGTCAAAGAAGCGATACAGAACGGCGAAGTTGACATCGTAATCCTTTCAGACAAAGACGCAAAGTATCCAATACCTTCACTTTTAGCAGTTGCCGGACTTTCCACCTTCCTGCAGAGAGAAAAACTCCTCCACAGAGTATCGCTGGCGATAGAAACCGGCGAAGCGAGAGACTCCCACCAGATAGCAGCCCTCATAGCCTTCGGCGCTGCAGCCGTTTACCCATACCTCGTTTACCAGTATTTCAGAGAAAACGCCGTAGAGCTCAACAAACCTTACGAAGAATTAGAGGAAAACTACGCAAAAGCAATAAACGCGGGGCTTTTAAAGATAATGTCAAAAATGGGAATCTCCGTCATCGCCTCCTACCACCGCTCCTGCCTCTTTGACGCAGTAGGAATTTCAAAGGAAGTCATAGACGAGTTCTTCCCCGGCGTCTTTTCACCCATAAACGGCATAACCTTAAAAGAGATAGAAAACGCAGTCAGAGAAAGAGTTAAAAAGGCAGAAAAAGAAGCAGAAGTAAAGTATTCCGGAGAATACAGGTTTCGCCCCGACGGCGTTTACCACTCCTGGAATCCAGAAGTTGTGAGAAACATTTTCAAAGCGGCAAAAAGCGGCAGTTACGAAGACTTCAAAAAGGTCGTAGAGGCAGCAGAAAAACGCCCTACCTACATAAGAGACCTCCTGAAAATAGAATCGGACAGAAAACCCATACCATTAGAAGAAGTTGAACCCGTTGAGTCAATAGTCAAAAGGCTAATGGTTCCCGGAATGTCTATAGGAGCGCTTTCAAAAGTAGCCCACGAAGTAATAGCAGAAGCTATGAACCTGTTAGGCTCAAAAAGTTGTAGCGGTGAAGGCGGTGAAGACCCGGAAAGATATGGAACGATAAAGAACAGCAAAATCAAGCAGGTGGCATCAGGAAGGTTCGGCGTCACGCCGGAATACCTGGCATCTGCCGAAGAGATAGAGATAAAAATCGCTCAAGGTGCAAAACCCGGAGAAGGCGGACACCTCCCAGGACACAAAGTTACCCCTTACATTGCAAAGCTCCGCCACTCCGTTCCCGGCGTCGCACTCATATCACCGCCTCCTCACCATGACATCTACTCAATTGAAGACCTCGCACAGCTCATTCACGACCTTAAACTTTCAAATCCAAAAGCGCGAATAGCCGTTAAGTTAGTAGCAGAAAACGGCGTTGGAACCGTCGCCTGTGGCGTCGCAAAAGCAAAAGCCGACACCATACAGGTAAGCGGCGGAGACGGCGGAACTGGCGCTTCCCCTCTGACTTCCATAAAAGGTGCAGGACTTCCCTGGGAAATCGGTCTGACGGAAACCCAAAAAGAACTAATAGAAAACGGATTGAGAGAAAACGTCGTTTTAAGAGTTGACGGCGGATTCAAAGTCGGCAGAGACGTCATCGTAGCAGCCCTCTTGGGCGCTGAAGAGTTCGGCTTTGGAACGGCAGCCATGATAGCAGAAGGCTGCATAATGGATAGAGACTGCCACACCAACAGGTGTCCCGTGGGCATAGCAACTCAGGACGAAAAAAGGATTAAGAAGTTCAGAGGTGCAGTAGAAACCGTAGCCAACTACTTCCGCCTTGTTGCTGAAGATGTAAGAAGGTTACTGGCACAGTTAGGATACAGAAGCCTTGACGAAATCATCGGAAGAACAGACTTGTTAAAAGTTGACGAAGAAAAACTTAAAACCTTCCCGAACGCAGCAAACCTTAACCTTTCGTTTATAACTTCCGTTCCTTCTTACAAACTCAAAAGGAACAGCTACCCCTACACGCCGATACAATCAACTCTTAACGACAGAATAACTAAAGACGCCCTGCCTTTCTTGAAAGAAAAGAAAAAGTTTTCTTCCACCTACGAAATCAAAAACACCGATAGAAGCGTCGGAACGCTACTTTCCTATTACGCAGTAAAGGAATCGGCCACCAGTGATAAACCCCTGATTACGCTCAACTTCAAAGGAACGGCAGGACAAAGCTTTGGCGCATTCTTACCTAAAGGCATAATGCTCAGGTTAGAAGGCATAGCAAACGATTACGTCGCCAAAGGTTTAGCCGGCGGAACGGTTGTTCTGAAGTTTCCAGAAGACTTTAAAGGCAATCCATCCGAGAACGTTATAGCCGGCAACACCGTCCTTTACGGCGCAACGGGCGGCTCTTTCTACGCAGCAGGCGTAGTGGGAGAGCGTTTTGCCGTTAGAAACAGCGGAGCAGTTGCAGTAGTAGAAGGCGTCGGACAGCACGGCTGCGAATACATGGTAAGGGGAATTGTGGTAGTAGCAGGAAAGGTAGGCAAAAACTTTGGCGCCGGAATGACGGGCGGCGTTGCGTTCGTTTTGGATAGGGACGTTGAAGAAAAGATTAACAGAGATTACGTGGAAGTAAGAAAGCTAGACCAAAGAGACTTTGAAGTCCTGAAAGTGCTCCTTTCAAGGCACTACAAATATACAAAGAGCAAGATGGCAGAAGTGCTGCTTGAAAACAAGTTCCTGTTAGAGTCTTTCAGAAAAGTCGTTCCAATAGGAGTAAAGGAACTTGAAACAAAACTTACAGGTGCAGACAGATTACCGGTTTAAAGGTGAAAGATGAAGGAATACTTCGTTCTAAAGTTCAAAACCACGAAAGAGGAATGGGAAAAGCTACAACCCTTAATAGTTTCTGATAACTACTTAGGAGCTGAAGAGACAGAAGAAAACGGAACGCTAACCGTTAAAGCTTACTTCAAAAATAGAGAAAAAATCCCCCCAGAAATCCTCCAACTGTCAGAATCACAGGAATCAATACCTGAAAAAAACTGGAACGAAGAATGGAAAAAGTATTTTAAGCCCGAACCGGTCTCTGAAAAGTTCATCGTCGTCCCTTCCTGGATGAAGGAAGAATACCCCATACCTAAAGGAAAATTTCCCATCTACATCTATCCGGGTCAAACTTTTGGAACAGGCACCCACGAAACGACAAAACTAACGATAAGGTTTTTAGAAAAAACAATCAAACCCGGCTGTTCCTTCCTTGACGTCGGTGCAGGCAGCGGTATCCTTTCAATTGCAGCTAAAAAGTTGGGCGCAAGGGAAGTCCTCGCCTGCGACATTCAAAAAGAGTGCAGAGAAGAGATACCTTTTAACTGCAAGCTCAACGAAGTCAGTGGCGTTGAAGTTTTCATAGGCGACCTGAAAAAACTGAACGGCGCCTTTGACGTTGTAGCAGCGAACATAGAAAAGCACCTGCTCGAACCGCTCGTTCCAGAAATCTACAAAAAGACAAAAAAGTTAGCAGTGTTTTCCGGAATTCTTAAAAAGCAAAGAGACGACTTTGCAAAAACTCTAAAAGAAACAGACTTCACGATTTTAGAAGAAGCAGGAGAAGGAGAATGGATGGCTTTTCTCTGCAGAAAGTAGACCTCCACGCTCACTCAACGGCGTCAGACGGCTCACTCACGCCCAAAGAGGTCGTAGAATTAGCAAAGTCAAGCGGCATTGGAATCTTCTCTCTTACAGACCACGATACCGTCAGCGGCTTAAAAGAAGCCGAAGAAACGGCAAAACAGCTTGGCATAAAACTAATCTCCGGAATAGAAGTAACCGCAGACACTTCCATTTTTGGCAGAGGCAAAAGAGAATTCCACATATTAGGCTACTACATTAACCCCGAATCACCTGCCATTAAACAGCTAACAGAGTTTTCTCAAAACTCACGAATTAAAAGAAACAAAGAACTGCTCTCAAAACTTGAAGAGTTAGGCTATGGCATCAACTATGAATACATGGTGAAAAAATACGGCGAAAACTTCGGTAAACCCAACGTGGCGAAAGAACTAATAAAAAAAGGCTTCTTCAAAGAAAGAGAAGAAGCGATAGACTTCCTCACTTCCTTAAAAGTAAAAAGAGAAAAGTTAGACTACCACACAATCGTCAAACTGATAAAAGAAGCAGGCGGAATCCCGATAATTGCCCATCCCGTCACGCTCAAAATAACGATGAACGACCTCTACTGCTTCCTCAAAAAAGCAAAAGAAGAAGGCATAGAAGGTTTAGAAGTTTACCACTACAGGCACAAACCATCAGAATCATTAGAACTCAAGGAAATCTGCAAAGAACTGAAACTTTACTACACAGCAGGCTCAGACTTCCACGGCGACAACAAACCCTGCATAAAATTAGGCTTCTTAAACGTGAAAACAAACGACATACACTTCCCGTTATAGAGCCCCTTCCCGATTTCCTGCTATCCTATGTCGTTCATGTGGACAACCTGAGTGGAAAAAGTAAGAAAAGTAAAGATGTGAAGTTTTACCTGAATCTGCTTTAGTTGCAGTCTCTATCCGGGCGTACTGTTTGTGCGTTTTTGCACATTCTACACATTTTTGCATTTCTGCACTTTTGACACATTTTGCACATTTGTGCGCTTTTACACATTTAGCACATTTATACAACTTTGAGCAAAAGTGCAAAAAACTCCAGTTTTGGTTTTTTTCGTGTTTTTATACATTCTTGCTTTTTAAACACATTTTTACCAATTTTCACAAAAAGCAATAAAGACGAAAAAGTGCTGAAAGGCAACAAAGTGTTGAAGGTGAAAAAATCGCTTACCCCGTCCACGTGGACAAGATGAGGAACTTTAGAGGGTCAAAGGTTGTCCACGTGGGACTGGTCTACGGAATGTGGAATTTTTTGTCCACGTGGACTGCCTACGTGGACAAGGATAGAGAAAAGCAAGAAAGTGCAAGGTTTTCCAACATCGTGCTTTTGGTTTTTTGTATGTCGGCGTGTGTTCTGCATATTTTTCCTTTTTGTGTTTTTCTACATATTTTACCCTTTTGTGTGTTTTTGGTTTGCTTTCTATGTTAGGACTTGTTTGTGTTTGTTTTGTTTTTATTGTTTTTTGTGCCTTTTTGTGTTTTTATGTTTATTTTGTAGGTTTTGTGTATTTTTTGCTCTTTAGGGCATTATTACTCGTTTGGTATTTTTGTGTTTGTTCTGCATTCTTTGTGCGTTTTTGCTTTTGTGGCATTTTTTACCCTTTTGCACTTTTTGTTTGCCTATTTGCTTCTTCTGTATTCTTTGACAGATTTGCACTTTTTACACATTTTGTACATTTTTGCACTTTAGGACATTCCACCTCTTTGTATTTTTTGGATTTTTAAGCAAAAAGGAAAAACTACCACTTCTTGCGTTTTACCAGCTTGTAGTAGTAGTAAAACCTCTTTGCGTATTGATAGTTCTTGTAAGGGTCGGCTGAATGGTAGAGAGCCACGGCGTTTGCGGTGTAGCCTCTTGTGGAAAGGTAGGTTTTGATAAGGTATAGAGATTTTGAACCAACCTGAATAATTCGCTAGGTTTCCACGAGGAACTTGAGGGTGTTGTAATCGTTAGTTGCCACAAGTGCGCCGTAGAGGAGTGCTTTTCTCCTGTTTTTCCATTCGTCGTCGGTTATTTTTTCCTCTAACTTTGCAGGGTCTTTTTCGTAGAGGTTTCTCCACCAGAGCATATCCCTCGTGAACCTGTTTGAGGGGTCGGCAGGTCTTAAGGGGGTGCAGAGCTCTCCTTTCCCTACTTCTTCAACTATCTCTTTCAGGGTTTCTTTGTCGGGAATTATGTCGGGAAATACTCCAAAGGTGCTCATAGATAAGAGGTCAGTACGGGGTATGGTTGAGGTTATGGGAGCGGTGGGTAGGGAAGATGCCTCTTGTTGTCTGTTAGCATCAAAAAAATCTTCAAAGCCTATTTTTGTTTCATTCATTTTTACCTCCTTGTTACCAAATTCTTTCTGATTGATATGCTATGTCAGAAATAGTCTTGCTAATATTCTTTTCAGCATCTTCTATTTTGCTAGAAACGCTCTCCACAATTTCTCTCTGTGCTTTACCTATAACCTTAGATAATGCTCCACCCATTTCCATATGTTGGTCAAGCATTTCTTTCCTTATCTCTTCCTTCAAATTCTCCTCCAACGCCTTAGCTACTTTCCATATTACAGGCTCTATAAGGGACTGAAGTTCCTGTGCTTTGAGGTTGGATAGGTCTAAAGTGCCTGCCATTTCGTTGAGTACCTGAAGTGCTAAGTCGGTTATTTCTTTCCTCACTCTTTCGTCCTGCAATACGGGGATTTCTTTGGATTTGGTGAGAAGGGCTCTTTTGTAGTTTTCAATGAAGAGTTTTGCGAATTCCTGTGCTGTCATGACTTACCTCCCTTTTTGGTTTTATTTCTGCTTTCTGTTTTTTGATTTTATCGTTTTTTTAACTGCCTCAAGGAAGAGCCAATTCTTTTCCTTTTCTTCTGGTGTAGGACTGGCAAAACGGTACTCAAGCCACGCAAGCTGGAGAGTTTCTATCGGAGTGAAAAATTCTGCGTAGACTTCTGCCAGTGCTTTTTCGTGTCCTCCTTTGAATATTTCTTCAAGCCTTTTTCTCTGCTCATCGGTCATTTCTTTTCCCTCAACCGTTGATTATTTTCGCCTCTGAGGAATTTTCTCCCCTCTTCCTATACGATTATACCCCTTGCAAAAGAAAGGGAAATATATCAACGATTTAGCGTTTCCATTGGAAACGATCAGTGAATCTTTGTTCTTCAATCGGAATTTCGTGGAAAACACAGCACTAGCCACATTCTACTCTCCTGAAAACAATCCAGCCCAGTCGGACGCCTCTTCGCAGATGTCGTCGCAGACGTGAAAGCTGATCTTCGGTATTTCAAACCCGTCCTCAAGGAGCGCGTCTATCGCATCTCCAAAGTTCGGAGAGCTGGGGTCGTAGTCGTCAATAGTGAACTTTTTTGTCGGTTTCTCCTCTTTCTTTTCCTCTTCTTTTGCCTCTTTCGGCTTTTCGTCATCTTCCGTGTCGTAAACACAGACGCCTCCGTTTTCTATGACGATGTCCCACTTCGTAACGGGAAGCCCCGTTTCTTTGGAGAGCTCTTTTGCTTTTCCGTAGGCAACCTTGTAGGCGTTTCCTTCCACTTCGGGAACGCCGTGCTCTTCGCACCACTTAACGGAGAGTTCGTTTTCGTGTATTATCGGGATTATGCAGTAGGGACCTTTCCACACCTCCGCTACTCTCCTGCGTCCGTCTTCTTCCTTGGTGATTACCCTGTAAACGTTTTTTAATCCTTTTCTGTCCTCAAACCAGTCTTCCCTGAACTTTATTTTCTTTTCCATAACGCACCTCCTATTATTCTTCAACGATTTTGAACTTCTTTAAATTTCCCCTTTCCATTAGAAACGGTAAAAACTGCAATCAAAATTCCTTTTTACCTCCTGCTGCTATCCAAACCATAGTTAAAATAGCTACCAAGAAAGCTATGCCGAGAATTACAGAAGCTATTGATGCTATTAAGATTTCTCTTCCCATTTTTTCTATCCTTTCATTGCCTCCCCAAACTACGACGCAGGGATACAATGAGTTTCCCTAACAAAGTCCCATTCAATAGCAGGTAATATGCTTTCTTTTTCCAAATATTCTGTTTGAACTTTAGCTATTTTGTCAGCTACTTTTTTGGCAATTTTCCAGTTGACTTCCTCTAAAGTTATCTCAAGATATACATCAAGGTTGGGATAATATCCCTCTGCAGTTTTAACGTCTATCACCCCGTCAACTTTAAGCAGTTCTTCTCTAAGTTTTGAAAGAAGTTCAATTTTATTCATACCTGAATTCCTTTCAGCTCAATCTCCTTATTCCATTCTTTTAATTCTATTTAACTTCCACAACCAGTGGAAAAGGCACTCCTAAACCGCTTAAAATCCCGACTCCAGTTCTAAGGGAAGGTAAAAGTCCTATCATACTTTTACCTGCAAATTCCACGTAAGATTCTATTGCTTTAAGGTCTGAATCATTCATTGTCCTGAACATTGCTTGAGTGTTCGCCTGAGAAAGAACATACTTACTAACCTGCGCAGGACGCTGGGTTATCACAATAAGCCCGAGATTAAATTTCCTTCCCTCTGAAGCAATCTTCCTCGCCATTGTAAGCGCAAGGTTGTTTCTACCTGCTGAAACGTCTCCGTAGCTGCTTTCAGGGGCAAAGTTGTGAGCTTCTTCAAGAACAACTATTCTTTCTTTTTTGTCTTTCTTGTTCTTTTCAAAGAGTTCTTGCATGACTAATCCTGCAAGGTTCACTCTGGTAGCAGGATCAGTTATGCAGGAAAAATTGAAAATAATAACCTTCTTATCGCTTTTAAGAGCCGAATCCATTTCATCGTAAGTGCTTACCTGGCTTACCAAAATCTCTTCACCTAAAACAGACGCAACTTCTTCACTAATAGCTTCATCTTCTTCAGTTTTAACATTTAAAAGAATATCGTAAAGATTCTTTTCCTTAAAAGAAGTTGTCCTTAAAGAAGGTTTTATTTCCGCTGCTAAGCGTGATTTATTACTTTTTGCAACTTTAGAGTTACCACTTATAATGCTAGATAATCCAATTTCTTTAATGATATTCTCCACTTCTTCAGGATAAATAGGGAAAATCGTTTCTTTAAAAACTATGTGTTCAATATATTCTTCGTGTTCAATATATTTTTCAGAAACAGATTCTCTTAACCCATCATAGTATTCTCCGTGCGGGTCAAATATGAAAACTTGCACAGGATACTGCTGAAGAAGCCTTGATAAGAATTTCTTAGTAAAGTGGCTCTTTCCCGAACCGGTTGTTCCTAAAATTAGCATGTGCTTTGTTATGACTTCTTTTGCATCGATAAATACTTTTTGGTCCGTACCTTTAAATACTCCCACTTCTACTGGATAAGCCATACTTTTCCCTGACCAGGTTGTCTTAGACACAGCATTTAGGACTTCTTTAGAGGCAGCGCAAACAGGTTCGCCGACGTCAAAAGGTTCCATATTAGTTTCAAGTTTCCCGTCAGGAGTTACGATTCCAAGTATTTCGGCAACGGCAATTCTTACTTTATCTCCGTTTTCGTTAAGGTAGGACCAGACTGCTGCTTTTTTCCAATCTTTATCTTTCCTGCCGCTAAAAAGAGTTTTGAATTCGTCTATTGAACCGAAAACTGCCGATTCTCCGGCTGAAAAGGGGTTGGCAAAGAATCCCATATCGTAAGAGTAAATCGTAGTTATTTCTGCTAATACAGTTCCTTCCAGATGGTTAACTTTAACGTAAGAGCGTTCTTTTATTCCAGGCTCTATCAGAATGAATTCAAAAGAATCTGACTTAACGGGATTTATTGCAAATCCGATAAGGTTATCATCAAATTTTGATGAGTCTTCTTTTATCCTTTCAAAGTAATCAACAAGTTCCTTTATCTCACCAGGATCATCACTGTCGTCGTAATAAACCGCAGCTTCTATGTTTCCTGAATCGTAATCGGAAAGCCCTGCTCCGGTAAAGTTGGCAGAACCTACAACAGCTTTACAGTCATCAACGAGGATGAATTTCGCGTGTAAGCGGTTATTCAGATAAACAATTCCTCCTCTCTTCCTAATTTCTTCGAACACTCTGTCGTCTGTTATCAACAGGTCTTTAAGCTCCGAAGCTCTGAGAATTACTTCAAGTTCTACGTTCTCCCGAAGGTGTGAAAGCAAAAGACTAATCATATTCCCTTTCAGCCAAGCAGAAGATATTTTTACAGAAGAATTAGCATTTCTAATTAAGTCAGCTAAGTACTTGTATATTTCTTCACTTTTGAGCGTTTTCACGATTATCCCCCTTAAACTTCCTTTAAAGAACTTACCTTACTAGTAAAAGAAGCAAACCTGGCTCTTAGAGAACTTATTCTATTAAGAGAGTTGCGAGCGTGCCTTTCGAAAGTTTCCATTTCAGCCATGCAACCTTCTATGTCGTGACAAATAGAATTCAGCTCTCTCATCAATGATTCAAGGTTCTCCTCTATTTCGTAAGCCCTAGCTCCTTCCATAATAACAAGGAGATAACTCATTAAAGTATTAGGAGAAACAGGAAAAACTTTCTTTTCTAAAGCATATCTAAAAACAGAAGGATTCATCACAAAAAGGCTGTACCATACACTTTCCGCTGGTATGTACATAAAAGCAAAGTTAGTGGTGTTATACTCTGCAGGTTTTATGTATTTACTTGATATACTGTCTATCATATTTTTAACATCTCTTACTAAAGCCCTGATATCTCCTCCCTTTTCAACAACTTTTATGTAATTTTCCAAAGGAAACTTAGAGTCAATGGGTAGAATTTTTCCGTCTAACTTCAGAACTGCATCTACTTTATCAGTTCCCATGGAATATTGAAATTCATACATATCTCTGGGAAAAACTTCTTTGAGCAGATTTTCAAGCATCACTTCTCCCAAGATTCCTCTCTGCTTCGGCGGTTTCAAAATGTCCTGCAGCGATTGGATTTCTGACGATATTTTCTCTACTACAGATAGCTTTTGATCTAACGTCCCAAGTTTTTCAGAAAGGCGATTGGTTTGCTCGATAAATTGCTTGTTAACTTCCTGAATAGTATTCTTTACATCGGTAACAATTTTCATATTACTCGCATTCAAAGACTGAGTAACTTCTGAAATAGTTTTATTTATTTTACTTTCCAGTTCCGTTAGCTTCTGTTTTGTCTCACTGGATAAACTGTCATTTTTAGATGAAAGTTCTCTAGTGGTTTCATGGACAGTATCTTTGAGTTTAAGCAGATTGTTAACCAAATCCTCCTTTGTTTTTACTAAATCTCCTGTAATCTTCTCAAGTATTTTGTTTTCAAAATCCTTTTCTATAAGTAAAAGTCTCTCTCTAATAGAACTCAAAATTCTATAAATTTCCTCGTTCAAAGGGTTATTTAGGGATTCTCTTAACTTCAGCCAAAGAACGATAACGACGATAGAAAGAATAAAAACACACAAAAGTGTTAACCCTTGAAGAACCAAGGATGCCTGCATCCCTACCCTCCTATGTTTTTGTCTTTGATAGTTTATCATTTTATTACTTTTAATAATTTAAAAAAATTCCTCTTAACGTAAGGCTACAGAAAGCTTTATGTTCCAAAAGCATTTCTAAATGCAAGCATCCCTCAAAATTTGATTTACTTTTTCTTTTTTAAGAATTTTCAAAAAAACAACCAACCAGATTTGTTATTCCTGTAAGGATGTCTCTAAAATTAGACTAACCTAATTACTAACATTCAGTCAAAGTTTTCTTTTATTTTTTAGAAGGTTCTTACCCAAAATGATGTATCATTAACATTGAATTTTTCCGAAGAGGGTAGCTATGGCGATTGTTAGCGATTTGGAGAAGAGACTACAAGAAAAACTAAGGGAACTTTTTCAATTTGAATCTGAGGATTTAGACTTCGGCATTTACAAGATGATGAACTACAAGAGAAAACAAATTGAACAGTTTATAGAAAAAGACCTCATTGGCGAAATACAGAAACAATTAAACGTATTGAGTAAAGAAGAAAAGGAAAGAATCAGGAAAGAACTTGAAAGAATAGAACAAAAAATAAAAGAAGTATTTGGAGAGAATGCCTTTGAAGATGGAGACCTAAAGGAAGGATTTAGAGACACTCCTTTAGGTAGGGAGTATTACGAGAAAAAGAAAGCGCTTGAACAGATTAATATTTCTGAAGATTTAGAGAGGGAAATTTATAACCACTTAATTAACTTCTTTTCAAGGTATTACGACAATGGAGACTTTATAAGCAAGAGAAGATACGGCAAAAAGGAGAAATACTGCATTCCTTACAACGGAGAGGAAGTTTACTTTTACTGGGTAAACAAAGATCAGTACTACATTAAGACTACTGAATACTTTAGGAAATACACTTTTTGGGATAAGCAAAAAAGAATAAAGGTAAACTTCAGGGTAGTGGAAGCAGAAGAAGAAAAAGGAAACGTTAAGTCGCAGGAGAAAAAATTTTTCGTTTTGAGTAAGAAAGTTTTTGATTTTGATAAGAAGAAAAACGAATTAAACATTTATTTTGAATATAGGGCAGTAAGCAAAGAAGAAGCTTTGAAGAATGGTTGGGGGGACAAAGAAGGAAAAGGAGTAAAACAGGAAAAAATCAATGCTTCAATAATAGAAATATTAGAGAAAAAAATACCGCAGAATAGCCCTGCAAGGCTCATTTTTGAAAAAGATGGAGAGAAAACACTTATTGAAAAGCATCTTAACCGATATACCAAAAGGAATACTACCGATTATTTCATTCACAAAGACTTAAAAGGCTTCCTGGAAAGAGAATTAGACTTTTACATAAAGAACGAATTTCTCCAGTTAGATGATTTAGACGTATTAGAAAAGAGTGGTTACTTTGACAAGCTGAGAGTTTACCTTATTGCAGTTAGAGTGTTCAGGAACGTTGCCTTAAAGATTATTGAGTTTCTTGCACAGATTGAAAACTTCCAGAAAAAACTCTGGGAAAAGAAGAAATTTGTCATTGATACGCATTACGTTATAACCTTAGATAAGATTAAGGAGTATGCGGGAGAGGAGTTTTTAGAGAGTATCCTGGATGAAATCCTCAATAATAAAGAACAATTAAAAGAGTGGGAAGAGCTATTTGGAATTAAAGTTAAAAGCAAAAAAGGATTAAAGAAGGGTAAAGAATGGAAGAAATTACCCATAGATACCAGATACTTTAATGAAGAGTTTAAATGGAAGTTATTGGTTGCCTTAACAGAAAAGAATAACTTAGATGAGATTTTGGATGGAGTTTTAATTAAGTCAGAAAATTGGCAGGCTTTGAATTTGCTTTTGAATAAATACTATGAAAAGGTGCAAACGATTTATATTGATCCGCCTTATAATGCAAAATCATCTGAAATTTTATATAAAAATACGTTCAAGCATTCCTCGTGGCTTTCCTTAATGGAAAATAGGCTTTCTCTAGGAAAAGAATTTTTGAGAAGTAAAGATGGCGTTTTTATTATAGCTATTGATGAAAATGAGCAAGAAAGATTAGGATTACTATTAGATAATATATTTCCAAAGTATAAGAAGACTATGGTATGCGTGGTTCATAACAGAAGGGGAATACAAGGGGAAAATTTTAGGTACACAAATGAATTTGCGTATTTTATTTATCCAGAAGGAAAAGGGATTATAAAGAAAACAAAAATTCCAGAAGAAGAATGGGAGTTTTCTAATCTGAGAAATTGGGGAGGAGAATCGGAAAGAAAGTTTGGGAAGAATAGTTTTTATCCAATTTATGTGGATGCAAAAACTTTAGAGATAATAGATGTAGGATATCCAGAAGAAGATACATTTCACCCAGAAAAACAAACTTTGGTAGTTAAAAAGGACGGAAAAGAAATTTATAAAGTCTATCCTATAGATAAAACAGGTATAGAAAGGAAATGGAGATTTGCTCGTGAAACGTTAATGAATTTTATAAAAAAATATCCTAATGCTATTAGAGTTAAAAAGAAAGGTGACCGTATAGAAATTGAAGTAGCTCAAGTTTTAGAACGTCCGTCAACATGTTGGTATTTAAAAAAGTATGATGCGAGCGTTTACGGAACACAAGAAATAACTAATCTCTTCAAAAAGAAGATTTTTGATTTTCCTAAATCTGTTTGGACGGTTTTTGATAGTATCAAAATTTCATCCAATTATGATTCTTTGGTTCTTGACTTCTTTGCAGGTTCTGGAACAACAGCTCACGCAGTTATGAAACTTAACAGTGAAGATGGTGGAAAAAGGAAATTTATCCTTGTAGAGATGGCAGATTATTTTGATACTGTCATTATCCCAAGAATTAAAAAAGTGGCATATTCCTTTCATTGGAAGGAAGGAAAACCGCAAGATACAGACGGAATTGGTGTTTTCTTCAAATACCACACCTTAGAACAATACGAAGATGCATTGGAAAACGTTGAATTCGAGCAGCAAAGCGAAAAACAACAAAAACTTCTATTAGAACTTCCCGATTACTTTGTCAAATACATGCTTGAATGGGAAACCAAAAACAGCAGTACTTTCCTTAACGTTGAAAAATTGAAAGACCCGTTTAACTACAAGCTGAGAATCATAGAAAACTATCAGCAGAAAACCGTTAACGTTGATTTGATTGAGACGTTCAATTACTTGCTTGGCTTAAACGTAAGCAGATACAAGGTTTTAGATGAAAATGGCAGGAAATACGTTTTTGTCTTTGGAGAAAAAGAAGGAAAGAAAATAGCCGTTGTTTGGAGAAGTCTTGAAAACATTAACTTTGAAGAAGATAGAAAAATCATTGAAAGAGAAATGGAAAACTTTAAACCCGACATCGTTTACGTTAACGGCGATTCTATGGTTAAGGGATTCACGGCAATTGAACCTGTTTTCAAAACGTTGATGTTTGAGAAGGTGGAGTGAGATGGAACTTGAAAAGCACTTAGTATTAAATAAATACTTTCTCAATCTTTTCGGCTTAAATGATTTTGACGAACTGAGGGGAAAATTAAGGGATGTACAGGAAGGTTACGACTCTGACGGAAGGAGTCACTTTGTAAATGTCCTGAAAGGTTTAAGACCTGACTGGGAAGCTGAGCTTTTAAGATATGACAGCAATATAAAAACATATGTTGAGCGGTTAAAACGCAATAGGATGCAGCCCAAATTCAATCTCAAGTACTTCCAATATTTAGCTATTCTATTTACAGAAATTTTCCTGGAGAAGTGTTTTGATAACAAAAGTGGCTTTCTGAATGAGTTGAACGAATTCCTTCAAAAATTCAATCAAGCAAATAAAACAAAGATAGAACCGTTCACGGAAGAGGAATTCAAGAAACTTGCCTTTTGGATGGCAACAGGAAGCGGGAAAACCCTTGTAATGCACGTGAACTACTGGCAAATCCGCAAGTATTTTGATGAGTGGGACAACATTATCTTGATAACTCCCAACGAAGGATTATCAAAACAGCACTTTGAAGAGATGAAATTAAGCGGTATTCCCTGCAAACTTTACGATGGCAACCTTGATAGCTTAAAAACAAAAGACGGGGAAGTTTTAATCATAGATGTTCACAAGCTGACTAAAGAGAAAAAAGGAGAAGGCGTAAGAGTTGACGTGTCTTACTTTGACGGCAAAAACCTTGTATTCATAGATGAAGGGCACAAAGGTCAGAAATCTGAGGAACAAAAATGGAAAAAACTGAGAGAAGAAATAGCAAGGAACGGTTTTTTGTTTGAATACTCAGCCACTTTTGGACAGATTATCGGAAAAAATGAGGACTTGCTTGACGAGTATGCTAAAGCAATAATTTTTGACTATTCCTACAAGTACTTCTATACTGACGGTTACGGTAAAGATTTTCACATTTACAACTTAAAGGCACAGGAAAAAAAAGAAAAGAAGAAAAAAAAGAAAAATGGAAAGGAAATTGAAGTAGAAGAAATAGTCAAGTACTATCCTGAAGAGCAGGTAGATTTACTGTTAGTGGCAAACTTACTGTCTTTTTATGAACAGTTAACTATTTTTGAAAACTACTATGAAGAATTAAGAGAATATAACATAGAAAAGCCGTTATGGATTTTTGTTGGAAGTAAGGTTACAGGTTCTGGTTTAAATTCTGACGTTGTGAAAATACTGCGTTTCTTAGATAAAGTTCTCAAGGATGAAGACTTTTTAAAAGAAAAAGTAAAAAAGATATTAGACGGCAAATCAGGACTGATAGATAAAGAGGGTAACGATATTTTTAGAGGAAAATTTGAATACATAAGAGAGTTTGACCCTGAAACTATTGTTAGCGATATATATCAAAAAGTTTTTAACGGTAGAGGCAATCTTTCCCTTTATGAGATAAAGAATGCCGATGGAGAAATCGGGTTAAAAACTTCTACAGGAGAAAAGTATTTTGGCGTTATCAATATTGGGAACGTTAGAGATTTAAAAAAATTGATAAAGGATTACGACATAGAAGTGGAAGAAGACCACATGAGTCAGTCTTTATTTTCTGACATAAAAAGCAGTAATTCTCCCTTAAATATTTTGATCGGCTCAAAGAAGTTTGTAGAAGGATGGGATACTTGGAGAGTATCCGTTATGGGATTGATAAATATGGGGAAGGGGGAAGGCCCTCAGATAATTCAGCTTTTCGGCAGAGGAGTGAGATTAAAAGGTAAGGATTATTCCCTAAAGAGGGAGGAAAATCCCGATTATAAAGTAAAAGTTTTACAAACACTTCTTGTTTTTGGTTTGAATGCGGATTATATGGATGCATTCTTGAAGGCAATAGAACAGGAAGAAGTTAATTATGAAGAGATTGAAATTCCTATAACGTTTAATCGGGTGAAAAAGTGGGAAAAGAAGATTCATACCATTAAAGTTAATGATAATTTTGATTTCTTGAAATACAAGTTAGAGCTTGAAAATGATGATGGTATTTTAAGTAAAGTGAAATTGGATTTAAGACCTAAAATAACGCTGGCACGTGGTTTGAATGTAGAAAGTGTGGATTCAAAAGTAGATGAGCCTGTAAAGATTCCGGAAGAGTATTTTGATTTAATAGATTGGCAATATATTTATTCAGAACTTATGGACTATAAGTTGTCAAGCGGTTTCTATAATCTTGTTATAAAAACAGAGGTTGTGAAGGATATTGCAAAGAGCCAGAGGTACGAAGTATTCTTGCTTGAAGATGAGGATTTTGGAATTGAGAGTGGAAATCGTTTGAAGATTAAGAGTTTTAAAGGAATTAGAAAGTTTCAGGATATTATTCTGTTAGTTCTGAAAGACTACATTTCTAAGTTTTATAGAACGAAATTTAAACAGGAAAGTATGAATCATTTGGAGGTGGAGGCGTTAACTATTGATGACCATCCTCATATGTATCCTGAGGATAGAAGAATAATAGTTAAGGTTCCTAGGGATTTAATAGATGACATTAAAGATATCTTAGAGCAGCTAAGAAATTATGAACCAGATATCTGCGAAATCCCGGAAAAATGGAAAAAGTGGGATTCTTTTATTGTACATTTTGATAAGCATTTATATACGCCATTAATAGTTTATGAGAAAAATAAAAAAAGAATTACTTCGTTTCCTGTTAAGTTAAATGAGGGAGAAACAGAGTTTGTTAGAGATTTAAAAGCTTACTTCGAGAGATATTCCGAAGAATTTGAAGGCAAAGATATTTTCTTGTTAAGGAATCTTTCAAAAAGGGGAATAGGGTTTTTTGTTGGTATTGCAGGTTTCTATCCTGATTTTATCCTATGGGTAAAAGAAGAAGACAAAGAAAGAATGATTTTTATTGATCCTAAAGGGATAAGGAATATTAAGGGCTTTCACGATGAAAAGGTTCAGTTTTGTGTTTCTTACATAAAGGAAATTGAAGAAAACGTAAAGAAGAAAGCAGGTATAGAATTGAAGCTAGATGCATTTTTACTCTCTGTTACTCCATACGAAAAAGTAAAAGACAATTTTGGTAGTAAAGTTTCAAAGGAAGATTTTGAAAGGCACAAAATTTTGTTTCTAAGAGATGAAGAAAATTATTTAGAAAAGCTTTTTAGGCAAATTTTTGCCGAATGTTTGGAATGAGGTTGTTCAGAGCGATGTAACTCTTATAGTGTATACCTTCTGAATCCTGAAAAGTTTAAGCTCAATTTTTGGACCGTTTCCACTGGAAACGGTTGTTTTTTCTAAAAAACGACCGTTTAATTGAAATCTTATTTTCTCTCTAATACATAAATTTTGAAGTTCCGCTAATGGATGTTTATCAAGAGAGCCTTCTCTACAAGTATTCCAAAGGTTATAGGATACTAAGGGGAACTGCTGGTTCAGGGAAAACAGTAGTTCTTGCGGGAAAGGCAGTCCAGGAAAAAGTGATGAATAAGAACAAAAGAATTCTAATTATCACATTTACTAATTCCCTGGTAGGTGAAATCAAGAGCAGCATAGAAAAAGTTTTAGAAGCAGAAGAGATAGAAGATGTTACTGTGAGCGATTTTGAAGTTACTACAATTGACTCTTTAGTTCAAAATCTTGTTTTTCGTTACACAGATAATATTAAGAAAAAGACTAATAGTAAAAAAGCACGAAGAATCTTGTTTAACTACTTAGAGAGAAATCCAAACTTAATTCCTGATGATGCCAAGTACGATGTCATTTTGTGCGATGAATCACAGGACTTTTCTAAGGAACTCTTTTCTGTTGTCAGATCTCTATCTAAGAAAAACAGTTTAATAATTTTTGGAGTAGATGAAACCCAAAGAATATATGACGGGACAGATTGGAAATGGATAGACGTAGGTTTTGATGCTCGAGGTAAGGTAACTATCCTAAGGAAAAGCTATCGTAATCCCGGGAAAATTTTTCAATTAGCTATTGAATTTTTACGGCAAGATTTACAGTTAATGAAAGAACTAAAAGAGTTAGATGCTGTTGTGTTGGATAAAGGAATAGAATCAATAAGGAAAGATGATGGAGAAATAGAATTTTATGAAACTAATAACGAATTTGAAAAGGTAGCTGAAATTGTAGTTGACTTGATAGAAAACGGAACCAATTATGGAGATATATTTATACTTACTTCGTTAGAATGTCACGTTAAGTTGTTTTATAGGGCAATTTCATCGAAAGCCCCACACCTTAAGAATAAACTCCATTATTTCTCGTACCATAGTCCTAAAAAATACAAGTTTGTGCCTGACGATAAGATAGTCATAATGCCTTATAAATCAGCAAAGGGATTAGAAAGACCGGTAGTTATAGTTACAGGAATCGGCAACCTGCCTTATGACAGCAGTAGGGAAGTAGCTGAGAAAAGGAGAGATAGGAGAACACTTTATGTGGCTTTAACCCGAGCGCAGAAAAAACTGATTATTACTTCTTCCAGAGAAAAAGATAACGGTTTTACAGGGGATATGAAAAGTGTTATAGAAAGATTATCTCTGGTAAGATAGATTTGGATCTATCAGGTAACTAATGGATATTTGGTGATAGAATAACTGTCTATGTAGAGGAATTTCTTTCAAACAAAGGGAATTATTTAAAGTAGTTATGGCATTGGAATTTGAGGTGACCAGAAAATTAATAGGACAGTGAAGATGGAATTCTTGTATAAAATCGATCAGGCTGCAGAGAGAGTATTATCATCTATTTCTGATGAGTTTGTGGAAAAACTAGAAAAAAGTAAATTGGCACCAGAAGAATGGCAGGAATTTATAGATAATCTTTTACACGAGGTAGAAGAAGAAATAAAAAATGAAATAAGTGTGGAAGTACAAATAAGAGGGGAAGCAAGGCAAGTATATCCTTATAATTTCAAAAGTATGAGGAACGAACCTTTTAATAAGAAAAAACCTCTTTGGGAGGTTTTTGAAAGATACGTGAAGGGATATTTAAAGATATACATTTCCGGAAAATTAATAGCTGTTGGAGACTACGAGAGCGAGGAAGGTAGGGAAATTAACAAGAAAGCTCTTGTTTTATATGCTTCGGGAGTTTCGGAAATTTTGCCAATGCTCAAGGAAGATATTAGTGAAGTTTTAGAAGAAGTTACAGGAGAGGTGCTTCCTTAGCGGTTATTTTAAAGTCATTTAAATTAAACGGTAGGAGAAAAAATTCTTCTTCTTTTTCCCCGTAGAACTCAACGCTCATAGTTCTTTCGCTATATTGAATTATTTTATCGCAAATCTCTTGATGTATGATTCTCGGCAGTAATCCTTTGTTTTCTAAATCTTTTATGAGTAACCTTGTTTTTGTCAAATTCTTAGGTTTGATTAAAGATACAAAGAACTTAAAGTCTGAGAAAGGCTTAATTACCTGAATCTCAGCATATGATCTTGTTAGGAAATCCAAAACATTATCTTCGTTGTTCAGAAAAATTTTCTTCCAGAAATCAGTCAACAAGGTTAAAGCTTTTTGTATAAATTGTTTTACAATTATTCGTGATTTCAGCCAAGATTTATTTACTATTTCACAAGTTAGGGATTTTAGTTCAATATCTTCGCAATTCCACGGTTCTTCTTCATTGCATAATAAATCAAGAAAATCGTCAGGTATTATTTCATAATATCTCGGTTCTAAAGAACTTTTACTAAAATAGACATACTTAGTTATACTCATAAACTCCTTGCAACTTTTTTCTTTATGTTTAAATGTAAATAATTCTCTGCTGGCTACAACTTCTTTTATCCTGAGAAGTATCCAGAAATCCAAGTAAAGATAACTCCATTCGGCTGCTTTACCTTTTGCAATGTCTTCTATTGCTTTCAAAGAATCCAGAACGAATAGAGCTTTTTCCATTTTTTTACTATCTTACAAATATGTTTCTATTGCCTTGATGAAATGTTTTCTAAACAGTTCGTATTCCCTTTTTATGGGTTTCAGCTCGTTAAGTTCAGCTCCTCCTGTAGATGCTTTGTATAACCTTGCTATTCCAGGTCTGCTGTAAGAATAGTACCTATTAATTACTCTATGAAATTCTTCAACCAAGCCTTTTAGTTCCTCTTTTGAAATTTTTCTTCCTCTTGGGATAGTATCAGATAAAAATTTAAAAAAGGCAGTAACCATTCTATTTGTTTGTGTTTTTTCTAAAGGATCGTCAAAATTTACCAAGGAGTAAATCTTCCACGCTTCTCTGATATCTGTTTTTGTGTACTTCATTTTTGCCTCCCAGCCCTGGAAACAATATATATAATAAAAACTACACTTTTGAGTTATTTCAACTTACTGTGTTTACGCTGTTTGTACAGTTCTAACAGAAATAGCTTTTGAGCTGAGCTTGACTTTTCTAGTAACTTATCAAGCTCAAGTTTTGTCTGAGAAGCCTGTTTGTAAATTTCCTCTCCAATGGTTTTTGTATACTTTTCTGAAACCACTCCTCCGGGAACAGAACAGTAGCTGTATTGCTCCTCATAAGGAAAATCTAATAACTCTAGAACGTCTAAGGCATCTACAAGACAATCAAATTTTTGCTGTGAATCCTTTAGTCTTTTAATTATTTCACAAATAGGCAGGTAAACTTTCTTTACAGTTTCCCTTCTTTCGTAGTTTCCCCCTTCTCCGTTGTAGATTTTTATTTCTTCAAAAGAGACGAAGGTATTTTCCACTAATGTTCTAAGAAAGTCTAAAAATTTATTTTTTAACTCCATCTCCCAGCTAACACTTTTCCAACGGTGGTCTGCTATGGTTATAGGAGCATCCCAACCGCAGCAGGATAAGCCATAGCAGAATTTGACCGGCAAAGGAAGAACGTTGAATACAAGTTCCGTAATTTCGTCAATGCATTCTTTTTTTAATGAAAGTTTTTTCCACTCATGCCTCACTGGACTACATTTATCATATCCACTACCTTTTTCTGATGTTAAGCAAAGTTGAAGATTTTTTATTATGGCATCCATTCTTTCAATTTCAGTCACGATTGTTTCCTCCAGCAATCTTATTTCTTCTAACAATATAGTTCCTTCAGCAGTAATACTTAAAATAGACTTACAGATACTTCCTAAATGCCCTTTCCAATATTTCCTTAAAACTCATTCTGCCTTTTAAGGTTAAAGATTTAAATAAAGCTTCTTTAACGGCTTCTAAAAACGCAAGACTATATTCTTTATCCATAAGGTTACGGCTGCCGAATTTGTAATCAAGCCAGGCTGCTTGGAGAACCTCCAGGGGCGTGAAATTCTCTGCATATATTTCAGCAAGGGCTTTCTTACTACCACCTCTAAAGATTGATTCTAATTTCTGCCTCTGCTCTTCAGTCATAATCCCTCCTTGGTTCTAGTTATTACAAGTAGTGTATCAAACTCTTAAGATATAATTAAGGAAAATACCGAATAATTGAGGGCGAAAATGAAAGATATAAATTCTCTGAAAGAATCTCTCAACAGAGCCTTGAAGGAAGAAATTCCTGCTTTGGATGAAAATCTCAGGAATAAAATCGTAGAGGTTACACTCAAAGTAATAGAGAAATCAGCTATCTTTCAACAAACACCTACCAACTCTAAGGAACTTCAGTCCCTTATAGAGCCTGTAATATGGAAAGTGGCTAAGGCGTTGGAAAGCAAGTTAGATAAAGTAAAAGAGGAGTTGATTAAGAATGATGATGAAAATACTCTTAATCTTGCAAGAGCAATAGGTAGTGTGGTTAATGAAAGAGCTAATGGCATTGAGAAAAGTATAGAACAAGCTAAAGATGATATAGAAAAAACAATTCGTGATATAAACTGGCAAAACGATAGGTTGTATTAAATCCGACTTCGGTATACAACTATGGGGATTTCAAGATACGACTGGAGAACGAAAAGGTGGGAAGCGCCCACCTGGCTCGTAAGGCACGTTTACCAGACCTTCAGAAGCCTTGCCAGATACAACGACGCAGTCAGCGTTGAGGAACTGGCAGCAGAAACAAACCTGCCGATTGAGGCGGTCATTGCAGCAGTTCAGAAGCTCTGCCACTCTGAGGTAGCGCCAGTAACGATAGTTACCACGCCGTTAACCGACTTCATAGTGGGCAGAGAAACGGTGGGAACTTACAGGCTTCAAAGGGCAATCAGGAAAGTGGCAGGGAACGTTCCGTTCGGATACATAGAGATACCTCTGACCGCAGAAGAAAGGAAAAAGAAAGTCCCCGTCTGGGGCGAAGACGACATAGACGAAGAAACTCTGAAAGACCTTGAAAATATAGACCTCTAAAAGCAGGCTGAGGCTTACTTCAAGGAACTTCAGAAAGTATCCGAAACACCTCACAAGGCAGTCGTTTGGAACGGAAAAGTAGCTATGCCTGAAGAAAAACTGAAGAAATTATTTAACACGGGCGATTAATCGCCCGTGTTCGTATCAAAATCAAAAAGTTCATCATCATCCATCACTTTATCAGGACAATAAATGTTTCCAGACAAAGAAGAAAAAATCGGACTATAAAGTATTTCCATACCAGGAGTTCTCCACGCAGGGACTTCCCATACATTCATTTCTACTTCTTCTTCCACAGGCATCCACACAACAGGCTGTTCCATCTGCTCTGCTTCAGCTCTTTTCCTTCTCAGCAGGAACGGAGCTAACAAAACGGAAAACTGAAGCAGAGTTACTGCCTGCCAGACTACGATAAAGGCAAACCAGCCTGCAAGCGTTCCGAACTCCTGCCCGCAGATGTTATAAGCAAACTTACCAGCCGTATTGGGCAGGAAAAACACGACGTTAAAAGCATCAATGAGCAGTTTCATCAAGTCCATCTCTGCCCATCCCTTTGAAAGGATTGTATTCAACATTAAATTCTATTCATTAAATTCTATTCTCAACCTGAAACACATTCAAGCACCTTAATCAAGAATTTTCACTGTCAGAATCTTCTATCCATTTAAAAAATTTTTCCCATTCTTCTTCGCTTAAATTGATGTCTAAATCATATTCATCAGCAGAGCTTTCTTTAGAATTCTTTTCTGGCTCTTCTAGAATTTTAATTTTTATTTTCCCTAAAATCTCTTTTCCTAACGCATTCTTTAAAAGCTTTAAATTCCGACGATTCAGACTCAGAGAAGATATAGTCCCATCTTCCACCAGATATTCAAGCACGCTTTTTCCGGTAGAATCTGTTAATAAAAGGTAGTCTATCAGTTTGTCCTGCAGTATAAAGTTGGCAGGATTTCCTGACCGGATTTTTTTAAGCTCCTTCCTGAGAAACAGGACTCTTGCCTTAACCATATTATCTTTAGAAACTCTACTTTTACGACGTATTTCTTTTATTTTTTCCTTTTTTTCCTGACTTAATTCTGGAAGCATAGGTATCTGAAAATTAAAGTCTGCTTCAAGCGCCCATCTCACGAAAGAAGCATTCACAACCACAGGTAAAACACTGCCGTGCATAAGATCCCATTCAACCGCCTCTCTAATTTTGGATAAAAGGCTTTCCAGCCTCCTTACACCTAAGTATTCTTTTTCGTTTTCTTTTTCACATATCTTCGCTAACTCTATTTTTGCGTCGTTTTCCACAACAACTACGTCAGGAATGGAATTAGTTGAATCTCCTGAAGGCAGGTATTCCTGCATTTTAGAACTGATGATAGCCAGATAGTCTTCGTATCCCAGCTTTCTGACATTTATGCGGACGTTAAGCCTTCCTTTCAGTTCCGGTGCAAACTCTTCCGGTGAAGTTTCAGTGAAAGCTCCAGCTAAAATGAAAGTTATGTGAGAAGTGTCGATAGAATCAGAAGACTTCTCTGCCCTTACCCAACCACCTTCGATAAGCTCTAAAAGGTGATACTGGAGGCTGCGGTAGAAACCCTCTTCATCGTCTCCCCTTTCTTTTATTAAAAGCTTATCTGCTTCATCTATAAAGATTAAACCAAAGGGACGTTTTTGAAAGCTCATCAAGACAGGGAAATCTTTATCCTTTTTCTCTTCAAAACCTGGAAAAGACAGTATTTCACCGGCTATTTCTTCAATCAAAGAAGCAGTTTCTAAAGCATCTTCTGAACCATTAAATCTGTCATACATGAACTCTAAAACCCGTGTGTGTCTGAGAAAGACTCGGGCAGCTGCGTATTCGAGAGCAGCCTTTAATTTCTCAGGTGAGCTTTCAGATTCGCAAAAAGCAGCAAGAGCTTGCTTGTATAAATAATAGTTTTTTGCCAGATCTTTAATTCCGTGATAACTATTCTTAACCGCAGACGCAAATTCTGCAGTAACTATTTCGTGCGGATCTTTTCCCTTATAGCCTGTCAAAGTATACTCAGTTATGGATACTTTAGTAAAAGGAACCTTGAGTTTCTGCGATAGGGCTCTTGCAATCTCCGTTTTACCGTTTCCGGTAGGACCTACAATCAGGCAGTTGTTCTTCTTCCTGGAACGTCCTTCAAGGTAAGCTTCCAGATTTTCGCAGATAGCATTTGACAGCTTAAAAAGAGCTTCAAGCTGCCCTACTACTTTTTCGCTGAGTTCACGAGCCAAGTAGTAGCTTGCAAATTCCAGCATGACAAACTCCTTACAATAAGGTTAATTGATTGTTGTTCTTCCCAGATACTTTTTTATTCAAAACATCAGCTACGGTAACTTCAGAAACTGATAGATTCGGCAGGAGCTGCTGGACTTCACGGCTTTTCTCGGCTGGAGTTTTCACTTCTGGTGGAAGGCGGTAAACGGTTGTCCCTTTCTAAAATTTTTCTGATAACTTCATTTATGTGCTGGTTAATAGACCTATATCCGTTATCTATCAACCACTTTTTGTATTCCTTGAGTATTTCCCTTCTTACCCTGATGGTGGTCTGAACGAATTTTTTTTCCTTCTTTCTTTTATCGCTTTTCATATCATGACACCTTGACGTCATTTCTTTCTATTTATGAAGATAATCCCCATTCCCCGACAGTCAAGGGGGAAAGAAAAAGTAAAAATCAGACCAGTAGGAGGAAGAAAGATTCCAGAAATCCCTCTTTCAGAATTAGGAACGTGGATTTCTCAGATATCAAAAAATTTCTTCCAGCCGAATATTTCTAAACCTGCTGGTTCGCCATCCTCGTCAAAATCAACTATAAAACCGCCGCTGAAATATTCGCCCTCGCATCTTCCTTTATCGGAAATCGTGACCCAGAGGATATCGTCTTTAGGAAAATACTTTGATTTTTCTTTGAGTTTCTCTATGGTAAGAGATATCCATTTTCCTTTTTCAGTGTCATAGAAAGATACATAAAGAATGTCGCTACTCTTATCATATTTAAGTTTTCCTTCTTCAGGCTTAAAAATGTCTATTTCTTCCATCAGTTCCTCTCATAGAAAATAAAGCGCTCCCATTTCAAGAAGGTATTGGTCAACTATCCAGTTTCTTCTTAAAGCGTTCACGTAAAGGTGAGAATAGTGAATTGGTGCGGGCAACCTCAGTTTGTTTTCATCATTGAATATGGTAGAAAAGTTAAGCTTGGTTAGTAAAAAGAGTGTTCTTATGAGTTCAGAGGTAATTGAATTAGGAGAGTATTGCCCGTAACTTATTTCCCAGAAACTGTCTATCAGAATGCTTCTGGCACCTTTGCAAGAGTGAGGTAAGAGAACGGCCAAATCCTTTCTTAAGACAACGCCTTTCTTTCCTTCGTCGGATAATATGCGGAAAGAATGCCCTTTCTTAATATTGGCGGTAAACACTTTTAATTTTCTATCTTTTACAACATAAGATTCAGATAAAGAACCTACTTCATCTTTATATAGATTCCCGTCTTTTAGCAGTAAAACTCTGCTGCCGTAAACGTTTATTTTCTCCACAACTATTTCAAGTATCCAGTTAAGGTTATCTATTTTCTCTCCTCCTGTATCGATAGAAACAGGATAAAGACCTTTTATAGTGCCATCAGATAGAAATACAGTTATCCCTCCTGCACGAGTTCTACGGTTAAAAGGATCGTTACCGCAATCAACGCCTATGATAAGGTCGTAATTGAACTTTTCTGACAGAGAGAATGGTCTTATACCGAGCTTGGCGTATATGTTATAGACTAAAGTTCTAGAAATATTTAAAGGATTAGAGTTTCTTATCCATTTATCATAAATGACAAACTGGCTTATTATGTTTTTGGCAAACAACCTTCTTTTAAGAGAATCGTATTTTTCTTTGTTCATTTCAGGAATAAGGCAAAGAGCAGAAGAAAATTTGTATTTACTAATTTCTTCCTGAATTTTTTTAGGTAAAGAAAAATCGTCGAAATCAACTATAAACACAAGTTTGCCTTTAGCAGGACGTATCGTCTTAAATAGTTCTTTGTAACCTTCTATTCTGTTTAGTTTTAAAGCTTTCTTATCTTTAAGTTGACTACGTAAAAACGCATTTACGCTGCTTTCATTAAATCTTTTGTCTACCAAGACGAAAAATGGCATTCCTCCCTGTTCTTCTATGTATTGTGGAATAGAAAACGGAGGGTAATTCAATACTTCTTTAAGTGAAAAAACCTTTTTCTCTGTTCCATCTATGGTTTTAACTACATAAACTGGCTTTGAAAAAAGTTTTCCATCTATGCTACAGGGAGTATCAGCTAAAAACGGAATCTTCCTGACAGTTTCTTTCAGGATTTCTTTTCTCTCGAAATTTGAAATTACGAGTTTATTAGGGGATAAAGTTTTAGTTCGGTAGCAAGTGTCAGGATGAAATGGATAAACCCTGCCTTTTCTACCGAATTTAGCTTTCAAAATGGGAAATTCTTTCGGGAAATCTGTTACGCCGTATTTTTTCTCTAGAAGTTTTAAAATGCTTTCTCTCTCTTCTTCAGAAGGACTTTTAATCACTTCTTCTACGTTTATAAGGTCGCCCTTACCAGGACTATTTCCAGGAGGATAATAGAGCAATCTTTCTCCAACTATATCTTCTAAGGTAATCTCATTCCGTTTAAGCATCTGGTAAATACTTCTGTACCATTTAACCCTGTGCTTTAGGTCAAAGAATAAATAGAATTTTTCTCTGATTTTTCTTACGGTGAAGTTTCCGATAGTGAGTATTACAGAATAGGAAGAATGAATTTCTTTCTTTTTAGGAAGGTTTTCTTTAAGCAGTTTTTTTATTCCTTTTTCGTTCAAAATTTTTATAAGTATCTTCTCTTGAATGAAGTCTTGAAGTTTTTGAAATGGTATTTCCTCTAACAATTCTGCATCGCTGCACGGTAATGATTTTCTGTGAGATACCACTTCAACTTCTGCATCTTCCACAGGAGTAATAGGGACACCTATAGAGCGAACTTCTCCGTTTCTCTCATCTAAATCTTCTGATTGAGGAATAAGACGAAATCTATAAACAACATCAGGAATAATTGACGGTACTATTTCAAAACCATTGAGTTCCACTTTGGTTTCCATTACTTTTACCCCCTCTTCTTGTTTTCTTTGAGAATTTTAAAATTTTTCTTAAAAAGAATAAAACAAGTTCCTCTCACGCCTGAATCAACTTTTTCAAAAAGATCAATACCTCTCTTAGACATATTAAGCCATCAGCTCAGATAGGAAAAGCTGGCTTGTGGTAATCAACCGTGTGGAACGCACTGCACTACACACAACTTGAGTTTTAAACAGGCTTTTTGATTCACCCGTAAACGAGGGGATACGGAAGCTATTGATAACATTATTGAGAGAAATTTATGATAGTTGTTCCAACCCCTAAACCGCTGAAAAGAGACTGAGAAATGTCAAAGAATTGTATTATAAAAGCTATGGAAAAAGAGTAACCGTCAAAAAGTTGCACACCTTAAAATAGAAAACAGGAAGGGAAAGTAATACTCAATTTTTGTGGGAGAAGGAAATGAACACTTCGCTTACGCCGATGACAATTGTAATCGGAACTTGTGCTGTTGCGATTATGGTCCTATTTATCACCTATCTTGCTATTTTTGTATTGAACTATGATGTTAATAGGAAGGAAAAAGAAATCATCCTTTCTGAGATTACTCCTGAAACGTTAAAGGAAGCTGGGAAAAAAGCAGAAAAGATACGTATTCCTGCCAATGCGCTTACCCCAGAGCAGAGAAGAAGATTAAGGGAAATGGGGGCAGTAACAGCTTCAACGGATGATTTCCTTCTAAAAGCAGGTATGCTGTATCTACTGTATGAAACTCTTTTTGACAATGATGACGCTAAAACAAACGAAATCCTGTCTAATCAAGAAGAAACATACACATCTGATATAAATTCAAGCACTGACGATACCGATGCAAATGAGCAGACAACAGATATTTTTCAAAGTCAAGAAGAAAACATAGAGCAATCTAACGACTCTTTGGATTACGTTCCCTCTTTAGACGATAATAATGCTGCAAATGATTGGGATAGTAGAAGTGAAAGTAGTTGGGATTATGCTGATGACAGTTGGGATAGTGATTGGTAGTGAAGTTCAAGAGGTTTAAACTTGCATATAGTCTAAACAATAAAAAAACGCTTTTAGAAACATGGATTGTCAGATGTTTTATAGAGAAAAAAATAAAACCAGAACAGGCTGCTATATAGGGAAAACTTTGTATACCGGGCTCACCCTACTTTTTTCTTCCCTAAATAGTCAATTACTTCAAAACCGATAAGTGAAGTAAGTATCAGCGCTATAAAAATCCACATTCCTACTACCATTGTTACTTCGTTTTCTCCTTCTTCTCTAATTCTTTTTCATCTATGTAGTAGATTATTTCAAAGCCAATAGTCATTAAAATAAACATTATTCCGAGAATTATTGCTGCAATCACTTTCCCTCCTTTAAAGGCTTCTCAGTTCTTTCTTGCTCTGATAATTTACCGTCTCAAATATAATAGTTATTGACGCCAGCATTATTCCAATGAATCATTGCAATAACCAACTTTTCCTCTGAAAATTGCGAATTCTTCTCCAACCTTATTTTAAAATTACTATCGGAGGTAAGCAGCATGGCATTACTGAAAATACACACCATAGAGGCAAAGATTTACAGTCGCAAGAGTCCAGCGTTCTTAATCGGCAGAGTAAGTTATGACACGAAAACGCCAGAAGACTATGAAATCAAGCCAGTTGCTAAAGGTAAAACCAAAATTCTCATTGGGACTAAAGGGATATACATACTCAACGACAAGATAACTGAAGAAATCATTAGTAGAGTTTGGGAAAACTACCTAAAAGAGAGGAAAGGAAACAGAAACAGGAAAGAGGGAATAGTAGAACACCCCGTAGAAGTAATTGAAGATGAGGTAAGAAACTACTTCTGCGAAAAAGGAATTGTTCCTATGCCCGAAACAGGCTGGATTAACTTCTCCTATGAAATCCCAGACTTTGAAAAGATGAGGAGAAGTATTCTGGAAATTGTTAAGGAAGTAAAAAGAAAGGTAGTAAAAGAGTAAGATTAAAACTTACATGCAAGTTACAAATCGCAATTATGAGAAAGGACAAAATGAACACGAAAGAAGTCCTTAAAACAAAATCTATTTATAACAGAGAAGACTTATTGAAAATTAGGGTTTTCCTATCAGCCATCTTGAATGTTGCAAAATGCAAAGTCCCGAAAGATTCCGTAAAAGCTTAACTACGATTTCCTGAAGAGAATATCACTTTCAAAAGCAAGGAGGAAGCATGCCAATAGCGGTTGAAGATAGAGAATTGATAGAAAAGGCTTGCGAAGTTCTTGTAAAGGAACTCGGACTTATAGGATTTGTGAGGTTTGTAAAGCTTATGGGCTGGGCAAAAAGAAACTGGACAGAAGAGAGAAAAGAAGTTCTTAAAGAACTGGAAGAAAAGCTGATGAAAATGACTACCGAGGAAGTCGTCGAATACTTTGCTGAGGGAAGAAAAGTAAGACCGGGATAGGTTGTTGTGTAGGTTCATTCAAAAAGAGAAGAATATTGCTTAAGACAGGATTGCTAGGTAGGATTACAAACCTGTTCTTTTTGGGTAAAGAAGCATTTACGGGGTAAAAATGCCGAAAATAAACGAATATGTAACTACCTATCAACCTTCTTAGGAGTGTAGGTAGCACCCCAAAAGATAATCCCTATTAGGATGAAGATTCCGAGAAAAATCAAGAGCCCCGCTATCGTATCCATCCTCTAATTCCCTCTTTAAAGAGATGTTACAGAAAAGAATAATTTCTTTCAACATTTCTAAAAACTGCTCTAGCGGAACAAAACAACTCTCGGGTTCAGGAAAACTTTTCCGTCAACGTTTAAAACATATTTTTATCTTATGCAAGAATTTCATCACCCTTGCTGCATATCAATAGAATTCAGACTCAGGAGGGCTCACTAAACCAATGAAAGACAAAATCATCATTAAAGGTGCAAGGCAGCACAACTTAAAAAACATAGACCTTGAAATACCAAAAAATAAGTTAGTAGTCATTACGGGAGTTTCCGGTTCTGGAAAATCCTCCCTCGCCTTCGACACCCTCTACGCCGAAGGGCAGCGCCGCTACGTAGAAAGCCTTTCAGCCTACGCAAGACAGTTCTTGGAACTGATGGAAAAACCGGACGTTGACCTCATAGAAGGACTTTCCCCTGCCATTTCAATAGAACAGAAAACCGTTTCAAAAAATCCCCGCTCCACCGTCGGCACCACCACAGAAATCCACGATTACCTGAGAGTCCTCTTTGCAAGGGCAGGAACGCCCTACTGCCCCAACTGCAACGTCCCCATCCAGCCCCAAACGGTGCAGGAAATCGTTGACAGAATTCTTGAAAAAGAAGGCAAAAGAGTAATACTGCTTTCCCCTATCGTCAGAGAAAGAAAAGGCGAACACAAAGACCTTTTAGAAAAAATCGCAAGGCAGGGCTTTAGAAGGGTAAGAATAGACGGCAAAGAATACAGAATAGAAGAAGCCCTTGAACTGAAGTTAGAGAAGAAAGTTAAACACACGATAGAAGTTATCGTTGACAGGATAAAAGTTTCCGCAAAAAACAAAAACAGAATAGCAGACTCGGTAGAAATAGCCGTAAAACTCTCAGACGGCTTGGTTATAGTTCAGGACTACGAAACAAAAGAGGAAGAAACCTTTTCCACCAAAGGCGCTTGCCCGATATGCGGATTTTCCTTCAAGGAAATCTCACCCCGCCTATTCTCTTTCAACAGTCCTTTAGGCGCCTGTCCCGAATGCAGCGGCTTAGGCTTTAAGTTAGCAATAGACCCAGACCTCTTAATAGACTGGGACAAGCCGATAATAGAAGCCGTAGAACTTTCCCAAAAGGCAAAGTTTGAATACCTGCAGGACATGATAGAAACAGCCTGCGAATACTTGGGAATTTCCTCTCTCACGCCGGCAGGAGAAATAAACAAAGACGACCTGAACTTTATCCTCTACTCACCGAAACAGCCGATAAGAATTTTTAACACCGTTCCTTTTAGCAGAGGTAACTACAAACCATACTACTTTGAAGGAATAATCAAACACCTTGAAAGGCGCTACTTTGAATCGGAATCGGACTACGTAAAAGAGCTGATAGAACCCTACTTGAGAGAAGTCACCTGCAAAGCCTGCGGTGGCAAAAGGCTTAACAGAGAAGCGCTGTCGGTAAAAATAGCAGATAAAAACATAGCTGAAGTTGAAGCTTTAACGGTAGAAAAGTGCTACGAGTTCTTTGAAAACCTTCAGTTGGAAGGAAAGAAAAAGCTAATAGCAGAACGAGTTTTAAAGGAAATCAGAAACAGGTTAAAGTTCCTCATAGACGTCGGACTTACCTACCTGACTCTTGACAGGCGAACGGCAACCCTTTCCGGCGGAGAATCTCAAAGGATAAGGCTTGCAACACAAATAGGCTCAAGGCTGACGGGCGTTCTCTACGTTTTAGACGAACCGAGCATAGGCTTACACCAGAGGGACAACAGAAAACTCATTGAAACCCTGAAAGGACTGAGAGATTTAGGAAACACCGTAATAGTGGTAGAGCACGACACCGAAACGATAGAAAGCGCAGACCACGTAATAGACATGGGACCGGGCGCAGGAATTCACGGCGGCGAAGTCGTTGCCTGCGGAACGCCGGAAGAGATAAAGAAAAACGAAAATTCCCTAACCGGAAAGTACTTGAGCGGAAAACTGAAAATAGAAGTACCGAAAGAAAGAAGGAAGCCGGGTGACAAGTGGCTTAAAATCATCGGCGCTTCAGAGCACAACCTAAAAAACGTTGACGTTGAAATACCTTTAGGCTTGTTCGTCTGCGTCACAGGCGTTTCCGGCTCTGGAAAATCCACCCTCATCAACGAAATCCTCTACAAAGCATTAGCCCGCGAAATTTACAACTCAAAAGTAATCCCCGGAAAACACGAAAGAATAGAAGGTTTAGAACACGTTGACAAAGTAGTAAGGGTTGACCAGTCTCCCATAGGCAGAACGCCCCGCTCAAACCCTGCCACCTACGTTGACGTCTTTACCCCCATAAGAGAGCTTTTCGCCGCAACGCCGGAAGCAAGAGCAAGGGGCTACAAAAAGGGAAGGTTCTCCTTTAACGTTCCCGGCGGAAGGTGCGAAGCCTGCAAAGGCGACGGGCTGATAAAGGTTGAAATGCACTTTCTACCCGACGTTTACGTAACCTGCGACGTGTGCGGAGGAAAGCGCTATAACAGAGAAACTTTAGAAATTACCTACAAAGGCAAAAACATCTACGAAGTCCTTGAAATGACCGTTGAAGAAGCGATGGAGTTTTTCAAAAACCACCCGCGGATATTCAACAAGCTGAAAACCCTCTACGACGTGGGACTCGGCTACATCAAGTTGGGGCAACCGGCAACGACCCTTTCAGGCGGCGAAGCTCAAAGAATAAAGTTAGCAAGAGAACTCTCAAAGAAAGGAACGGGAAAAACCGTTTACATATTGGACGAACCAACGACAGGACTTCACATCCATGACATTAAAAAGCTCATAGATGTCCTTCAAAGATTAGTTGATAAGGGTAACACCGTAATAGTTATAGAACACAACCTTGACTTTGTAAAGTGCGCCGACTGGATAATAGACTTAGGACCAGAAGGCGGAGAAAGAGGTGGACAGGTAGTAGCGACAGGAACGCCAGAAGACATAGCAAAAACAAACACATGGACAGGAAAGTTCTTAAAAGAAGTCCTTTCTTAACAATTCCTTAACACTTTATAAATACACTTACCTCCGAAGAAACAAAAACTTCGGAGGTAGGAATGAGAAAAAAACTTCTACTCGCCGGACTGCTGTTAATCGGAACATCATCACATGCACTTGCACAACAGGCAACAATTCTCATCAACGGAGTTCCCGTAAAACAGCTCTACGTTGACAGCGAAGGAAGGCTTTATCTAACACCTGGAGAAGGTAGAAAACCGGTAAAAATTGAAATCCCAACAACTTCCAAAACAGCTCTCTCATCAAAAGAAAAGAAGATAAAAATCAGTGGAAAAGCTTTCATCCACTACGACGTTGACCTTAAAAATCCCTCCCACCCAAACGCCTTCAAACTCACCAGAAACTACGTTGAATTGAGAGGATACTTCAACAAAAAAGATTACTTCAGAACAACCCTTGACGCTCATCAGGATGACGACGGCTCATACAGAACAAGACTCAAATACGCATACGTCTACTTTTCAGACGTTCTACCCTATACAGGCGTTGAGTTAGGACTTGCCCACAGACCCTGGATAGACTGGGAAGAACACCACGGCTGGCTCCACAGAGACGTTGAAGAAACGTTTATAGAAAACCACTCCGGCGCAGGACTAATAAACTCAGCAGATACAGGAATTGACTTTAAAGGAAAGCACGGCATCGCTTCCTGGGAATTCGGAATTTTCAACGGAGAAGGCTACCACGGCGAAGAAGAAAGCAAACATTTCGGGAAATCTTTAGAAGGAAGACTATCCCTCAATCTTTTCAAAGGATTTATCCTTTCCGGACACACGACACACATATTTGACCTTAAAGGTGAAAACATGGATAGACATATCTATCAAATTCACGCCGTCTATAATAACCCCTATCTCTTAGTTGCCGCTCAGTATATCTGGGATAAAGACGACTACCACAACGCCACTGACGTTAAACAGAAAGGTTATTCAATCAACGGAGACCTGAAACTAAAAACTCTAACAGGATATCCCATAACCCTTTTTGCAAGATACGATAGCTGGAATCCCAATACGGGCAGGCCTGATGATTCCAGAAAACACTTCGTTTACGGCGCAAGCTACACACTGAACCCTTTTGTGAAGTTCTCACTGGCTCAGGACAGGAAAATAGTAAAAAGCAACGGTGGAAACGACTCTAACACCTTTATGGCAGTAACAAATGTTAAATGGTAAAAAGATTTTTCCGCTTTTTATAAAATAAAGTCAGAAATTTTTCAGGAGGACTTGATGAAAAGAAAACTTGCAGTTGCAGCAACACTTCCGGCTGTTTTACTACTTGCAGGATGTTTTGGTGGAAATGGAAATAGCCAGAAAACTTCCTCAGCAGGAGGAAATAGAAAAAGCACAACGGTAATAAATGGTGCAGGTGCCACTTTCCCCTATCCCGTTTACGTTAACTGGGCTAAAGAGTATTACAGAGCAACCGGCATAAAAGTTAACTATCAGGGAATCGGTTCTGGCGGTGGTATCAGACAGGTAACAGAAAGAACCGTTGATTTCGGCGGTTCAGACAAGATGCTCTCACCTCAGGAATTAGATAAAAGAAGGCTCTACCAATTTCCTGCTGTAATAGGCTCAATCGTAGTTGTTTACAACCTTCCAGGTATCGGAGATACAGAATTAAAGCTCTCAAACAAATCGGTTTGCGACCTGTTCATGGGCAAAATTAAATACTGGGATAACCCAGAAATTAAAAACGACAATCCAGGCATTAAACTACCCCACCAGAGGGTAACGGTAATTCACAGAGCTGAAGGTTCAGGAACTACCTGGAACTTTACATACTGGCTCAGCGCCATATGTCCTGCCTGGAAAGAAAAGGTGGGTTACGGTAAAGTAGTGGACTGGCCTACCGGCATCGGTGCAAAAGGTAATGCAGGCGTGACAAACTACGTCAAACAAACGCCCGGTGCAATCGGTTACGTCGAATACGCCTACAAGCTACAAAACCACTTAACAGCAGCCCAGCTTCAATCTAAAGATGGTGACTTCGTCAAGCCTACCATGAAAAACTTTAAGGCTGCCGCCTCCCATGCCAGATGGAGTATGAAATCTCACTTCTACTTAAAAGGAAACCTAATACTCCAGCCTGGAAGCAACAGCTGGCCCCTCACCGCTGCAACGATGATTTTACTTCCAAGAGAAAAGAAAGAGAGAAACAAGTTGGTAATAGACTTCTTTGATTGGTCATTCAAAAACGGCGATGCTATAGCTACAAAGTTAGGTTACGTTCCACTTCCAGAAGACTTAAAGCAAAAGATAAGAACCTACTGGAAAGAAGTGGTTTTAAAATAGAAATGGGGGGCTTACGCCCCCTATTAATGCCTAAAATGTCTTATTCCAGTAAACACCATAGCCATATTATGTTCGTTGGCAGCCTGAATAACCTCTGAATCCCTTATAGAACCACCCGGCTGGATTATCGCCGTAACTCCCACCTTTGCTGCTTCATCTACGCTATCCCTAAACGGGAAGAAAGCTTCAGAAGCTAAAACAGAACCTTCCAAATCCATTCCCATCATCTTTGCCTTTTCGGCAGCACAACGGGCAGAATCTATACGGGAAGTCTGACCAACACCTATACCGATAGCAACTTTATTCTTGGCGTAAACAACAGAGTTGGATTTTACCCATTTAACTACTTTAAAGGCAAAAATCATGTCCTCCCATTCCCTTTCGGTAGGCTCTCTGTCTGTAACCACCTTCACCTTTTCAGGGTCAAAAACGACCAAATCCCTATCCTGAACTAACAACCCTCCCGTTATGCGGCGGTAGTCAAAAGGCGACTTCTGTCCTCTCCTTTCAAGTCCCGAAAGTCCGTTAGTAGTCAAAACTCTTAAGTTCTTTTTCGTCTTGAGAATTTCTAGAGCTTCTTCGTCATACTCAGGCGCTATTATGCATTCGTAAAACCTCTGAGTAATCAGTTTTGCCACCTCAGCGTTAACCTTTGAGTTAAAAGCAATTATTCCGCCAAAAGCGGAAACAGGGTCAACGTTTAAAGCTTTTTCGTAAGCTTCTTCTGGAGTCTTTCCGAGAGCAACACCACAAGGATTGGCGTGTTTAATAATAGCGCAGGCAACACCCTCTTTTTCAGGGTCAAACTCCAAAACTAAGTTGAAAGCACCATCAAGGTCGTAAAGGTTGTTGAAGGAAAGCTCTTTTTCGCCAGCTAACTTCTCTGCTGAAGAAACACAAGGCTCATCAATGAAAACTTCTTTGTAGAAGGCGCCGCGTTGGTGGGGATTTTCGCCGTATCTCAAATCCTGCACTTTCTCAAACGTTATAGTAAGCGGATTTCTCATCTCTCTGACGGCAACAGGATTGCCTTCCTCATCTATGGAATAGAGAAAATCGGATATCAAGGCATCGTAATGGGCTGTTAAATTAAACGCCTTTTTAGCAAGGTAAAACCTCGTTTTAAGAGAAATCTTCCCAGTTTCTTCCAATTCTTTCACTACAAGGTCGTAGTCTTTCGGGTCAGTAACTATTGCAACATCTCTGTAGTTCTTAGCAGCAGCCCTTACCATCGTAGGACCACCAATATCTATGTTTTCAATTATCTCTTCTAAAGATGCCCCCCTTTTAACCGTCTCTTTAAAGGGATAGAGATTAACTACAACCATATCTATTCTCTCTATCCCGAGTTCCTCCATGGCTTTTAAGTGGTCTTCCTTATCTCTTCTTGCCAGTATTCCACCATGAACCTTAGGATGAAGCGTCTTTACCCTACCTTCCATTATCTCCGGGAAACCCGTAAGGTCAGAAATCTCTCTAACTGGAATACCAGCTTCTTTCAGAAGTTTAGCAGTGCCACCGGTAGAAATTATCTCTATTCCTAAGTCAACAAGTTTCTTAACGAAATCTACAATTCCCGTCTTATCTGAAACAGAAACAATAGCTCTAACAGGTTTCATAAAATCCTCCCACACCTCATCTTTTTCGCAACCTAATTATACCTACTACCTTGATGTAGAATTTCGTATTCCCATTTAAAGGAGAAACCGGTGCTCCGCTGGGCAGAAATTCATTTAGACAGACTAGTAGAAAACTACAAGCAAATAAAAAATTTGTCAGCCGGGAAAAAAATAATCGCCGTAGTTAAAGCAAACGCCTACGGTCACGGCATAAAAGAAGTCGCGCAAACGCTGGCAAAGCACACCGACGTATCCGCATTTGCAGTAGCAACTTTTGACGAAGCCGAAGAATTAAGAAACATTGGAATCGCAAGAGATATTTTAGTAATGGCTTCTCCTCTATCTGAAGGTTTGGATAAAATCAAAGAACTCAATGCTGTTCCCGTAATTTTTGACTTTGAAGACCTGAAATTAGCAAAAGAGCTGAAAATCCCCTTCCACATCAAAATAGACACCGGAATGGGACGCCTTGGATTTTTAGAAAATCAGTGGAACAAACTTTTAGAAGAACTAAAAGGAACAAACCTCAAAGGAATTATGACCCACTTCTGCTGTGCAGATGAAGACAAAAATTTCACTGAGTATCAATTTAAAGAGTTTCTCTCGTTCTTTCAAAAACTCAAAAGCCTCAACTTCAAGAACCTTACCATCCACGCAGACAATTCCTCTGCCATACCTTTTAAACTCAACAAAATCCTCACCCACTCCCGCGTCGGCATAGCACTATACGGCACAAAACCTTACGAAAATTACCCGGCAGAGCTAAAGCAGGTAATGGAAGTAAAAGCGAAAGTCATAACAACCAAAGAACTCCCGGCAAACTTCCCCGTCTCCTACTCTGCAACATACAAAACAAAACAGAAAGAAAAAGTAGCCGTAATCTCCTTCGGCTATGCAGACGGATATTTGCGGAGTTTCTCAAACAAAGGATACGTCCTCATAAACGATGAAAAGTGTCCCGTTCGCGGAAGAGTCTGCATGGACATGACGATAGTTTCCTCAAAAACGGCGAAAAAAGGAGATACGGTAACGATATTCGGCGAAAAAATCACATTTGAAGAAACAGCAAAAGTAGCAGGAACAATTTCCTACGAACTCATGTGCGACATCAGTCCCAGAGTTAAAAGGATTTACTTTTACCCATCACAAACATAAAATTACCAGTTAACAGATTTCAGGGAGGCAGTTTAATGGCTCTTGTAGTTCAAAAATTCGGCGGAACATCTATGGGTTCAATTGAAAGGATAAAACACGTTGCAACAAGAGTTTTGGAAGAGAAAGAAAAGGGCAACGACGTAGTTGTAGTAGTCTCCGCAATGGCGGGAGAAACCGATAGACTCATCAATTTAGTCAAAGAGATAACCGCAGAACCCAACGAAAGAGATATGGACTTTGTCGTCTCAACCGGCGAACAGGTATCGGCTGGTCTCCTTTCAATAACCTTAAACCACATGGGACACAGCGCAGTATCGTTAACAGGCTGGCAGGCAGGTATAAAAACGGACGACGCCTTCACAAAGGCAAGAATACTTTCAATAGATACAGACAGGATAAAAAACTACTTGAAGCAAGGCAAAATCGTTGTAATCACAGGTTTTCAGGGCATTACAGAAAGCGGCGACATAACAACTTTAGGAAGGGGCGGTTCAGACACTTCAGCTGTTGCCTTAGCGGCTGCTCTCAACGCCGACAGGTGTGACATCTATACCGACGTTGACGGTGTTTACACGGCAGACCCGCGAATCGTCCCCGAAGCAAGAAAAATAGACGTTCTTTCTTATGAAGAAATGTTAGAACTCGCATCTTTAGGCGCCAAAGTGCTTCAAATCAGGTCCGTTGAATTTGCAATGAAGTATAAGGTGCCGTTAAGAGTCAGATGCACCTTTACAAGCGATGAGGGAACCCTGATTAAGGAGGAAGACGAGACTATGGAAAGAGTAGTTGTCAGAGGCATAGCTCACAATAAGAATGAAGCGAGAATAACTGTTGAAAGAGTTCCAGATAAACCGGGAATTGCAGCCAAGCTCTTTGATGCCTTAGCAGAAGCTAACATTCCTGTTGACATGATAGTTCAAAACGTTTCCGTTGACGGATACACCGATATCTCCTTTACCGTTGAGAAGAACGACGCTCCAAAAGCCGAAAAAATCACAAGAAAGGTAGCCGAAGAAATAGGGGCAAAAGGCGTAATAAGAGACGACCGCATAGCAAAAGTTTCCATAGTTGGATTAGGAATGAGAAGTCACGCAGGCGTTGCCGGAAAGGTGTTTGACACGCTGGCTAAATACGGCATAAATATAATAATGATATCCACTTCCGAAATTAAGATATCCTGCATCGTTGATGAAAAGTTCACTGAGTTAGCGGTAAGAGTTCTCCACGAAGCGTTTGGATTGGATAAAAATGAGTGACAGAATTAAGGAACAGATAGGAATATATAAGGAAATTTTTAAAAGTTTATTTACTCTGATGATAATCGTAGGTGGTGCTTCATTCGCCTCGCTAATACACGGAAAAGTAACTCTGTGGAACATATTAGGAGCTGGACTGTCAATTTGGTTATCAATATCTTTAGTATTACTCTGGCGTTACATGATTAACTTAACCGAGGAGATAAAAAATGAATGAAAAAATAATCGCTAATCTCTTAATGTTCTTAATATTTCTATCTTTCGTTTTCGTAACCGGTTTCATTGTTTTCTACCGCGGAAAAGAAGCAAAGTAAAGAGGTTTCAAAAATGGTTTACATCTACGATACAACATTAAGAGATGGCGCTCAGACAAGAGGAGTTTCATTCTCTTTAGAGGATAAACTGAGAATCACCCAAGCCCTTGATGATTTAGGAATTCACTACATAGAAGGCGGCTGGCCTGGCTCTAATCCCAAAGATTTAGCCTACTTTGATAAGGTTAAAAAACTAAACCTCAAAAATTCCAAAATTGTTGCGTTTTCTTCAACAAAAAGGAAAAAGATAAAAGTAGAAGAAGACCCTAACATCCAGCAATTAATAAAAACAGAAGTTCCGGCAGTGACGATATTCGGCAAATCTTGGGATTTACACGCAACAGAAGGTCTAAACATCACGTTAGAAGAAAACTTAGAGCTGATTTTTGAAACGATTAAATATCTGAAGAACTATTTTGACGAAGTATTTTTTGATGCAGAACACTTCTTTGACGGATACAAATCAAACCCAGAATACGCAATAAAAACGTTAAAAGCAGCAGAAGAAGCAGGTGCTGACTGTTTGGTTCTATGCGATACAAACGGCGGAACGCTCTGGTACGAAACAGAAGAGATAATAGACAACGTTTTAAAAGAAGTAAACACACCTTTAGGTATACACGCCCACAACGATGCAGATATGGCAGTGGTTAATTCTCTTATAGCTGTAAAAAAAGGAGCAATTCAGGTTCAAGGAACAATAAACGGTCTGGGAGAAAGAACCGGAAACGCCAACCTCTGCTCCATAATTCCAAACTTAGTCTTAAAAATGGGGATAAAGACAATCCCCGAAGAAAAACTCAAAAAACTATACGAAGTTTCAAGACTTGTATCCGAACTCTCTAACAGACCTCATCCTGTTAATTTGCCATACGTCGGCGATAACGCCTTTGCCCATAAAGCAGGCGTTCACGTTTCGGCAGTTGAGAAAAATCCAAAGATGTACGAACACATAGAACCCGAAAAGGTAGGCAACAGAAGAAAAATTATGATTTCAGAACTTTCAGGAAGAAGCAACGTAATAAGCAAAGCAAGAGAATTAGGAATAGAACTTTCAAAAGACGCTCCAGAAGTTAAGAAAATCCTCTCCCGCATCAAAGAATTGGAAGCAAAAGGCTACCACTTTGAAGGAGCAGAAGCTTCATTTGAACTTCTCTTAAAAGAAACTATGGGACTAACGAAAAAATACTTTGAACTAAAAGGTTTCCGCGTTCTAACCGAAAAACGCTCCGAAAACGAAGAAGCCTACGCAGAAGCAACAATAAAGGTTGAAATACCGGAAGATGTTGCAAAAGAAAGGAACATAGAAGAAAGAGTAGAACACACAGCTGCAGAAGGCAGAGGTCCCGTTGAAGCTTTGGATAAAGCCCTGCGTAAAGCTTTAGAAAAGTTTTATCCATCAATAAAAGAAGTAAAACTTACAGACTATAAGGTGCGCATTCTCAACGAAGCAGCAGGAACAGAAGCATCGCCGAGAGTCCTTATAGAATCAACCGACGGCAAGAAAAAGTGGGGAACTGTAGGAGTATCACCGAACATCATAGAAGCCTCATGGCTCGCTTTAGTTGATGCGCTAAAATACAAGCTAATGAAAGACGAAGAAGGGGAGGAATCTAATGGATGAAAAAACCAAAATATTGGGGGGAATAGGTTCTATATTATTAGTCTTGGGAATAATCCCCTACATTGGCTTACTTTTTAGCTTAGTAGGTTTTATCTCGCTACTGATAGCCGTAAAGCAGATATCCAACCAATACAAAGATGAAAACATATTTCGCAACTTCTTAACCGGTTTCATCATAAATATAGCAGGGATGATAATAGCCATAGTAGCTGCAGTATCAACGTTCATCCCTTTTGCTTCACTTTCAAACATAGACAAAGATACTGCCTTAGGGCTTGGCGCTATAGTAGGCATTTCAGTAGCTCTTTTAGTGTTTTATATAACTGCTGTAATTTCCGGACTACTCTTTAAAAAGGCTTTTGACTCTATAAGCAAAATCACTAACAACGACCTATTTGGATGGGCGGGGAACTTAATATTCTGGGGAAGTATAGCAATGATAATTCTTTTAGGGGGAATACTCATCTGGATTGGGTGGATTTTAGCTGCAATAGCCTTTTTTACCACAGAAACCAACAAGGATATAACCGAAACAGCAATAACACTTTAATAAAAGCCCCGCCAAGCGGGGCGCAAATTTAAGTAGTTGAACTTTCTGCATCGTTGTAAATATCGCCAACTATAGGCTCGTTAAACCCTTTAAATCCTCTAACAGTTTCAACTCTAAACTGTGTTGACCTATACCAGATATCTTCAGGCGCTTTCTTAACAGGTGTAAGCTGCCAGCCTCTCATCTCTTCGTAGTAATCCCAGTTAACGTATTCGTTGAAGTTGTGAATCAAGTCTGTAATCACGAGTCCCATATCAAGGAGAACCTTCTGAATTTTTCTCCACTTATCAAGAGAAGATTCCCTTCTCGTCACGCCAAAGTAACCTGCACACCTTTCAGCCTTTAACGTAGCAACGCCTCTACCTACAAAAGCCTTTATAGCTTCTACCGTTTCAGGAGGGTCAGTGAAGAAGGTATCGTAAGCACCTACAACATCTTCTGGTAAAGGCTGTCTCAAATCGTGAACTCTTGCATCAATTCCAAGGTTATACTTATCGGAAACCTCTTTAATGAAGTTTACAAGTCTTTCATCAATCTCAAGAATCGTAACCTTAGCTGGAAGTCCAGAAAGTGCAAGGGCAATACTCATAAGGTCATCATCACCTAAAACAACAACCTTCTTGCCTCTTAAATCTCCTCTACTATCGGCTAAAGCAACTCTTGCAAAGGTGTTTTCAGGCGTAACGTAACCTTGGTCAAACTGGTGAATAGCTGGCGGTCTCTCTTCTTGAATTTTCAAAAACTTTTCGTAAGCTTCTCTTAAATTGTCAATTACTACCCCTCTACCTTTACATCTTGGACAAACGTGAGAAGCAAAAGCTTCTATCTTGGCTTTACGAGCAAGTTCTGCTCCAGCTTCTGTAAGGAGAATCTGGTCACCTTCAAAAGCCACAAGGTCATGCTTATTAAGGAGCTTTAAAATTTCCGCTACCAACGGAAGTGGCTCATCAGAAAGGTCAACAATCTTCCAAAAATCGGAAGACGACATTACCGCTGCAATCACCTTCTCAACGCTTCTTGGATAGGCAGGAACTTGCGTGTTCTTCTCTGCCTCTCTTGCAATCTGCTCAAGTATCTCCATTTTTACTCCTCCTCATATACAAAGTTTGGTATCGCAAAAGCGCCATAATGGATTTCAGGATTGTAATACTTTAATTTCCCGTTCTCCTTAACAAACTTCCCGTAAGCCTCTCCTAAAGCTCCTGGGTTAACTCCCAGTGGGTCTAAAGAATTAGAAGCAAACGTAAAGCTCCACATACCAGAAGGGTATGTAGGGATAAATGCAAGGTAAGGTCTTACAACTTCAAAAACTTTTCTCAATTCATTAACAACCTGTTTATGAACTTTCCTCTGTGCAAAAGGCGATTCAGATTGAGTAACGAAAACTCCGTTTTCTTTCAAAGCTTTCAAACAATCTCTATAAAATTCTTCCTCATACAAAACTTTTGAAGGTCCTATAGGGTCAGAACAATCAACAATTATGGCATCATATTCGTTTTCCTTACCCTTAACAAACTCCCTGCCATCGTCAAAAATTAAATTAACCCTCTCATCTTCAAGTTTATTAGCTATAGAAGGAAACTCCTTCTTTGCAACTTCTACAACTTCCCTGTCTATCTCCACCATATCAATCTGCTTAACTCCATGCTTCAAGGCTTCTCTAACAGTCCCACCATCTCCTCCACCTATAATCAACACTTTTTCAGGAGAAGAGTTCATCGTAAAAAACGCAGGATGAACTATCATTTCGTGATATATAAATTCATCTCTCTCCGTAGTCTGAACTGCACCATCCAACACCAACATCTTCCCAAAATCCACAGTATTTAAAACCAATACTTCCTGAAAAGGAGTTCTAAAAGAAAAAGCCTCTGTAACTTTAAACGTCAGTCCCGTTCCTTGAAGCTCCATACCTTCACCGCTGTAATATTCCGTAAACCAAAGCATCTTTACCCCCAAAATTTCAGAATAAGCTCTCTAACAACCTTAGCAGCCAAAGCTTGCGTAATTCCAGAAGGGTCGTAAGGAGGAGAAACTTCTACAACATCAAAACCAACAAACTTTACGGCAGGTAATTTATAAATAGCTTCAAAGAATTCAAGCGGAGAAAATCCCCCCACCTCCGGCGTCCCCGTTCCAGGCGCAAAAGCAGGGTCAAAAAAGTCAATATCAACAGTAAAATAAACAGGTAATCTTTCATTTATCAACACGTCAGCAAGCTCTTTAGGAGTTTTAAGGTAAGTAATCCTTTCACAACTTCTCATAAGCTCAAATTCCTCCTTAGTTCCGCTCCTTATCCCCACCTGAATCAACTTACACCCAAGCTCCAAAATCCTTCTCATAACGCAAGCATGAGAAAACTTCGTCCCCAAATACTCATCTCTCAAATCAGCATGCGCATCAAACTGAACAACACAAAGCTCTCCATACCTTTCAACTAAAGATTTCACAACAGGATAGGTAACGGAATGCTCTCCCCCAAGCATAACCGGATACTTAACGTCCTTCATAAAAGCCGTAACAGACTCAACCATACCCTCAACAGTAACGCCGCACTCAACGTTACCTGCATCAACGAAATCAAGGTCTTCAAGACTCTTATCAAGCTCGGGGCTATAATCCTCTAAATTCTCCGAAAAAAACCTTATACCATCAGGAGCAAAGCGCGCCCCCGGTCTAAAGCAAGTTGTAGAATCAAAAGGAATACCGAACAAAACAATATCTCCCCCTTTAGAAGCACACAAAAACTTCATGAATCGCTCCTTAATGGTAGAATTACAAAAATCGTATTGGATTAAAGGATGGAATTCAAGCTTAGAGGAACAAACGTAATAGCAATAGAGCTCATAGCAGATAACATCAATTTCAATGTAGAAAGAATAAAACAGTTCATATCAGAGAAAAAACAACTCCTCAAAGGAAGCAGATTTGTAATTTCAATAGAAGACTACGTTTTAACCGAAGCAGAACTTGACTCCCTAATAAACTTCCTCAAGCAAACTGAAGAAATCACATTTTGCGGGTTTAAAACAAACAAAAAAGAAAACAGAGAACTCTGCATAAAGAAAGGAATTCCCTGCGATATGTCCAGTATGGAATTGGAAAAACTCAAAGAGCGTTCCCCAACAGAAGAAATTAAATTCATCAGAAAAACATTACGTTCAGGTGATAAAATATCATCATCAGGTGATATTGTTATAATGGGAAATGTAAATCCGGGGGCGGAGGTAGAAGCAGGAGGAAACGTTTACGTTATGGGTGACCTGAGGGGGACAGTAAAAGCTGGAATAGGAAAAACTGAGGGAGAGGTTAAAGCCCTATTTTTCCAAGCGCCCAGGCTGGAAATCTGCGGTAAGGAATTTACCTTTGATAGAAAAGAAAAATATCTAAACTTTAAAGCAAAAGTTAAAGGAAATCAGCAAAGTATAAACTACTACAAAGATAGGAAGGGGAAAAATGGCTGATAAAGTAATCTGCATTACATCAGGAAAGGGAGGAGTTGGCAAAAGTACAGTAACAGGAAACTTAGCGACAGCTTTAGCAGCAAAAGGTTATAAAGTAGTTGCAATAGACGCAGATATCGGTTTGAGAAACCTTGACCTTATATTAGGACTTGAAAACAGAATAGTTTACGACATCGTCCACGTTATAGAAGGGGTCTGCCCCGTTGAAAAAGCGCTGGTAAAAGATAAAAGAACGAAAAATCTTTACCTGCTTCCAGCAGCTCAAACAAAAGATAAAAGCGCAGTCAAACCTGAAGACTTAGTTGCAATCGTCGAAGCTTTAAGGGACAAATTTGACTTCATATTTATAGATTCCCCGGCAGGTATAGAAGAAGGATTTAAAACAGCAGTCACGCCTGCAGACACAGTAATAGTAGTTGCAAACCCAGAAATGGCGTCAATAAGAGACGCAGACAGAGTAACCGGTCTTTGCAGTGCAATGGGAAAACCGGAACCCAAGTTAATAGTAAACAGGCTTGACCCCAAAAAAGTAGAAAAAGGAGACATGTTAGATGCAGAAGACGTCGTTCAAATATTAGGACTTGAACTTATAGGTATTGTTCCAGAAGATAAAGATATGGTTTCATACATAAACAGAGGAGAACCTGCCGTCTTATCCGAAACTTCAATAGCAGGAAAAGCCCTAAGAAATATAGCTGAAAGACTTTTGGGCAAAGAAGTTCCCTTCCTTGAACTGAAAGCAGAAGGAGAAGGATTCTTTAACAAATTGAAGAAACTCTTCGGGGGAGATTAAAGAATGGGGTTTATGGATAGATTAAAAGAAGCTTTCGGGAAGCCACCAGCAAAGGAAGTTGCAAGGCAAAGACTTCAACTAATCCTAAAGTACGATAGAGCTGGTCTACCTCCAAACGCCATTAATGCAGTAAAAGATGCCATACTCAACGCATTAAAGGATTTCCCTTTCATAGACGCCTCAGGAGTAACAATCAATATATCTGAAGGGGATACAGACAGAGAAAAAATAGAGATAGAAGTCCCCGTAAAAAACAGCTAAAAATAAAAAGCCCCCAAACGGGGGCTTTAATTCCTACATACATTCTCAATAATTATTCAGCAGCTTCCTCTTTTTCCTCAACCAACATAACGATAGCTGTAGGAGCAGCATCACCCTTTCTGTAATCGTAGTGGAAGAACCTCGTATATCCACCGTTTCTGTTTTTATACCTTGGCGCTATTTCGTTAACAACTTTGTAAGCAACGTCCTTTCTCGTAACAATTCTTAACACTTCTCTTATCGCTTTTACCTTATCTTCCTGCTTACCCTTAGTTATTACCTTATCTGCAAGCCTCCTGAGCTCCTTAGCCCTTGCAACAGTAGTAACTACCTTCCCATGCTCCATAAGGTCTGTAACCAAGTTTCTAAGCATCAACATTCTATGTTCAGTAGGTCTTCCTAACTTCTTTCCTTTCACTCTATGTCTCATTCTTTCCCACCTCCAAGCTCAAATCCGAGAGAAGCTAAGAATTTCTCTATCTCTGCAAGAGATTTCTTACCAAGACCCTTCATGCTTTCAAGCTCTTTCTTGGTAAGCTTGAGAAGGTCCCCTACGGTCTCTATACCGTTATCCATAAGCACTTTAAGCGCTCTCCCTTTAAGTCCAGCTTCTTCAAGCGTTTGAGAATAAACTTCTGGTTTTTCTTCCTCTTTCGCTTCTTCAACCTGAACTGTAGCAAATATAGCCTCAACCAATTTATCTCTAATAGTAGAGAAGTGTTCTATAAGTATGTTAGATGCCCTAACAACAGCATCTTTCGGAGAAATACTGCCGTCGGTCCAGATTTCCATAGTAAGTTTGTTATAGTCGGTTCTTCTTCCAACCCTCGTATCCTCTACCTTAAAGGCAACCTTTTTTATAGGAGAAAAGTCTGCATCTAAAGGTATCCAGCCTATTGTAGAGATATCAAAAATCTCCTGAATATCTTCAGAAAGGACAAAACCCTTCCCTTTGTCTATCCTGAGATGTATCTCTATCTCTGAATTCTCATTGTCAAGAGTAGCTATCTCAATATCGGGCGTTAAAAGTTCAACTTGAGATGGAAGTTCAAAATCTTTAGCGTAAACCTTTCCTGGTCCTTTCTTTTTCAACTCAATAAACACAGGACCTTCTCCATGAAGAACAAACCTTAACTGCTTGAGATTAATAACTATCTCTGTTACATCTTCCACAACGCCAGGAAGAGTGGTAAATTCGTGGTAAGCACCCTCAAACTTTACCGCAGTAGGAGCTGCCCCTTCAATAGAAGAGAGAAGAACTCTCCTGAGAGCGTTACCGATGGTAGTTCCGTAGCCCTTCTCAAGAGGTTCAACTACGAATCTACCGTAGGTATTGGAATGTTCCTCCCAGACGAACTTCTCAGGAGTTATAAACTCAACCATTATTTCCTCCAATTTACAGTTAGCTATTACTTGGAGTAAAGCTCAACGATTAGGTGTTCTTGAACAGGAATCTCTACTTCATCCCTTGTAGGTTCTGCCTTGACAACTCCTTTAAAGTTTTCAGCGTCAAGTTCAAGCCAGGATGGAATACCTCTCCTCTGAGCAAGTTCAATACCTTCCTTAATTTGAGGAATATCTCTACTCTTTTCCTTTACTTCAATCACATCTCCAGGCTTTACAAGATAAGAAGGTCTATCAACTTTCTGCCCGTTAACCAAAATGTGACCGTGAACAACAAGCTGACGGGCATGGCGGTGAGACTTACCAAAACCAAGCCTGTAAACCACGTTATCAAGTCTACTTTCAAGAAGTTTCAACAGGTTTTCACCTGTCTGTCCTCTCATGCGCTCAGCCATTTCGTAGAAACGTCTAAACTGCCTTTCCCTTACGCCGTAGTAATACTTAACTTTCTGCTTCTCCATAAGCTGACGGGCGTAGTAGGAAATCTTTCTACGAGAACGACCGTGCTGCCCAGGAGGATAAGGTCTTCTATCGGTAATCGCCTTACCTTTTTGTGACTTTTCTTCACCAACGTATATGTTAACGCCAAGACGCCTTGCAATACGCCACTTAGGACCTGTATATCTTCCCATTTACTACCTCCATTACACTCTTCTTCTTTTTGGTGGTCTACAGCCATCGTGAGGAATAGGAGTAACGTCCTTAATAGCTTTCACGTTAAGTCCTGTAGCAGCAATAGCTTTTATGGCTGTTTCTCTACCACCACCGTTACCCTTAATTCTTATCTCTACGTCTTTAACTCCAAACTCTTTCATGGCTCTCTCTGCAGCCTTTGTAGCAGCAAGCTGTGCAGCGTAAGGTGTACTCTTTCTCGTTCCCTTAAAGCCCACAGTACCGCCGCTTTCCCAGCAGAGAGTATTTCCTTCCTTATCTGTAAAGGTAACAATAGTATTGTTAAAAGTCGTCTGGATGTGTGCTATCGCAAAACCAACCGTTCTTTTCTGCTTCTTTTTGGAACCTTTTCTGGCTCTTGCCATTAATTACCTCCTAATAATTACTTCTTAGGTGCTTTTTTCTTACCAGCAACAGTCTTCCTCGGACCTTTACGCGTTCTTGCGTTCGTTCTCGTTCTCTGACCTCTCACAGGAAGTCCAAGTCTGTGGCGTACTCCTCTATAACATCCAATTTCAATAAGTCTTTTGATATTCATAGCAATTTCTTTCCTGAGGTCACCCTCAACCTTGTACTCAGTTTCTATAATTTTCCTTATTTTGGCTATCTCTTCTTCCGTAAGGTCTTTAACCCTTTTTTCAGGGTCAATACCGGCTTTTTCGCAAATCTTAAAACCGGACTTAATACCAATACCGTAAATGTAAGCCAAAGAGTAAGGAACCTTTTTGTTATCAGGAATATCTACTCCTGCTATCCTTGCCACCTCTTTCCTCCTTATTTACCCTGTCTTTGTTTGTGCTTTGGGTTTTCACAAATAACTCTTACAACACCTTTCCTCTTGATAATTTTGCACTTTGGACAAATCTTCTTCACAGATGGTCTTACCTTCATCTGTTACCTCTCTAAACGTTTTTTCGTGTGCCTTCAGCCGCGGTATATAAAGGGACGGTTAGCCTTTCCTAAATACTATTCTTCCTCTCGTCAAGTCGTAAGGACTTAGCTCAACGACCACACGGTCGCCTGGCAAAATTCTAATAAAATGAACCCTCATTTTCCCTGAAGCGTGAGCCAGAACCTGATGACCGTTATCAAGCTCAACCTTAAAATAGGCGTTGGGAAGTGCTTCTACTACTTTACCTTCAACCTGTATTCCTTTTTCTTTAGCCATAAATACAACTCCGTAAAACGTTCTTTTTAAATTGCGGACATAATTATAGTCCCTTCTTCAGTAATAGCAACATCGTGTTCAAAGTGAGCAGATAACTTCCCATCTTTAGTCACGACAGTCCATTTATCTCTTTTTACCTTTACTTTACCTGTTCCTTCATTTACCATAGGCTCAATGGCAAACGTCATACCAGGCTCTAAAGTAATATCCGGATAACCTCTATAAACGTAATTCGTTATCTGAGGCTCTTCATGAAGAGAACGACCTATGCCGTGACCAGCATACCCTCTTGTAACGTTAAAACCATGAGATTCCACAAACTTCTGAATTGTTCTGGATATATCTATAAGTTTCCCACCAGCCTTTGCTGCTTCAATACCTTTATATAGGGCTTCCCTCGTTACATCAATAAGCTTCTGGGCAGTTTCACTTATCTTTCCTACAGGAACTGTTACAGCTACATCACCTATCCAACCATTAACAACAGCTCCAAAATCAAGACTAACTATGTCACCTTCTTTAAAAACCTTCTTTTTAGTCGGCAATCCATGTACTACTTCTTCATTAACCGAAACACAGATAGCACCGGGAAATCCACCGTATCCCAAAAAGGCAGGTTTAACTCCATACTCTTTGCAATAACTACGGGTAAGTTTATCTATATCCAAAGCTGTTATTCCAGGAGCAACCTGCTCTGCAACTCTTAGGAGAATTTCCATAGTAGTAGCCGCTGCTGTTCTTAAAGCGGCTATCTCCTCAGGAGATTTTAGAATAATCCCATGCTTATTTTTCTTTAACGTCTTAACCATTTAATCCCAAATTCTCCTCAATCTTCTTTGTTATCTCATCAATATCACCAACGCCGTTTATCTCAACTAACAATCCTTTCTTGGTATAGTAATCTATCAACGGAGATGTCTGCTCTCTGTAAACCTTTAAGCGATTTCTTATTACATCCTCAGTATCGTCAGCCCTACCGCGAGCTAACAACCTTTTTACTATCTCCTCGTCGTCAACGTTAAGATAGATAACCTTATCCAAAGGCATTCCCAACTCTTCAAGCATCTTGTCTAAAGCTTCAGCTTGAGGCAAAGTCCTCGGAAAACCGTCAAGAATAAATCCATTTTCTTTTACGTCTTCTTGAGAAAGCCTATCTTTTATTATTCCAATAATAATTTCATCGGGGACAAGTTCACCTTTATCCATATACTCTTTAGCTATTTTCCCCAATTCTGTTCCTTCTTTTACTGCTGCTCTTAAAATATCACCGGTTGATATATGGGGAACGTTATACTTCTCTGCTATTCTCACCGCCTGAGTACCCTTTCCAGCACCTGGAGGACCTAAAAATACCACTCTTATCATCTTATACCTCCCAAACCAGCGCGAAGCTTTCCTCTTCTCCTTCTGCCCAAAAATCCTTCATAAGAAAACGAAAGCGCATACGCTTCCATTCTCCTTAACGTATCAAGAGCAACACCTACAACAATCAGAATGGCTGTTCCACCAAAATAAAAAGGTAACTGCATTTGACGAGTTATTATGATAGGAATAACCGCAACAAGCGTTAAGAAAACAGCACCAGCAAAAGTCAACCTGGAAACTATTCTATCTAAATATTTAGCTGTATCTGTTCCTGCTCTAACTCCAGGAATAAAACCACCTGCTTTATTTAAGTTCTCCGCTATATCTTCAGGATTAAAGATGATAGCAGTGTAAAAGTAGGTAAAGAAGAAAATCAAAATTGCATAAATAACCAAGTATGCAGTAGAACCCGGTTGTAGAAAATCGTAAATAGCCTGAGCAATGGGATTATGGACAAACCGTGCAATAGTCGCCGGGAACATTAAAACAGAAGCAGCAAAAATGATAGGTATAACGCCGGCAGGGTTCAACTTTATAGGAAGGTAACTTGAGTAACTTCCTAAAGCCTGAGAACCAGCAGTTCTTCTTGCATAGTGAAGGGGCACTCTCCTTTCCGCTTCCTGAATATACACAATTGCCGCTATCATTGCTAAAATAATAACGGTTATACCTATCACTTTAAACAGAGAGATATCTCCGTTCTTCAACTCTGTAAACAGGGCAATAACAGCATTGGGTATCCTTGAGACTATACCTGCAAAAATCAGAATGGACATTCCGTTACCGATACCTTTAGCTGTAATCTTCTCTCCAAGCCACATAAGGAAAGTAGCACCAGCCGTTAAACAGGAAACACAAACAAATATGAACGTAAAACCATAGTCAGGGACTACTGGTAATCCTGACGGGCTGGTCATTCCTTTTAAACCTATGGCTATACCCAAAGATTGAATAAAAGCTAAAAGAACCGCTCCATAGCGAGTATACTGGTTAATCTTTTTACGTCCGTACTCTCCTTCCTCTTTAGCCAATTTTTCTAAAGAGGGAAAAGCAACAGTAAGAACCTGCATTATGATTGCAGCACTGATATAAGGCATAACTCCTAAAGCAAAAATGGTCAACCTACTTAATGCACCACCAGAGAAAACGTCCATAAATCCTAAAACTGTTCCCTGTGCCTGCTGAAAGAACTCGGAAAGTGCCTGAACGTTGATACCAGGAGTAGGAATGTGCGCTCCCAGCCTGTAAACAGCCAGGAGCAGCATAGTGAAGATAAAACGTTTCTTTAATTCCGGAACTTCTTTAACGTTAAGAATTATCTTAGAAAGGTTCATTGTTTAGCTCCTTAAGCTATCTCCTCACAAACACCGCCAGCAGCTTCAATCTTCTCCTTAGCTGAAGCAGAAAACTTATGAGCCTTAACGGTAAACTTCTTTGTAACTTCACCGTCTCCTAAAATTTTCACAGGAAGATTTTTCTTAACCAATCCTACTTCCTCTAAAACTTCAGGAGTAATAACAGCCCCTTCTTCAAACCTATCGTTTAAATCCTTTACGTTAACTATGGCATACTCCTTCTTAAATGGAGCGTTAGAGAAACCTCTCTTAGGAAATCTCATATATAAAGGTGTCTGTCCACCTTCAAAACCAGGTCTTGTTCCACCTTTCCAGCCAGACCTTGCCGTTTGTCCTTTTTGACCTCTACCAGAGGTTTTACCGTGTCCGGAACCGTGACCTCTACCAAGCCTCTTCTTCTCTCTAACTGCTCCAGGATTTGGTTTTAGATTATGTAATTCCAATCCCATCTTACTCCTCCACAGGTTCAACTTTTATGAGTTCTCTAACTTTATCTATCATACCTTCAATAGCAGGGTTGAGTTCTTTTACAGTTACAGCACCTCTTTTGTGAAGACCAAGAGCAGCCAATGTGGCTTTTTTTCTCTTGCTCTTACCTGCCAAACCTCTTACGAGAGTTATCTTAACCTTAGCCATTATTACCTCCTGATAATTTCACCTTCCTTAGTAATCCTTCTACCAGGTAACTTCCAGCGCTTGCGTAATTCTTCTACTGGAACGCCGCGGAGCCTTGCAAACTCTTCAGGAGTCTTAAGTTGCTCAAGTCCTTTTAAAACCGCTCTAACAACAGTATGAGGGTTTGTTGAACCGATAACCTTTGTCAAAACGTCGGTTACACCGGCAGACTCAAGAACGGCACGAACAGGAGCTGAAGCGATAACTCCGGTACCAGGAGCAGCTGGTCTCATTATAACTTTCGAACCACCAAACTTGGCTTCAATCTCAAAAGGAATAGTTCCGTCAACAACAGGAACTTTCATTAAGTTCTTCTTTGCATCTTCAACAGCTTTTCTTATAGCATCTGGTACTTCAGCAGCCTTTCCTCTACCGAAACCGACAACGCCTTTTCCGTCACCTACAACAACAAAAGCTGTAAAGCTAAACTTCCTACCGCCAGTAACGACCTTCGCGTTTCTGTTAATATGAACAAGTCTTTCTTTTAATTCAAGTCCTTCAGGTTTTACTCTCTCAGCCATCAATACCTCCTTTAAAATTCAAGTCCACCTTCTCTTGCCCCTTCGGCAAGCGCTTTAATTCTGCCGTGGTAGATGAAACCACCACGGTCAAATACTACCTTTTTAATGCCTTTTTCTAAAGCTCTCTGAGCTATGAGCTTTCCTACTTCACGAGCTTCTTCCGTCTTTGTAAGTTCAGCAAGCTTCGGTCTTAACTCCTTATCCAAAGTTGAAGCAGCTACTAAAGTTACTCCGTTTACATCATCTATTATCTGAGCGTATATGTGCTTAAGGCTTTTATAAACAGCTAATCTCGGTCTTTCCGGTGTGCCGAAAACTTTCTTTCTCACCCTTCTATGTTTTTTAGCTATCCTTTCACGCCTTGTTAACTTTGCCATCTTCACTCTCCTTATTTAGTGTTACTTCTTAGCAGACTTACCAGCTTTGAGAATGATTCTCTCGCCTCTGTATCTGATACCTTTACCCTTGTAAGGCTCAGGTGGTCTGAAGGAACGAATTTCAGCAGCTACCTGTCCAACTTTTTGCTTATCTATACCGCGAACGAAGATGTTGTTATCCCTATCAACTTCAATCTGAATACCTTCAGGTATCTTGTAGAGAACAGGATGGGAAAAACCAAGGTGAAGCTCAAGAGTATCGCCTTTAACGAAGGCTCTATAACCAAGACCCTTTACTTCAAGAACTTTCTCAAATCCTTTAGAAACTCCAATAACCATGTTGTTAATTAAAGCCCTCGTTGTTCCGTGCAAAGCTCTCATTTGCTTCTCATCGTTAGGCCTTTCAACGATAACTTTGTTATCTTCAACTTTAATAGTGAGTTTAGGGTTAAACGTGTATTCAAGCTGTCCCTTAGGACCTTTAACTATTACGTGGTTTCCAGGTTTAACTTCAACAGTTACTCCTTGCGGTATCTCAACTGGCAACCTTCCAATTCTTGACATCTTTCCACTCCTTCAATGGTTTTACCATACGTAGCAAAGAACTTCTCCACCAACGCCCATCTTCCTGGCTTTATAACCAGGGATAATACCTTTGTTGGTAGAAAGAATAGCTACTCCAAGTCCTGCTTTTACAAGAGGAATTTCATCCTTTCCAACGTAAATTCTTCTACCAGGCTTAGAAACTCTCTTAATTTCGTTGATTACTCTTTCTCTATTAGGACCGTACTTGAGATGAACGCGAATAAGCTTCTTCTTGTTGTTAGGGTCTTTAGCCTTCTTAAAAGGCTCTTCAATTACCTCGTAGTCTTTAATAAATCCTTCCTCTTTTAGGATTTTGGCTATCGCTTCGTTAACTTTGGAATACGGAGCATCTACATACTCGTGGTAAACCAAGTTAGCGTTCCTTATCCTGGTAAGGAAATCTGCTACTGTATCCATCATCATGACTTGCTTACCTCTCTCCTAAAATTTTTACCAGCTTGCTTTTTTGATGCCGGGGATTTTCCCCTGAAGAGCAAGTGTTCTAAAACACAATCTGCACATGCCAAACTCTCTTATAAAACCGCGAGGACGTCCGCAAAGAGGACATCTATTATACTTTCTAACCTTAAATTTCGGTTCTTTCTGAGCTTTAACGATTAACGCTTTCCTTGCCATAACTCCTCCTGTTTATTTCCTGAATGGGAAGCCTAAAAGTTCTAATAAAGCTTTAGCTTCCTCATCTGTTTCAGCAGTTGTTACGATAGTAATATTCATACCTCTAATCTTATCTACTTTGTCGTAATCAATTTCGGGGAAAACGGTCTGCTCTTCAAGTCCAAAGTTGTAGTTTCCTCTACCGTCAAAAGATTTAGGAGAAAGCCCTTTAAAGTCTCTAACTCTCGGAAGAGCAATTGATATGAGCCTGTCAAGGAAATCCCACATTCTATCCTTTCTTAAAGTAACTTTGGCACCAATAGGCATTCCCTTACGAAGCTTAAATCCAGCTTCAGACCTTTTCGCCCTCCTAACGGAAGGCTTCTGTCCTGTAATAAGAGCCAAATCTTCCATAGCGTTTTCAAGAGCCTTGATATTCTGGACAGCTTCTCCAACTCCCATGTTAACAACAATCTTCTCTAATCTCGGAACTTCCATTACGTTCTTGTAACCAAATTTCTTCATAAGAGCAGGAATTACTTCCTCTTTATACTTTTGCTTCAATCTCGGTACATACTTTTCAGCCATAATACCTCCTTACTTAAGCGGATTACCGACCCGCCTTTTGTGGTTTACTGATTTCGTCAATAATTTCACCAGACTTCTTGGCATAACGAACTTTTTTACCATCAACAAACTTTATACCAATCCTTGTAGGTTCCCCAGTTTTAGGGTCAACGAGCATAACGTTGCTTATATGGATAGGAGCTTCTTTTTCAATAATGCCACCTTCCGGATACTTCGCACTGGGGCGAAGGTGCTTTTTAACAATCCTTACACCTTCAACGATAACTCTTTCTTCTTCGGGAAGGACTTTAAGAACTTTTCCTACTTTTCCTTTATCCTTCCCGGCGATAACAACAACCTTATCACCAGCTTTTATTTTGAACTTCTTCTTAGCCATTAGTTCCTCCCACAATTAAATAACTTCCGGAGCAAGAGAGGCTATCTTCGTATAACCTTTCTGTCTCGCTTCTCTTGCAACAGGACCTAAAATACGAGTTCCCAAAGGTTCTCCCTGTTTATTAAGAAGAACACATGCATTGTCATCAAACTTGATGTAAGTTCCATCAGGACGTCTAACTTCCTTTTTCGTCCTAACAACAACAGCTCTGTAAACTTCTCCCTTTTTAGCTGTTGCGTTAGGAATAGCATCTTTAACCGTGACAACAATTTGGTCACCTAAAGAAGCGTACTTTCTGTTTGAACCGCCTAAAACTCTGATACACTGGACACGCTTTGCTCCAGTGTTATCAGCAACTGTTAAGTATGTTTGAACCTGAATCATCTTTCCACTCCTTCAAAAGAGTATTTACTCTTCAGTTTCTCCGCCAAGTTTTTTGGCTTTCTCAACAATCTCAACTACTCTCCATCTCTTACGTTTAGAAAGAGGACGAGTCTCCATAATCTTAACCACATCACCAACCTGGCACTGATTGTTCTCATCGTGAGCCATATACTTCTTAGAAAACTTCACTCTTTTACCGTAAACAGGGTGACGGAATTCCCTTGTAACTCTCACAACTACAGTCTTATCCATCTTATCGCTTACAACAACCCCTACTCTAACTTTTCTTCTATTGATTCTAACTTCAGCCATCTTTTCCTCCATTAAAGCTTAACGCCACGTTCCCTGAGGATAGTAAGAATTCTTGCAATCTGTCTTCTGGTTTTTCTTATCTCCATGGGGTTGTCAAGCTGACCAAAAGCGTTCTTAAATCTCAACTTGAGAAGTTTTTCCTTCAGCTCAACAACCATCTTCTTAAGTTCATCAGTTGATTTTTGTCTCAATTCTTCTGTCAGCTTTTTCATCTTTTACTCCTCGCCTGCTGGAGTTTCTTCTCTCTTGACGATACGACATTTCATAGGAAGTTTATGTATAGCAAGCCTTAAAGCTTCCATAGCAACGTCTTCAGGGACACCAGCAATTTCAAACATAATTCTTCCAGGTAAAACTTTAGCTACCCAAGTTTCTACATTACCCTTACCTTTACCCATACGAGTTTCAAGAGGTTTTTTGGTGTAAGGTTTATCCGGAAAGATTCTAATCCAAACCTTACCACCTCTTTTCATAGTTCTTGTCATAGCAACTCTTGCAGCCTCTATTTGGTTGGTAGTAACGTAGTGAGGCTCAAGGGCTTGAATACCATAATCACCAAAAGCAAGCCTGTTTCCTCTGTAAGACTTACCCTTTAATCTTCCCCTTTGCTGCTTTCTATACTTCGTTCTCTTTGGCATTAACATGGTTATTCACCTCTCGCCATCTCTTGTTTTACTTCTTTTTCAATCTTCTTGAGAAGCTCTTCAGTTTCATCCTTGTAAACATCACCTTTGTAAATCCAAACCTTTACACCGATAACACCATACTTGGTTTTAGCAATTGCAGTGCCATAATCTATGTCTGCACGAATTGTTTGCAACGGTACCCTTCCCTCACGGTACCATTCCTTACGTGCCATATCGGCACCACCGAGTCTTCCGGCACACATTACCTTAATACCCTTAGCACCTGCTTTCATGGCATCAGCAATTACCCTTTTCATGGCACGCCTGAACGCCACACGGCGCTCTAGCTGTTGAGCAACGTTTTCTGCCACAAGTTGTGCGTTAAGCTGCGGATACTTAACCTCTTCAATGTTAATGTAAACGCTCTTTCCTGTGAGGTCTTCTAAGAACTTTCTCAAAGCCTTAACCTCAGCTCCCTTCCTCGCAATAAGAAGTCCGGGACGCGCAGCCCAAATTCTGATATTAATTCTGTCAAGCGTTCTTTCAATATCAATTCTTGCAATACCAGCGTGATAGTACTTCTTCTTTATAAGGTCCCTAATTTTTAAATCTTCGTGGAGAAAGTTAACGTACTTACCCTTCTCCTTAACAACCCACTTAGATTCCCAATCTTTAGTGATACCAAGTCTAAAACCTATCGGATGAACTTTCTGTCCCAAGGTTTACCTCCGTAATTACTTTTTAGCTTCAGGTTTACCTACCACAACAGTAATGTGGCAGGTTCTCCTGCGCCTTATGTTAGCTCTACCCATAGCTCTTGGACGGACCCTTTTCATTGTAGGACCTTCATCAACATAGGCCCTTTTAACAATCAATTCTTCAGGGTCAAGACCCTTTTGCTCCGCATTTGCAATTGCACTCTTAAGAACTTTTTCCACCATTCTTGCAGATTTTTTAGGAGTATTCTGCAATATAGCAAGGGCTGTATCAACCTGCTTACCTCTAATAAGGTCAACTACAAGTCTAACCTTAGAAGCAGACATTCTCGCTCTTCTCCAGATAGCCCTTGCCTCTTCCGGAGTAGCAAAACCTCTTTCGCCTTCTTTATAGTAGTCTCTTTGCTCAACTGCCATCTTCTACCTCTCCTTACTTCTTCTTGGCAACTTTTTGCTTCTGTCCGGCATGTCCTCTAAAAGTACGCGTAAGAGAGAACTCTCCCAATCTGTGACCGACCATCTGTTCAGTAACGTAAACAGGGATAAACTTCTGCCCGTTGTACACGGCAAATGTATGACCTATAAACTCAGGAACTATAGTACAGGCTCTATCCCACACTTTAATAACCTTCTTTTCACCAGTTTCGTTCATTTTGCGAACTTTCTTCAGTATTTTAGGGTTCACGTAGGGACCCTTTTTTAGTGAACGTCCCATTTAAACCTCCTACTTCTGATTACGACGTTTAATGATGAATTTATCGGAATACTTCTTAGCACGTCTTGTCTTATAACCCTTAGTTGGCTGACCCCAAGGAGTAACAGGATGCTTACCGAACGTTCTACCTTCACCACCACCATGTGGGTGGTCAACAGGGTTCATAGCAGTTCCACGAACAGTCGGTCTAATACCGAGCCATCTGGAACGTCCTGCTTTTCCTAAAACGATATTTTCGTGGTCAAGGTTTCCTACCTGACCTACTGTAGCCATGCAATCAAGATGAACGAGACGTAGTTCACCAGAAGGAAGTCTGAGCTGTGCGTAATCGCCAACTTTACCCATTAGCTGTGCAAAAGAACCAGCTGCTCTGGCAAGCTGACCGCCCTTACCCGGCTTTAACTCAACGTTGTGAACGATAGTACCTACAGGAATATGTCTTAAAGGTAAAGCATTACCAACTTTAATTTCCGCATCTGGTCCTGCCACTACAGTATCCCCGACCTTAAGACCTTCGGGCCAGAGAATATATCTTTTCTCTCCATCAGCGTAAACAAGAAGGGCAATCCTTGCAGACCTGTTTGGGTCATACTCAATAGCAGCCACTTTTGCTGGCACGCCTATCTTATCTCTTCTGAAATCAATAATTCTGTAACGGCGCTTATGACCACCACCTTTATGACGGCAGGTAATTCTTCCTTGATTGTTTCTACCCGTTCCTCTAACAAAACCAACAGTAAGAGATTTTTCAGGCTCGGTCTTAGTAATCTCTGCAAAGTCGGAAACGGTCATAAAACGCCTTGATGGAGTGTATGGTTTAAATCTTTTAATTCCCATTTCTTCTACTCCTTAACTTAGAGTTTCTCAAGGTCAATTTCGTAACCAGGCTTCAAAGTTACGACAGCTTTCTTCCAGTCTTTCTTTTTACCTCTGAAAAACCTTACACCTTTTCTCTTACCTTTAACTATCATGGTGTTAACTTTTTCTACTTTTACGTCAAATATCTTTTCCACCGCCTCTTTAATCTCCGGCTTTGTAGCGTCTATAGCCACCTCAAAGGTAATCTTCGTTATCTTCTTAGGTTCCTTAGTTTTGGAACTCTTCACTTCCAAGTTAGCTAATCTAACACTTTTCTCCGTAACGATAGGGCGGAGGATTATATCATAAGGAGTTTTCATGACAACCTCTCCTCTAATTTAGGTAGAGTAGACTTAAAGAACACGCATTTGTCGTAGCAGAGAATATCGTAAACGTTTAGTCCTTCAATAGCCAAAATCTTCACGTTTGGAAGGTTTCTAAAGGAAAGATATGTGTTCTCATCCAAATCAGCTGGAACTACCAAGAGAACCTTTTCATTCTCAAGTCCAAGGTTCTTTAAAAACTCCACAGCTTGCTTGGTTTTTGGCTTTTCAAAGGAGAAATCTTCAACTACGATAACGTTACCTTCCTGCAATCTTCCTGCGATAACGCTCTTAAGAGCAACCTTCCTCACCTTTTTAGGAAGAGGATAGTAGTAGTCCCTCGGCTTTGGACCGTGAACTACTCCACCACCTACCCACTGAGGTGCACGGATAGAACCTTGCCTTGCTCTACCAGTATGTTTTTGAGGCCATGGCTTTCTTCCACCACCTCTAACTTCACCACGAGTTTTAGTGGAGTGAGTTCCTCTCCTTCTTTTAGCAAGCTGCCACTTTACAGTTTCCCATACAGCGTGCTGCTTTATAGGAGCGTTAGCTATTTCATCTCTTATTTGAACGCTTCCAACTTCCTGATTCTGTGCATTTACTACCTTAATCTCCATTTTTCACCCCTTACTTTCCTTTGACTATTACAAGTCCACCTTTATGTCCTGGAACCGCTCCTTTAATAAGGATAAGGTTCTTCTCGGGGATAACGTCAACAATTTCAAGATTCTTCACGGTAACAGTTTCGTTTCCGTAATGACCTGCCATCCTTTTACCTTTGTGAACTCTTCCCGGGTCAGCACAGGCACCGATGGAACCAGGACCTTCGTGGAAGTCTGAACCGTGAGACCTTCTACCACCGCCGAAGCCGTGGCGCTTATGATAACCTGCAAAACCTCTACCTTTGGATTTACCCGTTACATCAACCTTCTCACCAGGCTGGAATATTTCTACAGTTATCTTGTCCCCAACGTTGTACTCATCTACGTTGTCAAACTTTACCTCTTTAAGCCACCTTGTAGGCTTTATCCCTGCTTTCTTGAAGTGTCCCAAGAGAGGCTTGGGAAACTTGTGCTCGGCTTTGTTCTTTTCCATAAAACCAAGTTGAAGAGCTGCGTATCCATCCTTTTCAGGAGTTCTTTTCTGAACAACCGTGCAAGGTCCTGCTTCAATAACAGTAACAGCTATAGCCTTGCCATCTTCTGTAAAAATTTGTGTCATTCCAACTTTTCTACCGAGGATCCCTTTCATCCTTACACCTCTTTAATTAGTCAAGCTTTATCTCTACATCTACACCGGCGGGAAGCTTGAGATCCATTAAAGCTTCCACGGTTTGCGGTTTTGGATTCTTGATGTCAAGTAACCTTCTGTGTCTTCTAATTTCAAACTGTTCCTGAGAGTACTTATACTTGTGAGGAGACCTAATCACGCTCCACACTGAGCGTTTCGTAGGTAAAGGAATAGGACCGGCGACGATAGCACCAGTCCTTTTAACAGTTTCAATTATTTCCTGAACAGACCTATCAAGTAATCTATGGTCATAAGCCGTTAATTTTATTCTTATGCGATCCTGCGCCATCACCTTACCCCTTATTAATCAAGAATTTCTGTAACTACTCCAGCACCTACCGTCCTTCCACCTTCACGAATAGCAAATCTTAACCCTTCTTCTATAGCTACA